>NZ_JCAFSM010000004.1:0-395551 GCF_059369255.1 Stenotrophomonas sp. YJH_SMC_110 | reverse complement strand
TACAACATGCGTTCAAGCAGCGGCGGCGCGACCTATAGGGCAGAAGGCATCGGCTACGACCTCGATACGCGCTGCCAGGGTGGTTACAAGGTGCGTGCCTGCAATGCGCAGGCGTGCTCGGCCTGGTCGAACTGAGGTGGACGCGATGAACGCAGGAATAAAGACGCTGCTGAGTCGAGCCGTAGTCGGGGCCGCGCTGATTCTGGGTGGACTGTTCAATCAGGCTGCTGCGGAGACGATTACCTATATCCATACCGATGCGTTGGGGGCACCGGTCGCTGAGACTGACGAGGCTGGCAGCGTAATCCGGCGTACCGTCTATGAGCCATATGGCGCGGTGGTGGGCCAGCCGGTTGCTGATGGGCCTGGCTATACCGGGCATGTGACTGATGCCTCGACAGACTTGAGCTACATGCAGCAACGGTACATGGATTCACAGTTGGGTGCGTTTCTAAGTGTGGATCCTGTATCGGCTATGCGCGATCCGGTGGGCGCATTCGGACGCTACAGGTACGCCAATTCGAATCCCTACCGCTACTTTGATCCCGATGGCCGGCGAGCGTGTGGCAAAGACACAGGCTGCCAGTTGGAGCAGGGGGCGATTGGCGGTTCCTCTGGAGTGAGCAGGTCAACAGCGGGAGTGAGGAGCACTTCTATCGGTGGGCAGCGTCTCGTTGCAGACGAGACGATCAACCGTTCCGCAGGTGCCAATGGGACAAGTGAATTGGTGCGGAATTGGAGCCTTTCTCAGGTTTCGCCAAGAGGTGGTGCGATAGTCCAAGATATTTCAGTTACTGTTGAGGCGTATGACAGGGCAGGGCATCGCATCGTGGGTCTTCCATCCACTCGTTACTGGGAAGCTTGGACGGTGTCTCCAGGGAGTTCGGTTCCTACGCCCTATGGACAGGATACATTCAAGGTCAACAGGCTTCCGAGTGAATGGTATAGGGGAAAGGTGACCTGGTCTGGAAGTGTGAGGTTCTATGAGGGTTTGAGTTTGCCTTCTTCCTTTGTTCCTGGTGGAGTAGGGTTTGCAGGAGTAGTTCCTTCAACATCAGTTGATCCGAAATTGAGTACTTCCTCGGCGACGCCTTCGGTAGATGTTAGATTTCAAGTGGAATGGCCTTGATGAATTATCTGGGTATTGGAGGAGTATATGGAAGTGTTTGCACTTTTTTTTGTTCTCAATGTTGCATTTGCAGGAGGTGGTCAGGACGTTAACCGAAGTGTCACTTCATCAGTTCATGAGATAAAAGCGCAACCTACCGCCGATGGAAGGGCTCTGGGCATGAGTGCCTTGTTCGAATATCTTTCGGGTCTCGGGAAGGAGGAGGTTAATGAAGTCAATAGCTCGACAGTGCGCGAGATCGCTTCACTTCTAGATGTTGATGGCGATGTGGGGCGGTTTTACGCATCGAAGACATTGGCAGTGCTTGGATGCCATTCTCGAGTGGCGCTGCCTCTTCTCCATGATGCAATTAAAAAGACAGAACCCATTGAGTCCAACTTGGGACCGCTGGTTCTTGCACCAGCAGTAAGCCCTCGCGAAGAGATTGAAAAGGCGATCAAAGCTATAGAGGGGACATCAACGTGCGAATTGCCACCGGAGCCGTAGGTTCACCCCCCTAGCAGGCTGGGAAGGTGACGTGGGTTGAGAGTGTGACTCAATGATTGCGGACGTTCTGAGGGGCCAGTAGGCAATTGTCCTCCCGTGGGGGTAATTGACCACAGCGAAAAGCTGCTGCTATGATGCCCAGCTAGGCCGGAATAGCTCAGTTGGTAGAGCGGCGCATTCGTAATGCGTAGGTCGCAGGTTCGACTCCTGTTTCCGGCACCAGTTGTAGTGAAAAGCCTCGGCCTTTGGTCGGGGCTTTTTGTTTGCGCCCGCCGGTTATCATAGGATGGTCACCTCACTGAAGGCTGCAAGCCTTCAGCAACGTCTCGTCATCCCCGCATCCCGTGCCAGCCACCACGCGAGCTGCCGGAGATAACCACCCGCTGCTCCCGCCAACGCGCCGATCAGCAGGGGTGCAAGCACCGTGGTCCCACGCGCGGCCCGCTCCCGCACCCAAGGCAGGACCGCCACCACCTGCGCAGTCAGCAACAGCATCAGCACGTCCATCCCCAGCGCATCCACCACCGGCAACAACGGCAGCAGATCCGGATTGCAGGCCAGCACGATCACCAGCGCGGCACCCAGCACGGCCATCAGGCGGCGCCCGGCGGGCAGGGTGGTCCAGTGCAGCAGTCGGTTGATCAGGTGCATGGCGTTCCTTGTGTCATGTGCCGGAATCCTCATCAGGCCCGATCGGCCGCACCGGCTGCCGCAGCACGGTTTTCAACCGCGCCGCGTCGGTCCTGCGCGGGTCGCTCAGGTAGATCTCATGATGGGGGCCGGCGAAGGTGTAACCCAGTGCGGGCATCACTTCGTCATGCAGATGCGCCAGGACGGGGCCTTCGTCGTCGTAGGCGCCCACGTGCAAGGTCTGCAGGCTGGGGCCCTCGGCAAGGATTTCATGGCGGAGGCTGGGCGGCGCATCCCCCAGTTTCGCGCGCGCCTTGCTGATCGCCGCTTGCCACTGCGCAGGCCGGATAACCTCAGGCGTGCGGATCATCACGGTCCAGGCCCACTCATCCTTGCGTCGCGCGATGAAGCTGGCCGGGTCCTCGGCGCGCCACAGCGCCTCCAGCGGTGGCACCACGTAGTCGCGCCCTTCGGCCTTCAGCGCGAACTTCAATGCATAGCTCACCGAATACAGCCACTGCACGGCCTGCAGGTAGGCGGGGGCCGTGTTCGGGTCGCCGTGACCATCGACCATCACGTAGGGCAGGGGCGGCACATCGACCGGTACGAACCTGCCGGCGGGCGGTTGATAGAGCGCCCGGTCGCGCTTCTTGAAGTCGATCTTGTCCATCGGGGGCTTCCTCCTGTGCAGAGCATCCCACGCCAGGCACCCGCCAGTACGCTGAACCGGTTCAGGTGACTTTGCCGAACGAGGGCGAATGGCCCCACGAGCGCGCGGGGCCGGCACGCAGTCCTGGGTCATGGGCCCGTCACACCTGCGCGGTGCGACAACGTGTCGCAGCCAGAATCGGGCCTTTCCTGCGCTCGATCAATGTCAATGCCTTTCTTAAATGGTGGGTGACGGCCTAAAATTGAAAGGCTGACTCGACCCCACCTCCCTGCCTGTCTTCCGGACCGGTGGGACCGGCTTTTGGCCGGAACAGGCAGGGACGGGGAACGGCATTCCCTCGCAATTGGATCGACCGATGATTCCGTTGAAAACCCTTGGGCGCTGGTTGCGCCCGGGCCTGCTGCTGTCGTTGCTGGTGATGCTCACCGGTTGCGATGCGGTGGCCATCCTCAGTCCGAAGGGCCAGATCGGCCAGGATGAGAAGACCCTGCTGATCACGGCCACCGTGCTCATGCTGCTGGTCGTCATCCCGGTCATCATCATGACCCTGACGTTCGCGTGGAAGTATCGCGCCTCCAACACCAAGGCCCGTTACGAGCCGAAGTGGTCCCACTCGACGGCGATCGAGGTGGTGGTGTGGTCCATTCCCTGCATGATCGTGCTGGTGCTGGCGGTCCTGACCTGGCGTTCGTCGCACGCACTGGACCCGTATCGTCCGCTGGATTCGGACGTCAAGCCGGTCACCATCGAGGCGATCTCGCTGGACTGGAAGTGGCTGTTCATCTATCCGGAAGAGAAGGTGGCGGTCGTCAACGAAATCAAGTTCCCGGTCAACACGCCGCTGAACTTCAAGATCACGTCCGATTCGGTGATGAATGCGTTCTTCATCCCGCACCTGGGCAGCATGATCTACTCGATGGCTGCGATGGAGACCAAGCTCCACCTGATCGCCAACGAGACCGGCGAATTCCCGGGCATGTCCTCGCACTACAGCGGCGCGGGCTTCGCCAAGATGCACTTCACCGCCTACTCGGTCACCGATGCCGAATACCGCCAGTGGCTGGACCAGGTCCGCGCCGGTGAGCAGACCCTGGACAAGGCCTCGTTCAAGGCGCTGGGTGAAGCACGCAACGCCGAGTGGTATCCGGTCACCTACTTCGGCAAGACCGAAGAAGGCCTGTTCGACTGGGTCATCGCCAAGCACATGGGCGACAACAAGCATTACGGCATGAAGCACTCGCATGCCGGTGCCGCCGCTGCCGATGCCGCCACCCATGAAGCGCACGAGGGCCATGCCCCCAGTGATGCGCATGATTCCAAGGAATCGGGTGAAAACCTGGATGCCAACGAACACGAACACGCAGGCCATGCCGGCCACGCGGGTTCGGGAGAATGAACATGTTGGGAAAACTCTCTCTTGAGTCGATCCCCCACGATCCGATCGTCCTGACGACGTTGATCGGCGCGGTTCTTGGTGGCCTGGGCGTCGTCGCCCTGATCACCAAGTTCAAGCTGTGGGGCTATCTGTGGAAGGAGTGGTTCACCTCGGTGGATCACAAGAAGATCGGCGTGATGTACCTCATCGTCGCCTTCGTCATGCTGCTGCGCGGTTTCTCCGACGCCATCATGATGCGTACCCAGCAGGCCATCGCCGTCGGTGGCTCCGAGGGCTACCTGCCGCCGCACCACTACGACCAGATCTTCACCGCCCACGGCGTGATCATGATCTTCTTCGTGGCGATGCCGCTGATCACCGGCCTGATGAACCTGGCCGTGCCGCTGCAGATCGGTGCGCGCGACGTCGCGTTCCCGTTCGTCAACTCGCTCAGCTTCTGGCTGTTCGTGTCCGGTGCGGTGCTGATCATGCTGTCGCTGTGGATCGGTGAGTTCGCTGCCACCGGCTGGCTGGCATTCCCGCCACTGTCGGGCATCGAATACAGTCCAAGCGTCGGCATGGACTACTACATCTGGGGTCTACAGGTCGCAGGCCTGGGTACCACGCTGAGCGGTATCAACTTCTTCATCACCATCCTGAAGATGCGTACCCCCAGCATGAAGCTGATGCAGATGCCGGTGTTCACCTGGACCGCCCTGGTGACCAACGTGCTGATCGTCGCTGCGTTCCCGGTGCTGACCATCACCCTGGTGCTGCTGACCCTGGACCGTTACCTGGGTACGCACTTCTTCACCAATGACGGTGGCGGCAACGCCATGCTGTACATCAACCTGATCTGGATCTGGGGTCACCCGGAGGTGTACATCCTGGTCCTGCCGGCGTTCGGTGTGTTCTCCGAAGTCATCGCGACCTTCTCGCGCAAGGCGCTGTTCGGCTACAAGGGCATGGTCTACGCCACCGCCTGCATCGGCGTGCTGTCGTTCATCGTGTGGCTGCACCACTTCTTCACCATGGGCTCCGGTGCCAACGTCAATGCCTTCTTCGGCATCACGACGATGATCATCTCGATCCCGACCGGCGTGAAGATCTTCAACTGGCTGTTCACCATGTTCCGCGGCCGCGTGCACTTCACCACCCCGGTGCTGTGGACCATCGGCTTCATGGTCACCTTCGTCATCGGCGGCATGACCGGCGTGATGCTGGCGATCCCGGCCATCGACTTCGTGCTGCACAACAGCCTGTTCCTGATCGCCCACTTCCACAACGTCATCATCGGCGGCGTGGTGTTCGGCATGTTCGCCGGCATCACCTACTGGTGGCCGAAGATGTTCGGCTTCCGCCTCAATGAGTTCTGGGGCAAGTGCGCGTTCTGGTGCTGGTTCATCGGCTTCTACGTGACCTTCATGCCGATGTACGTGCTGGGCTTCATGGGCATGACCCGTCGCCTGCAGAGCACGGTCAACCCGGCCTATGAGCCGCTGCTGCTGATCGCCGCCGCAGGTGCCTTCATCGTTGGCGCCGGCATCCTGTGCCAGATCATCCAGGTGGCCGTCTCGATCCGCGACCGCAAGAAGACCGTCGACCTGACCGGCGACCCGTGGGATGCCCGTACGCTGGAGTGGGAAACCTCTTCGCCGCCGGCCTTCTACAACTTCGGCACGCTGCCGGAAGTCACCGAGCTGGACGATTTCTGGGAGCGCAAGCAGCGCGGTGAAGCCTGGCCGAAGCCGGCCAAGTACACCGACATCCACATGCCGCGCAACACCGGCACGGGCGTTGTCATCGGTGCCTTCAGCCTGGTGTTCGGCTTCGCGATGATCTGGCACATCTGGTGGCTGGCCATCGTCGGCTTCGTCGGCATGATCGCCACGTTCATCTACCGCACCTTCGACCAGGACGTGGACTACTGGGTCCCGGCCGCCGAGGTGGAACGCATCGAGAACGAACACCGCAAGCACCTGGAAGCCCAGGGCCTGGTGAAGTCGGAGCTGAAGGCATGAGCACCAATACCTCGACCCTGAGCCACGGGCACGCCGCGCACGCGGCGGCCCATGGCCATGACGACCACGAGCACCACGACACCGGCGGCAACACCGTCTTCGGTTTCTGGGTGTACCTGATGAGCGACTGCCTCATCTTCGCCTCGCTGTTCGCCACCTACGTGGTGCTGGCAGGCGGTACCGATGGTGGCCCGACCGCGAAGGACCTGTTTGAACTGCCGTTCGTGGCGTGGGAAACCGCGCTGCTGCTGACCTCGTCGCTGACCTTCGGCCTGGGCATGATCGCCATGCACCGCAAGCAGGTTGGCCAGATGTTCCTGTGGCTGGCGGTTACCTGGCTGCTGGGCTTCGGCTTCATGTGCATGGAAGTCTATGAGTTCCAGCACCTGATCCATCAGGGCTACGGTCCGGACCGCAGTGCCTTCCTGTCGGCGTTCTTCGCCCTGGTCGGTACCCACGGCCTGCACGTCAGCGCCGGCCTGCTGTGGCTGCTGGTGATGTTCGTGCAGCTGAAGAAGTACGGCCTGACCCCGACCAACAAGACCCGCATGGCGTGCCTGAGCCTGTTCTGGCACTTCCTGGACCTGATCTGGATCGGCGTGTTCTCCGTCGTCTACCTCAATGGAGCGCTGTAATGGCACATGACAACCACGCACACGACCACGGCACCGGCGGCGAAAGCCACGGCAGCGTGAAGTCGTACCTGATCGGCTTCGTGCTGGCGGTGGTGCTGACCGTCATCCCGTTCTGGATGGTGATGTCGGGTGATTTCTCGCGCACCGTCAACGGTGTGGTGATCGCGGTCACCGCGGTGCTGCAGATGCTGGTCCACCTGGTGTTCTTCCTGCACCTGGACCGCTCTTCGGAAAGCCGCTGGAACGTCAACGCTGCGGCCTTCACCGTTGTGGTGATCGGCATCATCGTGATCGGCACCCTGTGGGTCATGCACAACATGAACGTGCACATGATGCACTGACGTCCTCGCGACGTTGCCACGCAGAAAGGCCGCCCTCGGGCGGCCTTTCTGTTTGCTGTGGTTGCGCGTTTCGTGCACCCACCAGGCTGGTAGTGCCGGCCGCTGGCCGGCAATTACGCGAAGCCGGCCAGCGGCCGGCTCTACCAGGAGATCCACGCCATGCGTGGATGGGGTCAGAGCCCTTGCCTGTGCAAGAGATCCCACCCGGCATGGCCGGCACAGGGTGGTAGTGCCGGCCGCTGGCCGGCAATTACGCGAAGCCGGCCAGCGGCCGGCTCTACCAGGAGATCCACGCCATGCGTGGATGGGGTCAGAGCCCTTGCCTGCGGCAAGGGATCCGACCCCGGACCTGGCGCCTCACCCCACCCGGCGCAGGAATTCCTCGGCGTCCATCGGTCGGCCCAGGTGGTAACCCTGCAACTGATCACACCCCAGTTCGCTCAGGTACTCGCGCTGCGCCTGCGTCTCCACGCCCTCGGCCACCACCTGCAGCTGCAGGGTGCGGCCCAGCGCGATGATCGACGAGACGATGGCGGCGTCCTCGTCATTGCGCTCCAGGTCGTGCACGAACGCACGGTCGATCTTCAGTTCGGTGGCCGGCATGCGCTTGAGGTACAGCAGGCTGGAATAGCCGGTGCCGAAATCATCGATGGCGATGTGCACGCCCATCGCGGTCAGGTCGTTGAGAATCGCGAGGCTGGCATCGACGTCCTTCATCGCCGTGGTCTCGGTGATCTCCAGGGTCAGCCGCGCCGGTTCGATCCGATGCCGGTGCAGCACCTCGCGCACGCTGTCCAGCAGTGCCGGCGAGGCGAACTGCAGCGGCGAGAGGTTCACCGCCATCGACCATTCCGTATGCCCGGCCTGGTGCCATGCCCGCAGCTGCGCACAGGCGCGGTCCAATACCCAGTCACCGATCGGCAGGATCAGGCCGCTGCGCTCGGCAATGGGGATGAACACGTCCGGCGCCAGCAGTCCCAGCTCCGGGTGCTGCCAGCGCAGCAGCGCTTCGGCCCCGGTGGCCGGTGCGCCGGCGGCAGGGAACTTGGGCTGGTAATGCAGGATCAGTTCGTCGCGGGCGATGGCCTTGCGCAGGTCCTGCAGCAGGCGCAGCTGGCGGTTGGCACTGAGCTGCATCGAGGGGGTGAAGAAGGTGTAGCCGTTCCGCCCGGTTTCCTTGGTGTGGTACATCGCCGCATCGGCGTGGGCCATCAGCTCGCGCTCGTTGCCGGCGTCATCCGGGTACAGGGCAATGCCCAGGCTGGCGCTGACCTGCAGTTCGGCCGCATCCAGCAGGAACGGTTCGCCGGCCGCGGCGATGATGCGCTCGGCCACCACCACCGCATCGTCGGGAATGTCGATGGCCAGCACGATCACGAACTCATCGCCGCCGAGGCGGGCCAACGTATCCTGCGGTCGCAGCTGGCCGCCGATGCGCTGTGCCACCGCCACCAGCAGGCGGTCGCCGAGCTGGTGGCCGTACGCATCATTGACCGCCTTGAAGCCGTCCAGGTCGCAGAACATCACCGCCACTGCATGGTTGCGGCGCCGCGCCTTCTCGATCGCCTGCTCGATGCGGTCCTGCAGCAGCATGCGGTTGGGCAGCTGGGTCAACGGGTCGTGCAGCGCGGCCTGGATCAGCTTGTCGTTGGCGTGCGCCAGCGAATCGGCCAGCAGACCGGTGCGCACGCGCATCTGCCGGTCGAACAGCGAGGCGACCAGGGCGATGCCCAGCGTGGCCACGGTGGTGACGATCACCAGCACCGCCAGCCAGCGCGTGTCGATGCCGCCACTGCCGACGGCGCCACAGATGCTGCCTTCGGGGAAGCGCGCCGCCGCCATGCCGGTGTAATGCATGCCGACGATGGCCAGGCCCATCACCAGCGAAGCAAGCGCGCGCAGCAGCAGGGTGTTGCGCCGCTCGGCGCGCAGGCGGAAGGCGATCCACAGTGCGGCGCCGGCGGCACCGATGGCCACCGCGATGGAGGCGGCAAACCAGCCCGGGTGGTAGTCGATGCCCGGCTGCATGCGCATCGCCGCCATGCCCAGGTAGTGCATGGTGGCGATGCCCAGGCCCATCAGCACGGCCCCGGCCAGCAGCCGGCGCCACGGCAGGCTGGGCCGCGACACCAGCCACAGCGCATAGGCCGAGGCGCCGATCGAGACCGCCAGCGAGTACAGGGTGATGCCAAGGTCGTAACCCACCGGAATCGGCAGGTCGAAGGCGAGCATGCCGATGAAGTGCATCGACCAGATGCCCAGGCCCATGGCCGCCGCGCCGCCGGCCAGCCACCAGCGGGCCACGCGACCCTCGGCCGTGGCCAGGCGCCCGGCCATGTCCAGCGCCGTGTACGAAGCAAGAATGGCCACCAGCACGGAGATGATGACCAGGCTCTGACTGTAGCTGCCAGTCATGATGAATCCAGTGGGGGAGGGAGGGGCGCCCGCAAGGCGCACGCCCGCGACCCCTATCGGCGCAGGTGGGCAGGACTTGAGTGGTCGCAGCACCTGCGACCCGGCTCGGCTATCCTGCCACGCCTGTTCCCGTAGCTGGAAATCATCCGATGGCAAAAGCCCGCACCGCCTACGTCTGCAATGAATGCGGCGCCGAATTCAGCAAGTGGCAGGGCCAATGCACCGAGTGCAACGCCTGGAACTCGCTGTCGGAGATCGTGCTGGAAAGCGCGGCGGCGGCCAAGGCGCCGGCTTCGCGCCGGGCCGGCTGGGCCGGCAAGATCGACCCGCCGAAGATCACCGCCCTGAAGGACGTGGAGCAGACCGAGCATCGCCGGGTCTCCACCGGCATCGGCGAGTTCGACCGGGTGCTGGGCGGTGGCCTGGTCGAGGGCGCGGTGGTGCTGGTCGGTGGCGATCCGGGCATCGGCAAGTCGACCCTGCTGCTGCAGGCGGTGGCGAAGATGGCGGCCGAACTGCCGGTGCTGTACGTCACCGGCGAGGAATCGCTGGCGCAGGTCGCCGGCCGCGCGCACCGCCTGGAGCTGCCGCTGGACGGGGTCAACGCACTGGCCGAGACCGGGGTCGAATCGATCCTGCAGCATGCGTCCAAGGCCGGCCCGCGGCTGATCGTGGCCGACTCCGTGCAGACCCTGTGGACCGAGAGCCTGACCGCCGCGCCCGGTTCGGTCAGCCAGGTGCGCGAGAGCGCGGCGCGGCTGGTCCGGTTTGCCAAGGAGACCGGCACGGCCGTGTTCCTGGTCGGCCATGTGACCAAGGAGGGCGGCATCGCCGGCCCGCGCGTGCTCGAGCACATGGTCGATGCAGTGCTGTATTTCGAGGGCGAGAGCGGCAGCCGCTTCCGCCTGCTGCGCGCGTTCAAGAACCGCTTCGGTGCGGTCAACGAACTGGGCGTGTTCGCGATGGGCGACAAGGGCCTGAAGGAGGTCTCCAATCCATCGGCGATCTTCCTGTCCGGCGGCAGCACCCATCAGCCGGGCAGCTGCGTGATGGTCACCCGCGAGGGCACCCGGCCGCTGCTGGTGGAGGTGCAGGCGCTGGTCGATGCGTCGCCGCTGTCGAATCCGCGCCGTGTCGCGGTCGGCCTGGAGCAGAACCGCCTGGCCATGCTGCTGGCGGTACTGCACCGCCACGGTGGCGTGCTGGTCGGCGACCAGGACGTGTTCGTCAACGTGGTCGGTGGCATCCGCGTGCAGGAAACCGCCGCCGACCTGCCGGTGCTGCTGGCCGTATTGTCCTCGCTGCAGGACCGGCCGCTGGCGGAAAAGACGATTGCGTTCGGCGAGGTGGGCCTGTCCGGTGAGATCCGGCCGGTGCCCAATGGCGAAGACCGCCTGCGCGAGGCCGCCACCCATGGCTTCAAGCGCGCCATCGTGCCCAAGGCCAATGCGCCCAAGGGCGGATCGGTGAAAGGCATGGAAGTGATCGCGGTGGAGCGCCTGTCCGAGGCCATCGACGCGGCGTGAGGCACTGGGGGGACTGCTGCGGGGCCTGCCTCCACATACGTCATATACGGCAACGGTCAGGCTGGCTGTGCTAGTTTTTCCCGCTCGACGAAGGCGCCCTCTGGCGCCTTTCCGTGCCCAGGAGTAAACGATTACATGCAGGACACCGCGCTCACCGCCCCCAACGCCGAGATCCGTCGTGCCGGGGTCGATCTCAATGGACTGATGACGGTGCTGGGCAAGCATCTGTATTCCACCCCGGTGGTGGCGCTGCGCGAACTGGTGCAGAACGCGCACGACTCGATCATCCGCCGCCGCATCGAGCAGCCCGGCGTCCAGGTGCCTTCGCGCATTTCGGTGCAGGTCGATGCCGGTGCCGGCGTGCTGCGCATCACCGATACCGGTGCCGGCCTGACCCGCCAGGAGATCCACGACTACCTGGCCACCGTCGGCGTCGGCTATACCCGTGGCCTGCGCCAGGGCGGCGAGGATGATGAAGGCCTGATCGGCATGTTCGGCCTCGGCTTCCTGTCGGCCTTCGTGCTGGCGCGCCGGGTCAGCGTGCGTACCACCTCGTACCAGACGCCGGAGCTGGGCCATCTGTACGTGTCCAGCAATGCCGAGCAGTACACCGTCAGCGAAGTGCCGGCACGTGCGGTCGGCACCGAGGTGGAACTGGAGCTGCATCCGGACTTCCTGCCGCTGGCCAACGAGGCGCGCCTGCACGAGGTGCTGGGCCGCTACTGCGCGCTGCTGTCCGAACCGATCTTCATCGGTGCTGCGACCGAAGCGCTCAACCCCGAGCCGCCGCCGTGGCGGGGGCAGGGTGACGTGGCCGTGCACCCGGTGCAGGCACGCCGCCAGGCACTGCAGTTCGCCGCGCGCTTCGAGCACGATTTCGAGCCGATCGTCACCGTGCCGCTGCGTGCCGACGGCAACAGCGATGCCACCGGCCTGCTGTGGGTGCAGGATGGTGCCACCTATGGCACCAGCGACAACCGCAACCTGTCGGTGTTCGTGCGCGGCATGCTGCTGGATGACGATGCCCGTGACCTGCTGCCGCCGTGGGCTGGCTTCATCGGCGGGGTGATCGAATCCTCGCGGCTGACTCCCACCGCCAGCCGCGAAGACCTGCAGCGCGATGACCAGTACCGCGCTGTGCAACATGCCTTGCTGGAGGCGCTGATCGATGGTCTGGCCGACGTTGCGCGGCAGCAGCCGGAGGCGTGGCGACGCGTATTGAGCCGCCACAACGAGGCGCTGCTGGGCGCGGCGCTGTGCGATGACCGCCTGTTCGACCTGCTGATGGAGCATGTGCGCGTGCCGACCTCGCAGGGCGACCTGCCGGCCAGTGCCCTGCCGGCGCGCGGTGCCGTGCATGTCATCCTCGACAATGGCGGTGGCTTCGAAGAGATGCTGTTCCGCGCGATGGGGGTGCCGGTCGCGCATGGCCATCGTTACGCGGTGGTGCCGTTCCTGCGGCGCTGGGCCCAGGCCAAGGGCCTGCGCCTGGTTGAACTCGGCACCGAGCAGGGCAATCGCGCACTGTTCCGCAGCGATGACAGCCTCGACGACGCGCAGCTGGCCTGGCTGCGCGAACAGCTGGGTGATGGCGAGCAGCTGCTGCCGGCGCGTTTCAGCCCGGAAGCACTGCCGGTGGTGGTGGTGCCCGACCGCGAGGCCGAACTGAAGCAGCGCCTGGAAGACGACGAGAACGACAAGCGCGTTTCGATGGCGGCGCTGCGCCTGGCGCGCCAGTTCACCGCACGCATCGAATCGCGTGCACCCTCGCGGCTGTACCTCAACCTCGACAACCCGGCGGTGCAGGCGCTGCTGCGCGCCCAGCGCGAGGGCCACCCGCAGGCCGAAGCGGCGGCACGCCTGCTGCGCTCGCTGAAGATCATCGTCGCTGCGCAGGGCCGTCCCTTGGCCCGGGCAACGACCGCCACGCAGGGCCCGGATCTCAACGGCGCCTTTACCGATATCGCCGGTGCCCTGCAGCAGATGCTGCGCTGAGCACCGCGCCCTCTCATCCAGCCTTCGCTAGACAGGAGTACTTACCCCATGGACATCTGGAACTGGGTCGAAAAACTGCAGGGCGACCTGCGCCAGGCCGGCCAGGCGCAGAACGCGCACCTGCTGAACCGCCTCGCCGACGAGGTCAGTGAACTGCAGATCGACCGTGTCGATGCACTGCTGCCCGAAGCACGCGCACTGGGCAAGGCGCTCGACAACCCCTGGGTCGACGTCTACGTCGGCCACTGGGCGCTGCGCAACCGCGTCGGCAACCGTGTTGAAGGCGAGAGCGCACTTGGCGAAGCCGTTGCGCTGTTCGAGCGGGCACACCGCGAAGACACCCTGGAATGCCCGCAGTCGATCTGCGTGACCCAGGACCTGGCCGCCTGCTACGGCAACATCGATGGCCCGGGCTGGGTGCCCGAGCGCATCGAGGTGTGCGACGAGACCCTCGGCCGCATCGATCCCAGCTGGGCCTGCTTCCAGTGCCTGAGCTGCGAGAAAGCCGATGCGCTGCTCGACGATGGCCGTGGCCAGGAGGCGCTGGATTACCTGCAGGCGCAGGCCGACGCCGTGGAGGCCTGTGGCAAGGAAGTGTTCGACAGCTTCCCGGAGATGCAGATCAAGATCCTGCTCGCTGTCGGCCGCGCCGACGAGGCACTGGCGCTGATCGAGAAGCGCGAAGCCGAAGTGGCCGCCTCCGGGGAGTATGAGCCGGCCAACTGCACGGTGCCGCGCCGCTTGTCCAAGGCATGGGCGTTGGCCCAGCTGGGCCGCGACGAAGAAGCGCTGCAGCAGTTGGTGCCGTGGAGCGAGCTGACCCCGAACTACTGGCGGCTGTGGGCGAACACCGCCGCAGCGCTGTGCCAGCGTGACCCTGCGCGCAATACGTGGGACCTGGGCACGCGCTTCAACACGATCATCGAGCACTTCGCCCGGGTCGGATCGCATCGCCTGCTGATCGAAGTGGCAGCGCTGAGCCTGGAGCTTGCCCTGCAGCGTGGTGCGCGCTGGGTGGCACTGCGCCAGCTGGAACTGGCGCGTACCCATCTGGCGCAGCTGCGCCAGGACCGGGGGGCGGCAGCGCTGGTGGCCGGCCTGGCGGCACGCATCGATGCATTGCCGGATGTCGCACCGCTGCCGGTGCCGGCCGGCGAGCTGCTGGCATGGCTGGACGCGCAGGGTGAACAGAACCAGGCGCGCGACCCCGAGCGCGAGGCGCAGTGGTTGCTGCAGGCGCAGGCGCAGCTGCCCGATGACGAGGCCTTGGCCGAGATGGCCGCCTCGGCGCTGAGCGCCTGCGGCGCGCAGGCCGAGGCGCGAGCGCTGTTGTGGCGGTTCGTACGCAGCCATGCGCAGAACGATGGTCCCGCAGCCTACACGCTGATGCGCAGGCTGGCCGAGCAGGGGGACGACGACGGCCTGCGCCAGCTGGCCGAGGTCTACCGCAGCAGCGTGCCGGTGTTCGCGCACTGGTGCGACGTGCAGCGCGCACGCCGGGTGTCCGACTGGCCGGCGCTGGAGCAGGCGGCCCGATCGCTTCTGGAGCTGTCTCCGGGCTCGCACGGCGCGCGCGGCACGCTGGCGCGCATGTACATGGAAACCGGCCGCTTCAGCGAGGCCCAGGCCTGCTATGCGCAGTTGGTGGAGCTGCTGGACGAGCCGAACGCCGCGCATTGGGACCACATGAGTGCGGCCAGCGCGGCGCGCGACTGGGACGCGGTGCGCCGCTCGGCCGCGGCGATTGGCATGGAGCTGTCCAGCCACGAGGGCGTGGTCGAGGAACCGTGGGGCTGGGTGATCATCCGCAGCGAAGAGAACGGCGAGCCGATGGAGTACTACGCCCGCCGCAGCGGACCGGTGACCGCGCGCATCGTCGAGAATGCGCCGTCCAACCGCGCCCAGCAGGTGGGCGACTGGGTGGTGTTCGATGCCGCACTGGTGCATCCGGCACCCGAGGAGGAGGAAGCGCGCGAGCATTTCATCCCGACCTATGCGCAGGTGCATGTGCTGGAGCGCGGCGGCTTCGCCCGCAGCTGGATGATCGATGGCGCGCACCCGGGCGAAGAGGCGTGGAATGCCTTCGTCGAGGCGGCCGAAGCGCAGGGTTGGAAGGTGTGGTCGCACAGCCGCCCGGACTACACCGTCACCGACCCCGATAGGGAGGAGGGCACGCTGCCCGGCCTGCTGTTCACCGTCGCCCAGCCGCAGGACCATGCGCCGCTGGCGCTGCACCGCTTCCTCCAGCAGCACACCGCGACGTGGCCGCATCCGCATTGCTGGCTGCGCCTGGCTGAAGCCTGTGACCAGGATCGCCAGCCGCATCTGGACGTGATCGAGCGTTATGGGCTGTAAGCTGCACGCTCCTGTAGAGCCGAGCCTGCGCTCGGCCCACGCGGAAAGCAGCCGAGCATGGGCTCGGCTCTACAACGGATCATCATCACCCCCAGGGAATGGAATACATGCGAAAGACAGGGATGTTCGTGATCGCCGGGCTGCTGCTGGCCCCCACCGTGCAGGCCGCACCGGCCTGCCAAGAGCCCATGGCCGTTGCCCGTGCCTTCTTCGAAGCCACGACCGACAATGGTGACCTGCTGGAGCCACCGCCCGCGCTGGTCAGCCCGGCGTTCGGCAAGGCACTGCGTGGCGAGCGTGCCTGCCAGCAGCGCGAAGAGGGCATCTGCACGATCGATTCCGACCCGTGGCTGGATGCGCAGGACGGCGACATTGAAACCCCGGTGCGTTACCGCTGGAAAGAGGCCTCGGCCACTGCCGGCCAGGTCGAGATGCGCTATGCGGTATGGAAGAAGGCCTACGTGACCCGTCTGCCGATGGTGCGCCAGGGCCAGGGCTGCTGGCAGGTCGATGACATCCTCACCAACAGCGGCCGTTCGGTGCGGAAGATCCTGGCGCAGCCGGTGCCCTGACCGGCGGCAGCATCCACGCAGGGTGCGGTCCAGTTGCCGGCCAGCGGCCGGCACTACCAGGTGATGTTGGGTGGGTGCCGACCGTTGGTCGGCATGCCTTTATCGCGAATGCCCGAACACCAGTTCGATCACGAACTGGCTGCCGAAGAACGCCAGCAGCAGCAACAGCATTGCCGCCAGCGTCCAGTGCACCGCCTTCATGCCGCGCCAGCCGTAACGACGGCGTCCGACCAGCAGCACGCCGAACACGATCCACGACAGCACGCTCAGCACGGTCTTGTGCACCAGCTTCTGCGCCAGCAGGTCGTCGACGAACAGCACGCCGGTGACCAGGGTCAGGGTCAGCAGCGCGAAGCCGACCGTGATCACCCGGAACAGCAGCGATTCCAGGTCGGCCAGCGGTGGCAGCGCGCGCAGCCACGGGCGGAACTCACGGCGGCGCAGCGCGCGTTCCTGCAGCCACAGCATGATCGCCAGCAGCGCGGCGATGCTCAGCGTGGCGTAGGCCAGCAGCGCCAGCCAGGCATGGCTGGCCAGGCGCCAGCCCAGCACCTTGCTCGGCTCGTGGCCGTAGCCGTGATAGGCCAGAAGCAGTACCGCGGCCAGTGGGAACACCACCACGCCCAGTGCCGACATGCGGCCGCGCGCGCCCACCAGCGAGGTCAGCCAGGCCATGCCCAGGCCGACCAGCGACAGCGCGGCGAAGAAGTGCATGTCCGGCCCGCCGTTGGTGCGCATCGCCACCATCACGTGGTAACCGCCATGCAGCAGCATCGCTGGCAGGGCCGGCCACAGCCAGGTGGGGGAGCCGGTGCTTTCATCGCGGCCGAGCGCGCGCACCAGCAGGGCACTGGCAGCCAGGTAGAGCAGGACGGCGATGAGAACGATTGTCATCGTTGCAGTTTCGCATACCCCTGTGATGCTGGCGACGGCCCGGTGGTCGCAGTCCGGGCGGACAGCCGGACCCGTTATACTGTCTGCCTTATTGTCCCCCGCTTTCAGACAGGTTGCGCCGCATGTTCGAGTCCCTGACCCAGCGCCTTTCCGGCACCATCGAGCGCCTGCGTGGCCGCGGCCGCCTGACCGAGGAGAACATCCGCGAGGCGACCCGCGAAGTACGCATCGCGCTGCTCGAAGCCGACGTCGCGCTGCCGGTGGTGCAGGCCCTGATCGAGCGCATCAAGGTGCGCGCGGTTGGCCAGGAAGTGCTGAAGTCGCTGACCCCGGGCCAGGCCCTGATCAAGGTCGTGCGCGACGAGCTGACCGCGGTGATGGGTGCCGAGGCCAGCGACCTGAACCTCAATGTGCCCGCTCCGGCGATCATCCTGATGGCGGGCCTGCAGGGCGCCGGCAAGACCACCACGGTGGGCAAGCTGGCCAAGCACCTGAAGGAAAAGCGCAAGAAGAAGGTGATGGTGGTCTCGGCCGACGTCTACCGTCCGGCCGCGATCGAGCAGCTGAAGACCCTGGCCGAGCAGGTGGGCGTGCTGTTCTTCCCGTCCAGCGCCGACCAGAAGCCGGAAGCCATCGTCCGCGCCGCCATCGACGATGCCCGCAAGTCGTTCGTCGACGTACTGCTGGTCGATACCGCCGGCCGCCTGGCCATCGACGAAGCGATGATGGCCGAGATCAAGGCCCTGCACGCTGCCGTGAACCCGGCCGAAACCCTGTTCGTGGTCGACGCCATGACCGGCCAGGACGCGGCCAACACCGCCAAGGCCTTCGGTGATGCGCTGCCGCTGACCGGCGTGGTGCTGACCAAGACCGACGGTGACGCCCGTGGCGGTGCCGCGCTGAGCGTGCGCTACATCACCGGCAAGCCGATCAAGTTCGTCGGTGTCAGCGAAAAGCCGGAAGGCCTGGACGTGTTCCATCCGGACCGCATCGCCAGCCGCATCCTCGACATGGGCGACGTGCTGTCGCTGGTCGAGCAGGTGGAGCAGCAGGTCGACAAGGACAAGGCCGCCAAGCTGGCCGAGAAGGTCGCGAAGGGAAAGAAGTTCGACCTGAACGACATGCGCGACCAGCTCGAGCAGATGCAGAACATGGGCGGCATCGGCGGCCTGATGGACAAGCTGCCGGGCCTGGGCAACATCCCCGACCACCTGAAGCAGCAGGTCAGCCAGGGCAAGGAAGTGCCGCGCATGATCGCCATCATCGGCTCGATGACCAAGAAGGAACGGCGCAACCCGAACCTGCTCAACGGCTCGCGCCGCGCGCGCATCGCCAAGGGTTCGGGCGTGACCCCGGCCGACGTCAACAAGCTGATGAAGCAGTACATGCAGATGGAAAAGATGATGAGCAAGATGGCCGGCGGTGGCATGAAGGGCATGTTGCGCAGCATGAAGGGCATGATGGGCGCCATGGGCGGCCGCGGCATGCCGTTCCGTTGATGACGGCCCCGTCCGCAGTGTGATGTAGCGCCCGAGCTCACGCTCGGGCGGCGGCGCGCAGCAGCAGGCTCGACTCTTCCCCTGTCCCGCGCGCACCATGGGGGCCTGTCCGAAACGATGGGCCGTCATGCAGAGTTCCGCTGTAACTTCCCGCGTCGAGGCGTTCTGCCGGCGCTTTGGCATTTCCGTTCCGATCCTGCTGGCACCGATGGCCGGTGCCTGCCCCGTACCGTTGTCCGCCGCGCTGGCCAATGCCGGCAGCATGGGGGCGATGGGCGCGGTGCTGTCGTCGTCGGCCGATATCGGTCGCTGGATGGAGGACTTCCGCGCGACCTCCACCGGCCCGGCGCAGGTGAACCTGTGGCTGCCGGACCCCGCACCGAGCCGTGATGTCGCTGCCGAGGCCGCCAGCCGCGCTTTCCTCGCGCAGTGGGGCCCGGACGTGCCGGCCAGCGCCGCCGACGCCACGCCTGCCGATTTCGAAGAACAGTTCGCTGCGTTGCTTGCGGCACGCCCGGCGGTGGCGTCGACCATCATGGGCGTGCTGCTGCCGCGCCACGTGCAGCAGCTGAAGGACGCCGGCATTGCCTGGATCGCCTGCGCGACCACCTTGTCCGAAGCGCGTGCCGCACAGGACGCCGGTGCCGACGCCGTGGTGGCGCAGGGCATGGAGGCCGGTGGCCATCGCGGTGCGTTTGATCCGGCAATGGCCGAACGCCAGCTGGTCGGGCTGTTCGCGCTGTTGCCGCGCCTGGCCGATCACCTGCAGATTCCGGTGATCGCTGCCGGTGGCATCGCCGATGGCCGTGGCATTGCTGCCGCACTCACCCTGGGGGCCAGCGCCGTCCAGATCGGCACCGCCTTCCTGCGCACGCCCGAGGCGGCGATCGCGTCGGCGTGGGCCGATGGGCTGGCCGCCAGCGAACCGGAAGATACCTGGCCGACGCGCGCGTTCAGCGGCCGCCTTGGCCGTGGCCTGGCGACCGCGTATGTGCGCGCCGCTGCTGCCGAAGGCGCCCCTGCGCCGCGCCCGTACCCGGTGCAGCGTGGCCTGACCGCGCCGATGCGCAAGCAGGCCGTGCAGGAAAATCGCCTGGCGGCGATGCAGGCCTGGGCCGGGCAGTCGGCGTGGATGGCGCCTGCACAGCCGGCCGCCGACGTGCTGCGCGGCATGTGGGAACAGGCGCAGGCGCTGCTGCGATGAGGGTCACCTGCAATGGCCAGCCGGCGCAGGTGGCGGACCTGCTGCCGGCGCTGGTGAACTACGGCCACTTCACCTCGCTGCAGGTGCGTGGTGGTGCAGTGCAGGGGCTGGACCTGCATCTGGCGCGGCTGTCGCAGGCCACGCGCGAACTGTTCGGCAGCGAACTGGACACGGTGCAGGTGCAGGCGTGGATGGCGCAGGCGCTGCGGCAGGCCGGCCTGGCCGATGCCTCGCTGCGGGTGACGGTGTACTCGCGCCGCTTCGATTTCCGCAATCCGCTGGCGGCCGTGCCGGTGGACGTGCTGGTGGCAGTTTCAGCGCCGGTGGCCCTGGCCGCGCCCAAGCGCGTGCACAGCGTGGCCTGGCAGCGCGAAATGCCGCAGATCAAGCATGTGGGCACATTTGGCCTGTTTGCCGAGCGGCGCGCGGCGATGGCGCAAGGATTCGACGATGTGCTGTTCGTGACCGCCGATGGCGACGTGAGTGAAGGGAGCACCTGGAACCTGGCCGTGCACGATGGTGAGCGGCTGCTCTGGCCACAGGCGCCGGCCCTGCGCGGGACGGCCGAAGCGCTGCTGAAGCGGCATTGGCCGGGGGCACAGGCGACGCAGCCGTTGCGGCTGGCGGACCTGGCCGGTGTGAAGAGCGCGTTTGCCTGCAACGCCAGCGGTCTTTGGGCGCTGGACGCCATCGATGGGCACGTGCTGTCTGGCTCGCAGGCCTTGGCTGAACGGGGCAGGGCAGTGCTGGCGGCGGTGCCTTGGGACAGATTGGGGTCAGATCCCTTTTGCGGCGCAAAAGGGTTCTGACCCCGGGCGGGTTCCCCGGGGTTGGCTCGGCCGGGCTCTGCCGCTATAATCGCCCGCTTACCTCGCCATCCTGGCGACTGGGCAATAGGAAAAACACCATGGTCAAGATTCGACTGACCCGCGGCGGCGCCAAGAAGCGTCCGTTCTACCACATCATCGTCACCGACGTGCGCAGCGCGCGCGACGGCCGCAACATCGAGCGCGTTGGCTTCTACAACCCGGTTGCCCAGGGCGCCGAGAAGCGCATCGAGCTGGACCTGGCCCGCGTTGACCATTGGGTCAAGAACGGCGCCCAGCCGACCGACAAGGTCCGCAACCTGATCAAGGAAGCGACCAAGTCCCAGGCCGCTGCGGCCTGATCCTGACGGGCCACGCTTCGGCGTGGCCCTCTTGGTTGAAGCAGATGAAAGATATCGAGCGCCGCATCCTGCTGGGCAGGGTTGTCGGCGCTTTTGGTGTGCGCGGCGAAATCAAGCTCGAGTCCTGGACCGAGCCACGTTCCGCCATTTTCCGTTACCAGCCGTGGATCGTGCGCAGCCCGTCCGGCGTGGAAACCACGATTGAAGGTGTGCGTGGCCGCGACAGCGGCAAGCACCTGGTCGCCCGTTTCCCCGGCGTCGAGGACCGCGATACCGTCGAAGCGATGCACGGCACCGAGATCTACGTGGCCCGCAGTGCATTGCCGCCACCGAAGCCCGATGAGTACTACTGGGTGGACCTGGAAGGCCTGGACGTGAAGACCACCGAGGGCGTTGCCCTGGGCCAGGTCTCGCACCTGTTCAGCACCGGAGCCAACGACGTGGTGGTGGTCCGCGGTGACCGCGAGCGGATGATTCCGTTCGTGCAGCCGGACTTCGTCAAGTCGGTCGACTTCGAGGCCAACCTGGTCGTGGTCGACTGGGATCCCGAGTTCTGAGCGTGAGCATGCGTTTCGACGTCATCACCCTGTTCCCCGAGTTCCTCGCCCAGTCCGCCGGACTGGGCGTGGTCGGGCGCGCGCAGGAGAAGGGGCTGTTCAGCCTGCACGGCTGGAACCCCCGTGATTACGCCGAAGGCAACTACCGCCGCGTGGACGACCGTCCGTTCGGTGGTGGCCCGGGCATGGTGATGCTGATCGAGCCGTTGCAGGCCTGCCTGCAGGCGATCCGTGAGGCCGATCCGACCCCGGCGCGGGTGATCTACCTCAGCCCGCAGGGGGCGCCGCTGACCCAGGCCAAGGTGCGGGAACTGGCGGCGCTGCCGCGCGTGGTCCTGCTCTGCGGCCGCTACGAGGGCATCGACGAGCGTTTCCTGGAGGCCAATGTCGACGAGGAGATCTCCCTCGGCGACTACGTGCTGTCCGGGGGGGAACTGGGCGCGGCGGTGATCATCGACGCCGTGGCCCGCCTGCAGGACGGTGCCCTGAACGACGCCGAATCGGCGGCGCAGGACAGCTTCGAGGGCGACCTCGGCCTGCTCGACTGCCCGCATTACAGCCAGCCGGCCCAGCACCCGCTGGGTGACGTGCCGGACGTGCTGCGCTCGGGCAACCACGCGGCCATCGCCGCCTGGCGCCGCCAGCAGTCGCTGCTCCGGACCGCCGAGCGGCGCCCGGACCTGCTGGATGAACAGGCACTGGGCAAGGCCGACCGCAAACTGCTGGAGCAGGGCCGTCAGGCCCGGAACCAGAAGGCCAGCCCCTAGCGCAGGGTCGGCTTTATCGGCTATCATGGCCAATTCCCGTCGACCCTGGTCGGCGCGCGCAGTACCCAAAACAAACGTGCAGCACAGTCCGGTGACTGCATGAGCCTACGTTGTCGATACGACACGCCCACCCGAACAAGAATCGGTGTAACCCATGAGCAAGCTGAACAAGTCCATCGTCGCGGAATTCGAATCCGCCCAGATCACCCGTGAACTGCCGAAGTTCAGCCAGGGCGACACCGTTGTCGTCAACGTGAAGGTGAAGGAAGGCAGCCGCGAGCGCGTGCAGGCCTACGAAGGCGTCGTCATCGCCACCAAGAACGCCGGCCTGAACTCCTCGTTCACCGTCCGCAAGATCTCGCACGGCTACGGCGTCGAGCGCGTTTTCCAGACCCACAGCGCCATCATCGACTCGGTCGAAGTGAAGCGTCGTGGTAAGGTCCGCGCCGGCAAGCTGTACTACCTGCGTGGCCTGGAAGGCAAGGCTGCCCGCATCAAGGAAGACCTGGCTGCCGCTGCTGCCGCCAAGGCTGCCCGTCTGGCCGACAAGGCCTGATAAACAACTTCGGTTGTTGCCGCGACGGCCACCTTCGGGTGGCCGTTTGCGTTTCCGGCATCGCATCGGCCACGATCAGGTGATGAACGACATCAACCTTCGCTATCCGGCCGTGATCCAGTCGGCGTTGCGCTTTCTCGACGGCAAGGGGCTGGCACGCGTGCAATCGGCGCCGTTGCTGCATCGCCTGTTGTGGCGCCTGGGCATCGCACTGCCGCCACCGATCCTGGCCGGCTTTGGCACCAACGCGTTGGTGCAGGGCCTGCTGTTCGGGCTGTTCTGGACCGCGCTGATGTGGCTGATGCTGTGGCAGGGCAGCGAACGTCCGCTGGTGCTGTTGCTGGTGGCCGGTCTGGTGGCCGGCGCGCTGTTCGGCCTTGTGATGGCGGCGCTGATGCGCTCGCTGCGCCGCCACCGCAAGCTGCCGGATTGGCGCCAGTTCCGGGCGCGGCAGGCGGACTGAGCCGATGGCGCACTGCGCCGTGACCGCTGGCTACGGGCCGCGCTAGGCTGCGGTTTCATCCCGATAGACGTGCCGTGCGATGCCTGCCAAGCGAACCGCACCTTCCACCGCGCCCACGCTGTTGTCCGGCGGCAACCCCCGGATCGCCAAGGGCGAGGGCGATGCTCCGGTGCAGGCATACATCGCCGCCATGCCGGACTGGAAACGCCCGGTCGGCGCACAGCTGGATGCGTTGATCGAACGGGCCGTACCCGGCGTGCACAAGGCGGTGAAGTGGAACTCGCCGATGTATGCGGTGGCGCCGGGCGAAGGCTGGTTTCTCAGCTTCCATTGCTTCACCCGCTACATCAAGGTGGCGTTCTTTCGTGGCGCGGTGCTGAAGCCGATGCCGCCCGAGCCGTCCAGGAGTGCCGATACGCGCTACCTGCATATCGCACAGGATGGCGCGCTGGATGAGGCACAGTTCCTCGACTGGGTGCGCCAGGCCGCCGCGTTGCCCGGCGAGCGCATGTAACCCCGACTTTCTCATTCCTTTCCCGACGAGAGCTCCTGATGGCTACGCATGCCCCCAACCCGGCCGATGCCGGAACACCGGCGGCCGAACTGATCGATGCACGCATCGCCGAGCTGGCAGACTGGCGCGGTGAAACACTGGCACGCGTGCGTGCATTGATCCATGAAGCGCTGCCGGACGTGCAGGAAGCCTGGAAGTGGCGCGGTACACCGGTGTGGGAGCACAACGGCATCCTGTGCACCGGCGAAACCTACAAGCAGGCGGTGAAACTGACCTTCGCCAACGGTGCGGCGCTGGCCGATCCCAAAGGCCTGTTCAACGCCAGCCTCGAGGGCAATACGCGGCGTGCGATCGACATCCATGAAGGCGCGATGCCGGATGCCGCTGCGTTCAAGGCGCTGCTGCGCGCAGCGGCGGCGTTCAATGCGGCGAAGAAGAAACGGTAGAGCCGGCCGCTGGCCGGCTGTTGCGCGATGCTGCTGGAGAGGTGTGAGGTTGCCGGCCAGCGGCCGGCACTACCTTGTCATTGGCCGGTCCATGAGGTTGCCGGCCGGCGGCCGGCACTACCGTGGCGGTGCGGCATCCGGGTCGGCCACCGGCGACGGCGGACAGGCCGGAATCTCCGACGGCGTCGCCAGTTCTTCGGCATGCGAGGGCCTGCCCATCATCTTCGCCTTGCGCCAGCCGCCCCAGCGGTAATACGCCAGCGACAGCAGCATCGACACCAGCGAGCTGACCGGGAAGCTCCACCAGATTGCATCGGCGCCCCAGTACGGCTGCAGCAGTTCGGCGAACGGCACGCGCACGCCCCACAGCGAGCCGGCCAGGATCAGCAGTGGCGGAATCACCGCGCCGGTGGAGCGCACCACGCCGGAGATCACGAAGCTGACGCCGAAGAACAGGAACGAGCCGATCACCACATGGTTGAGGTGGCGGGCGATGTCCAGCGCCTGGCTGGCCGGCGGCAGGAACAGCGCCAGCAGCTGGCGATCGAACACAACCAACGGCAGGATCAGCGCGCCGGTCAGCAGGAAGTTGAACAGCACGCCCTGGCGTGCGGTACCGCGCACGCGGTCCCAGCGCTGCGCACCGACGTTCTGTGCGGCCATCGAAGAACACGCCGCACCGATCGCCATCGCCGGCATCTGCAGGTAGTTCCACAGCTGCAGGGCAGCACCGTAGCCGGCGCCGGTGTCGGTGCCGTACTGGTTGACCATGGTCATCAGCAGGATCACCGACAGCGAAATCAGCACCATCTGCAGGCCCATCGGCACGCCCTTGACCACCAGCGCCTTGAGGATGGTCATGTCGAGCTTGAACAAGCGCAGGTCGGCGCGGCCCAGCCACAGGGTGTGGCGCTTGTGCCGCATGTACAGCAGCAGGCCGGCCAGCGACAACGTCTGCGCGACCAGCGTGGCCCAGGCCGAGCCGGCGATGCCCAGCGCGGGGAAGGGCCCCATCCCGAAGATCAGTACCGGGTTCAGCACGATGTCCAGTGCCACCGATACCATCAGGAAGCGGAACGGCGTGCGCGAATCACCGGCACCGCGCAGGGCGGCGGTGAGGAAGGCGAACGCGTACAGCGTCGGCATCGCCAGGAAGATGATCTGCAGGTAGGCCTCGGCCAATGGCAGCGAGGCGGCCGGCGTGCCCATCGCCGCCAGCAGCGGATGGGCCATGAACCAGCCGGCGATGGCGATGATCACCGACAGGCCGATGAAGAAGGTGGCACTGGTGCCGACCACGCGCCGCGCCTGCGCGATGTCGCGCGCGCCGATCGCCTGTCCGATCAGGATGGTCGAAGCCATGCCGAAGCCGAACACCGAGCCGATAAGGAAGAACATGATGTTGTTGGCGTTCGCGGTGGCGGTCAGTGCCGCCTCACCGAGGAAGCGCCCGACCCAGACCGCATTCACCGAACCGTTCAGCGACTGCGCGATGTTGCCTGCCAGGATCGGCAGGGAAAACAGCAGGAGATTGCGGCCGATCGGGCCGGAGGTCAGGTCAAGCGGCGCTTTGGCCATGGAGTGGTGATCGAATCCCGGGAGGCGCACACTAGCACCAAGCCGGTTTGCGGGATGTGGCAATGCATCAACGACTGCAGGTGAAGTGGAGCCTGGCGCTGGCCTTGATCAGCGTCGTACTGGCCGCATGTTCGACAGGTGACCGGCTGGGCGATACCCAGGTGCGGCCCACCGACCGGCCCGAGTGCCTGGTCGGCAGCCAGCGCCAGGATCTTTCTGCCGGCGTACCCTCCCTGATCGGGGGCAGCGGCTGCCGCACCGACCCCGACAACCCGCGTCCCCTGAACAAGCGAACGGAGTAGTCCCTGCCGATGACCGAGCTTTCCCCGCTGCCGCCCAGTGTCCGCCTGGACATCTGGCTGTGGGCGGCCCGTTTCTTCAAGACCCGCAGCCTGGCCAAGCAGGCCATCGAGACCGGCAAGGTCAGCGTGGCTGGGCAGCGCCCGAAATCCTCACGCGCGGTGCGCGTCGGCGAGCAGCTGCAGGTGGATCGCGGCGAGGAGCATTTCGAGATCCAGGTGCTGGGGCTGAGCGATCAGCGCGGGCCGGCGCCGGCGGCGCAGCAGCTGTATGCCGAGAGTGAGGCCTCCAGGGCCCGCCGCGCCGAGCAGCGGGCGCTGCGCATCGCCGCACGCGATGGTTTCCAGCCGCCGGAGCACAAGCCGGACAAACGCGCACGGCGGTTGATCCGCGCGCTCGGCGATATCGACGCGTTGTAAGTTGCAGGGCGCCAGACCGGGTCCGGCGCCGCCTTGGCTCAGCGCTTGCCGCCCAGCAGGCTGCCGCCGATCTTCAGCAGATCGCCCACGCCGAGCTGGCCGTCACCGTCCTGGTCCAGCACGCTGCCAAGCAGGCCGCCGGCAAGGCCGCCCTGTTGCTGCACCTGCTGCTTCTCCTGGCCGAGGGCCTGGCTGAGCGAGCCGGCATCGGCCTGGCCACCACCGAGGCGCTGGGCGAGGAAGGCCATCACGATCGGTGCGAGGATCTGCAGCAGCTGGCTGGTACGGCCGCTGTCGAGCTGGGTGGCCTGGGCCAGGCCGGTTTCCACCTTCTGCTGGCTGCCGCCGAAGATGTGGCCGAGGATGCCGGCACCGTCGCTGGCGGCGCCACCGCCACCGCCGCCCAGTACCGAGCCGAGCACGCTGCCCAGGTCCAGGCCGCTGTGGTTGTTCTGCAGTGCACCGAGCAGCGCCTGTGCGCCCTGCGGCTGCGAGGCGTTGTTGCCCAGCGCGCCCATCAGCACCGGCAGCGCGGCACTGATCGCACCGGAGGCCTGGGTATCGCTGATGCCGAGCTGCTGCGATACCTGCTGCAGCGGGGCGCCCTGCAATTTGGCGAGAAGTTCGTCGGTCAGGCTCATCTGCGGAATCCTTGATTGGGGTTGGGCGTGCAGAAGGTACGACGCAGACCGTTAAAACGGCGACGCCGCCTCACGGGGAGGCGGCGTGGCGTTCACGGGGCAGGGCGATCAGAGCTCGATGTCTTCGGCACCCGGGGTCGCGGTGGGGAAGTCCGCTTCCGGCTGGGCCGGCTTGAACGGATCCGACGGCTGGCTGGCCAGCGCCTTCAGCGCCGCGGCAACACCAGCGCCATAGGCCGGGTCGGCCTTGCTGCAGTTGTCGATGTGGCGCTGCTTGATGAAGTCCGGCGCATCGCCCAGAGCACGGGCGGTGTTGGCGAACAGTCGCTCCTTCTGTGCCTGGTTGTAGCTGCGGAACAGCGCACCGGGCTGGCTGAAGTAGTCGGCGTCGTCCTCACGGAAGTTCCAGAAGTCGGCGTCGCCCCGGATCTTCATCGGCGGTTCGCGGTACTGCGGCTGCTCCTGCCACTGGCCGTAGCTGTTGGGTTCGTAGTGCGGCAGGCCGCCGTAGTTGCCGTCCACGCGCATCGCACCGTCGCGGTGGTTGCTGTGCACCGGGCAGCGCGCCGCGTTCACCGGAATCTGATGGTGGTTCACGCCCAGGCGGTAGCGCTGCGCATCGGAGTAGGCGAACAGGCGCGCCTGCAGCATCTTGTCCGGCGACGGGCCGATACCCGGCACCAGGTTGCTCGGCGCGAACGCTGACTGCTCCACGTCCTGGTACCAGTTGACCGGATTGCGGTTCAGTTCGAACTGGCCCACTTCGATCAGCGGGTAGTCGCTCTTCGGCCACACCTTGGTCAGGTCGAACGGATGGATGCGGTAGGTTTCCGCCTCCAGTTCCGGCATGACCTGGATGAACAGTTTCCACTTCGGGAAGTCGCCCTTCTCGATCGCGGCGAACAGGTCGCGGCCGTGGCTTTCGCGGTCATGGCCGACCAGGATCTGCGCCTGCGCGTCGGTCAGCGATTCGATGCCCTGCTGGCTGACGAAGTGGAACTTCACCCAGAAGCGCTCGCTGTCGGCGTTGGTGAAGCTGTAGGTGTGCGAGCCGAAACCGTGCATGTGGCGGAAGCTGCGCGGAATGCCGCGGTCGCTCATCACCACGGTCACCTGCAGCAGGGCTTCGGGCAGCAGCGTCCAGAAATCCCAGTTGTTGCGTGCGCTGCGCAGGTTGGTATGCGGGTCGCGCTTGACGGCCTTGTTGAGGTCGGCGAACTTGCGCGGGTCGCGCAGGAAGAACACCGGCGTGTTGTTGCCGACCAGGTCCCAATTGCCTTCTTCGGTGTAGAACTTCAGGGCGAAGCCGCGGATGTCACGCTCGGCGTCGGCGGCGCCACGCTCGCCGGCCACCGTGGTGAAGCGGGCGAACATCTCGGTCTGCTTGCCGACCTTCTCGAACAGCTTGGCGCGGGTGTACTTGCTGATGTCGTGAGTGACGGTGAAGGTGCCGAATGCGCCCGAGCCCTTGGCGTGCATGCGGCGCTCGGGAATGATCTCGCGGTTGAGGTTGGCCAGCTTTTCCAGCAGCCACACGTCTTCCATCAGCAGCGGGCCACGCGGGCCGGCGGTCTTGCTGTTCTGGTTGTCCACCACCGGCGCGCCGAAGGCCGTGGTCATCGGCGTGACCGGTTCATCGCCGTGCTTCTGCTTCGGGGTAGTGCTCAGCTCGCGCTGCTGCTGGGCGCCTTCCGCAGGCGACGGCGCGGTGTGATACGGACATTTCGGGCTGTTGTTATCGGACTGGCTCATGGCTGGCTCCTGCGGGTGAAGACGGGATGGAACATCTTCACTCGACTTTAGCTAGGGCCAGATGAAATGAATAATCGAATGATCCGTTCAGTTTGATAGGTTCTGTCAATTGAAACGAAGAATAAGATTTGCCGGATCTTTCGACAGGCCTCCCGCGTGGCGGCGGGAAGCCATGGGTGCGTGCTGCGGTTACAGCAGTGCTTTCAGTCGGTACAGCGCTTCCAGTGCCTGCTTCGGCGTCAGTTCGTCCGGATCGATGGCGGCCAGTGCTTCCTGTGCCTTGTTCGACGGCGCCGCGAACAGGCCGAACTGCTGCGGTGCATCCAATGCCTGCGGCGCCAGCTCGGCGGCATGGCTCTCACCGCCGCGCTGTTCCAGCTCGGCCAGTCGACGGCGCGCCTGCGCCACGGTGGCGCGCGGCAGGCCGGCCAGTGCGGCCACCTGCAGGCCGAAGCTGCGGTTGGCCGGGCCGTCCTTAACGGCGTGCATGAACACCAGCGCTTCACCGTGCTCGACGGCATCCAGGTGCACGTTGGCGATGCCGCTGCGGCCGCCCTCGTGCTGCTCGTCGGCCAGCGCGGTCAGCTCGAAGTAGTGGGTGGCGAACAGCGTGTAGCAGCGGTTCTGGTAGGCCAGGTGGCGGGCCACCGCGTCGGCCAGCGCCAGGCCGTCGTAGGTGGACGTGCCACGGCCGATCTCGTCCATCAGCACCAGCGAATGCGCGGTGGCGTGGTGCAGGATGTAGCTGGTCTCGGCCATCTCGACCATGAAGGTCGACTGCCCGCGGGCGAGGTCGTCACCGGCGCCGATGCGGGTCAGGATGCGGTCGATCGGGCCGATCAGCGCCCGGCTGGCCGGCACGAAGCTGCCGATGTGGGCCAGCAGCACGATCAGCGCGTTCTGCCGCATGTAGGTCGATTTACCACCCATGTTCGGACCGGTGATGACCAGCATGCGGCGGTCCGGATGCAGATCCAGATCGTTGGGTTCGAACGGCTGCTCGCGCACCGCCTCGACCACCGGATGGCGGCCACGCTCGATCTTCAGGCACGGTGCCGTTTCAAGTTCCGGCCGCGACCAGTCCAGCGCCTGCGCGCGTTCGGCGAAGGCGGCCAGCACGTCCAGTTCGCTCAGCGCGGCGGCGCACTGCTTCAACGGTTCCAGCTGTTCGCCGAGGGTGTCCAGCAGCTGCTCGTACAGGTACTTCTCGCGCGACAGCGAACGGTCGCGCGCGGACAGCACCTTGTCCTCGAATGCCTTCAGTTCTTCGGTGATGTAACGCTCGGCATTGGTCAGCGTCTGGCGGCGGGTGTAGTGCACCGGCGCGCGATCGGACTGGCCCTTGCTGATTTCGATGTAGTAGCCGTGCACGCGGTTGTAGCCCACCTTCAGGGTGGGAATGCCGCTGCTCTCGCGCTCGCGCAGTTCCAGGTCAACCAGGAACTGGTCGGCATGGGTGGACAGGCGGCGCAGCTCGTCCAGCTCTTCATCGAAGCCATCGGCCAGCACGCCGCCGTCGCTCAGCTTCAGTGGCGGCATTTCGGCGATGGCGCTGGCCAGCAGTTGTGCGCACGCGTCGTGCTCGCCCAAGGCGGCATGCAGTGCCTGCAGGCGCGGTGAATCCAGCGGCGCCAGCACTTCGCGCACCGCCGGCAGCAGGCCCAGGCCATCGCGCAGGGTGGAGAAATCACGCGGGCGCGCCGAACGCAGTGCGACGCGGGTCAGGATGCGTTCCAGGTCGCCGAGGCGGCGGAACTGTTCGCGGATGTCGGCATCGCTGCCGCGATCGATCAGGGTTTCCACCGCATGGTGGCGCTGCACCAGCACCTCGCGCAGGCGCAGCGGGCGGTGCAGCCACCGGCGCAGCAGGCGCCCGCCCATTGGCGTCACCGTGCTGTCGAGCACGCCCAGCAGGGTATTGCGGGTATCGCCGTCGACGCGCGTATCCAGTTCCAGGTGGCGGCGGGTGGCGGCGTTCATCGCGATCGCCTCGGCGGCGGTTTCCATCGCGATCGAGGTCAGGTGCGGCAGGCGCTGCTTCTGGGTTTCCTCGACATAACCGAGCAGGGCGCCGGCGGCGGCGGTGGCACGTGGCTTGTCATCGATACCGAAGCCGCTCAGATCGTGCAGCTTGAAGAAGTTCAGCAGCTGGCGGCGGCCGCTGTCCGCGTCGAACAGCCACGGCGCACGGCGGCGCACGCCGGTGCGGTGGCGCAGGAAGTCGGGCCAGTTCTCCTCGTCGGGCACCAGCAGCTCGGCCGGCTCCAGCCGGGCCAGTTCGGCTTCCAGCGCGTCGTCGGTCTCGACTTCATTGACCAGGAAGCGGCCACCGGCCAGGTCGGCCCAGGCCAGGCCGTAGCCCTGCTTCGTGCGCGACAGCGCCATCAGCAGGGTGTCACGGCGTTCGTCCAGCAGCGCTTCGTCGGTCACGGTGCCGGGGGTGACGATGCGCACCACCTTGCGTTCGACCAGGCCCTTGGCCAGCGCCGGGTCGCCGATCTGCTCGCAGATCGCCACCGACTCGCCCAGCGCCACCAACCGCGCCAGGTAGCCTTCATAGGCATGTACCGGCACGCCGGCCATCGGAATCGGCGCGCCGCCGGAGCTGCCACGCTGGGTCAGGGTGATGTCGAGCAGGCGCGCGGCCTTGCGCGCATCGTCGTAGAACAGCTCGTAGAAGTCGCCCATGCGGAAGAACAGCAGCAGGTCCGGATACTCGGACTTGGCTGCGAAGAACTGCTTCATGAGGGGCGTGTGCTCTGCACTGGCCTTCGATGTAGACGGTTTCGCTTTTGAATCAGTGGTTTGCAAGAGAACTTCCTACGGTTTGTAGCGGTCGATCCCGGCAGCTGACGGCAAGTAACGGGGTTCTTCGTTGCGCCGCAGTTGCGGTGATCACTCAAAGAGGATCAAATCGATGTTGCGACGGACAGACGGCGGATCGACCATGGATACGGTTCTTGCGACGCAGGCAGAGGCCCCGCGTCGCCGAGGCACCAAGTTTAAGCTGACCTACCGCCAAATCTGCGAACTGAGCGTGGCCAAAGGCCCGGTCGAAGGCAAGCAGGGAAGGGTGGTCATCGCCCCTCGACTGCCCGGAGACGCCGGAAAGCCTTACCGCGTCCTGGACGGCAATCAGGGCGCGCCAACGGGCTTTGGCTTCTACGTGGGCACGACCCGCACCACTTACGAAGTCGTGGTCCGAGGCCCGGCCGGGGTTCGTCGGTTCTCCTTGGGCAGCGTCACCGACATTGGCCCCGAGCAAGCCTACGAGCTCGCTCGGCGGAAGTTGGCCGTGGTCCGAGAAACGGGCGAGCATCCTTCGAAGGAAGAGGCCCGAGCCGAGCAGCTGGTGGAGCTAAAGGGGCTCACGCTGGCGGACTGCTTTGCGGCCTACGTTGAGGACCTGCAGAAGCGCGTTCGCAACAAGAAAGCCAAGCCCGCCAGCATCCGGGCGATCCAGGACAGCTTGGCGCGGTTCGCTCGCCCGGAAGTCGGGCTGGCGGACAAGCCGATCCTTCAGCTGTTGGACAAGGACATCCACCGTGCGTTCGACAGCTTGCGGCGATCGTCCATGGTGCGCTCCAACCGGATCCCCACCCCGATGCGCCAAGCACTGGCAGATCAGCCGGATTGGGCCGAGCTTTCCACGCAACAGCTCGAAGCGTTGGGCGTGACCGGGAAGTACATCCAGCGAGTCAAAGCGGCCGGTTTGGCGTCGACCGAGCACGCGTTCACAGACGCGAAGAGGGCGGTCGACCTGGTGCTGAAGCGGGAACGCAAGGCGGCGGCCCAGCAGCAGCGGGACCCGGTGCTGCGTTACAACCCGTTCCAGGTCATCCACGACGACGACATGCTGCGGGACTCGCAAGCGCTGCGCCGGCACTACGAGCGTGCCGAGGTGCGCAACCCGCTGGGGAACGAAACGCTGCCCACGGTCTTGAAGGTGATCTTGGCCAGGCGGGACGAGCAGGGCGGCTTGAACGCCACCGGCGCGGATTACTTGCTGCTGACCTTGCTCTGGGGCACCCGCCGCGGCGAGGCCGCTCCCCTGCGCTGGTTTGACCGGTGCTCCCCAGGCGAGTTGCGCCAGTCGGAGGTGTCCTGGGTCTGGTTGGCCGGTCCGGAGGAGGTCAACCCTTACACGCGGCGGGCGGGCTCTCAGGTCTACTTGTTTGACACGAAGAATGGCGAGGAGCGCTACCTGCCGGTGGCCTACTTTGCTGAAAAGATTTTGCAGCGGCGTTTCGACGAGCGCGCGCACGAAGCCAGGCTCAAGCAAGACTTGGCGGACGCGGAAGAAGTGTTGGCCGCCGCCCGAGCCAGGCGTGCTCGCCGGGATCTGCTGGACCGGCTGGAAAAGGAGGTGGAGAGGGCGCGCCGCGCGCTGGCCAAAACCATGTTCGTGTTCCCCGCCCGATCGGACCGAAGCACCACGGGGCACTACTCGGACAGCAAGAGCATCGTGGCAAACGTGCGCCGGGACGCGGGGTTGCTCGATTTGCGGGCAGAGGTGGACATTGGGCTGACCCTCCACGATCTGCGCCGGACGCTCGGCCGTTACGCCGCCCTCCTGTTCGGCGAAAGTCGAATCGTGTCCCAACTGCTCCACCACAGAACGTTGGGGCGAGGCGAGGATCGCATGGCCGTTGTCTCCGAACGCTACACCGAGCAGGAATGGTCAAAGCTTCGCGAGGCTATGGGCCGCGTGGAGGAGCACATGGTCGCGACCAGTCCTCGTGTCTGGAATCGCTTGAAGGGGACGGATAAGCCTCGGCTGGACGAGTCCGGCGATGCCCCAGTCTCCATTTTCTCAGCAAGAAACCGACGCGACGCCCAGTAAGGAGCGACCCAATGGAATGCCAGCGTAAAGAAGAGGACTACCTGGAGCAGCGCTCTGCGGCACTGGATGCTGAGCTGACCAAAGCCGCCGCAGGCTTGCCGCCTCCGACGATCAGCACCAAAGCAGCGGCGCGTTACCTCGGGGTCCACTTCGACACGCTTGGCGAGTGGCGCCGCCGAACGCCTCCTGCAGGGCCGCCCTTCGTGAAAGGCGCCGGCCGCGCTGTTGGAGGGGCCAACGAGCACGTCCGTTACCCTTACACCGAACTCGTTGCTTGGCAGGCCTCACGCGTGGGCCGCAGCGTCAAAGAGCGTCGCTTGATCGACGAACTGGACGCAGCCCAGCAACGGGTCCGTGAGCTGGAAATCGAATTGGCCTTGCGGCAGGCGCGCGACGACGCAAGCCGGCTTCAGAAGAAGTTGGGGCGCATTGCCACGCTGGCCACGCTCGATGACATTGCCGTGGTTCCCCATGAGTGGGCGTTGGTGGATGGCCGGGTGGCCGGCCATGTCTTGGTGGTGAGCGACCAAGTGCTAAGCGATGCACTTGAACGGGGTGACGTGTGGGATGCCACGGTCGAAGTTGCCTTACAGGCGGCTTGGATCGACGGTGAGACGCGTGAGCCCTACCACTGTGCTTACGCAAACGTGCTTCAGACGGTGATACAAGAACTCCGCGAAGCCAAGGCTGCCCAGCAGGCAAGCGATTTGGAGGCGCGTTGGGCGCCGGGGACAGTGTCTGGCAATTCGGCGAGGCCTTTCGCCCGGCATACGGAGGCGTCATGACGGCTGGAACTGAACTGGATAAGGAGGTGATGGGCCTGCGCCCAGGACGGCGTCCAGCCCAGCCCAAGCCAATCGAACTGACCCAAGCAGAAGAGCTGGAGTTGGCTAAAGCGAAGGCCGGGCGAGTGGAGTGGGTCGGTCCTGGCGTCGCCGCGTACATCCTTGGGATTTCAAAGGAAGCTCTCAAGAAGCGTCGACTCCGTGGCGAAGGCGTTGTTCCCGAGCATCGGGCGGCAAGAAGTAACAAGCACGGAGTGCGTTACCGCTGGTCATCGGTTGTTCGCTGCGGTGGGGCGGAGCGCTTTCAGAGCGAAGTTCTTGCCGAGCGTTTGGAAGATGTCGTGAAGGTTTTGAAGAAGCTCGGGCTTGCCGGGTTGGAGCGCGACCTTCCATGGGCGTTCACTGAAGAGCAGCGCATCAGGGGGTTATCAGGCTTCTATCCCAAGCTTCCAGCGGCACCTCTTTCACTCAACGAGGCGCTACGCCGATCTTGGGTTAGCGTGGAAGATCGAGCGCCATTTCACGATTTGGTCGTTCAGTCGTTGTCCCAATGCCCTGCAACGGCTTTGCGGGCTGTTGATTGGAAAAGTTCAGTTGAGGGCTAATACGGCACCAACTTCGCCACTTGTCGCGTTTTGCGCTCGCGGAGTGGCCCCTGCCGAGAACTACGTCCTTTGCGAGCTGCATGAGGGACGTCACTGCTCTTGTCTGTCCAGACCAGCCATCACGCGTGGCTCGCGCTTGTCGATGAATAATTGGAGCTCGGGTCGCGAAGGGAGCTGCTCACTGTTTTACTTATGAGTTTTTAAATCCTGCCGGAGGTCTGAATGAATTTCCCAAGTCGTTCAACGGGCGTGCCGCCCGAGCGTAACAAGAAGTACGTGGTTGTCGACAGGCGGCGCTATCTCCCGGATGGCAGTATTAGCCCCTCGTCGCCAAGTAATCCATGGGCCGTGTATGAGGACACAATGCCACTCATAGAGCCCCCGCTGGCGGAGTTTGAATCGATGGCTGAGGCGCTTGCTCATGCCACGATGCTAGGGGCTACATCAGAGCCCAACTAAATTTGAGGGGACTGTAGCTTATTGGTCCGGTCCTTCGAGAGGTGAGCGTCGGCTGACAATTTGGCGGTATTCATCCCCCGACAACGGCACCCACGTAATGTCCTGATCTTTCCAAAGAGGAGCGCTAGTAGGGAGGCCTCTGCGCTCCATATTGGATTGCCAGAATTCGATGCAGCGGTTTGTTGCCTCGGTGGCCTGTTTCTCCGCATCCTCGGGCGGGACGCGTGCTAGGCACGCCAAATAGGCGTTGTTCCAGAAATCTTGAATTTTCATGATGTTGGCCTTCTTCTCTACTGGTGGGCCTTATTATCAGGTGGGGCAGGGTTGTCAATGGCTGCCGGGGTCTTCGTGAATCGCGCCTGCAATGTCCCTATGTCGACCGGGCGTTGTCGGGACAGATGTCCCGATAAAGCGCCACAGCGCCTAGTGAGCCCTACAGCTCCCCTTCGCCAACATTACGGTGTTCCAACCGGGAACGTCTTTGGTTGAGCGTCGATGAGCAAAGAGACGGACAATGATATGAGCGCTGAAGGGCATCGTAGCGCCAGAGATCCGCATTGGAGTCTGCCAATTCAGTGTGAAGAGGAAACCCGGGCTGTCATGGACGAGATGGACAATCTCATCAGCCGGCTGCCGTTGGAACTCAAAGTGCGCGCCCGAGCCTTGCCGTTCCCGCAGTTCCACCACGCGTGCGCCCATGGCGATATCGAGATGGTTGCCGCGATGTTGGAAGTCGGGGTAGATCCGGACGGCTACCCCTACACCTACGACGAGATGGACCAGCCTCCTCTGGTGTGGCTTGCATGGGCAAGCGATCTAGATAGCAAAACCAAGCAGGAAGTGGCCCTGATGCTTATCAAGGCCGGTGCGTGCATAGAGGAGGGCGAGCCTCGGCTCGAAGCACTGGCCTGTCAAGACGAGGAATTCGCCGATTTTCTGGAAACGTATTCCCCTGTCTAGAGGTTGGGGTGAGGGCCAAGGAGAGGCAGCTCAGGCGCCTCCGCTTCGGCCTGTAAGGGGCAACTGCGGCGAACATAGCGTGGACCGTCGGGTGTGATCCTCCCCAAGATCACGATGTCATCGTTGATGCGGTGAAACCGATCACTCGGATGTACGGCGCACGAAGCATCGCTATAAAGGTCGAGCGCAAATGCGGTGTGGCGGGCCACTGATCTCATCCAGGACGGCGCTACTGGTGAGTCTCCTATCGCGAACGCAGCTACGATGGACACCACTGCTGCGGCAAAAATGCGTGAGCAAAGCATCAAATAGTCAAAGTCGCTCCTCTTCGTTTTCCCCCAAGGGGAAGTTCCTGCAGCCCAAATGAGAATGCCTATGGCTGAAAGGCCGCTTGAAACCGTAATCACGAAGGCGATGATCGGCACGAAAGCGAAAGGCACAAGTAGGGCTACTGCAGTTGGAAAATGAGAAGGATCCTGTCCGGTGCCATCGTTGACTGCCAGGCGGCTGATCCCTGTTGCGGCGGCAAGCGCCATAACGCTCATTGCTGTGACAGCCAACTTGGCCAGTGGCAGCTGGAGCTTCGGATAGAGCCAGAGAAATGCTTCACGTAGGAACCCAACTGCAAAGAAGAAACTGGCCGCGTAAGTGATGACGTCGGTGGCCAAAGCCTTCGGAGCAAAGCGGAACAGAAGAAGGGCGATGCCCATGAGGGCCGCCCCACTGCAGTAAGCCCTAACGGTCAATGGTTGGATGAACCACCACAGTTTGAACCGTTGAAAGCGATCGCTGATCGTAGATGAAAACAACATCCCGTATCCCCCGTGTCCATACCGGGCGGATTATCACCTGTTGCCGTCGCAATCGCTGAGACCGGCTCGCTGGAAGGAGCCTATGAAGGTTCGAGGTCTGCCAAGAGGCGGTCAATGGCCTGCTTTCGCTTTCCAGGGGGGAGTGCGGTCAGCTCTTCCAGGGCTTGAGAAAGCTTGGCCTGCTGGGCCTCGCTTTGAACGCCCAGCGCCAAAATGGCGTCGGCCATCGCCGGCGTCGTCGCCAGCAGGTAGGCCGGCGGCACGTCCAGTGCCTGCGCAAGCTCAAATAGTGCTTCCAGGCTCACCGTCATCGACTCGCTTTCATAGCGACTGATGCGAGCCGATGCGGTGTCTTTGTCCAGGCCCATCCTGACCCCCACTTCGCGCTGGCTGAAGCCTCGAAGGATCCTGGCTTGGCGCAAGCGCGCGGCCACGATCGCTCGCGGAGTTGTCGGCGTAGTCACAGGCTGAACGGATGCAGTGCAAGCATGCACCGATCATGACGCAAGGCCTACGCCCCGGGTAGACTCTACGTGCCACGTAAGTATGTGGCAAGTCCATCCAAAGGAACGAGGGGCTGTATGAAGAACGGGGCAGTTCTGGCTGGCGCGCTCGCGCTGGCCGTATCGACGGGCGTCAGCGCCGAACCCACGACCGCATCGGGCCTGCTTCGGCAGGTCGGTGGGGCCATTTCTGGGAAATCCGCGTCACAGGCCAAGGTGTCCCATCCCCTGTACGCCGAGCCGCTCGGCATCTACTGGGACCTGGACGAGGACACCCTTGAGGGTGCTCAGCACCTGCGCGAAGGGCTGTCCTCCACCGGGGCACAAGGGATCGACATGTGCGACATGGGCCTGTTGGCCATGGCCCATTCCGCCTACCAGTTGCGGCCTGACAAACGGCAGTGGTGCTTGCGGCAGGCGTGGGTGGCCGCAAAGAGGACGACCGGCAGCAAAGAGGCAGAGCCGCCTGCGGCGGTGATCGAGCAGCGCTTCGGGCCTGCTTTCGACGCCCGGCTGGAGCGGTTCAAAGGGATTCGGCGGTATGCCGTTCGCCCGAACTTCAAAGCGCTGGGTGGGGTCAGCTACAACGCGAATCGGGGCGTCATGGAAGTGTTCGTGCCGATGCCGCAGATCTCGGTTGCCGGCTTGAGTGTCACGGGAAAGAACTTCGTCCCCTGGATCCGCAAGACGCCCACCGGCGTGTCCAGCCCTCCGAACGCGGGGCGCTACCGGTTGCTGATTCGGATGGACCCCGCCGAAGCGGCCAATCTCGCGCGGCAAGGCCGCTCGTTCCAAGACGACCGCGTGGTCTTCTCGGTCAATCGGGTTTGGGTCGACGGCACCGAACCCAAGATGGACGTGACCGTCGAGAAGGTGAGCCTGGGCTATCGGAACGAAACGATCGAAGTGGACATCACCAAGAGCCGAGGAGAAGGTGCATGAAGCGTGGAATGGTGGTCGCCGCGGTAGCAGCTGTTGCCTTGATTGCTTGCGGTAAGGCGGAACAGGGACCGTCGGTAGAGCAGGTTGCAAAGGGGTACGAGCAGTATTTGAACGCGAACCTGGTGGCCGAGCTAGGGCAGCGCGTGGAAGTGCGTGGCTGGGATGACTTGAACGTCGACTGCAACCAGAGCGGGCCCGAGCGAACGACGTGCGTCACCGGCGGCACCCTCGATGTGATTGGTTTCCAGGGTGGACGCCAGCTGAAGGAAGAGCCTGCGCCCGTGCCAGCCCAGGCAGACCTGGTGTTTGAAAAGCAGGCCGGGCAGTGGGTGCTCATCGACGCACAAAAGAAGCCCTGATCGGTCCTTGTAACCCGCCCTCGTTCTCGCCCATTTGGAGGTTCCATGAATGCCCATGTCCGCTCTCACTCGACCGCGTCCCATATGCAGTGGGGCCTGCTCGCACCCGCAACGGTCCTCTTGGGCGGCGCTGGCCTGCTCGCCTTCGCAGGCGGTGCAGAAATTTCTGGAGAGCTGGGGCTTGCTTGGCAGGCTGTGGCGGCGTTCTCGGCTGGTGTTAGCGTGCTGGCGCTCCTCCTGCTGCTTTACGTGCTGAACTGGCGGGCGGCGCGCGTTCGGGCAGCCAGGGCGGTCAATCCCTTCTTGGAACCAAGGCGCGGGGGCTTTTGGAAGGGGGCACTGATGGGCACGCTGGTCGTGGTGGTCGTCCAGCTGGCGAGCATCGGTGTAGGGATCTTCTACCCTGGCCTGATCGAGGCGGAACGCAACTTCTTCGTGTCGGTCCCGCCCTTGGCGTTGGCCGCCCTCTACACCGTCTTTCCTATCGCGCCACTGGTGGGCGGGTTGATCGGGCGCGTGTGGCGCGCCACCAGCCTATAGGGCGGGCAGGGGGCTTCTGACAACCATAAAAGGGGGCCCCCCCCCTTTCAGCGGTTCGCGAAAGATGCCGGCGACGATGGCCGCTTACGCCCTTCGATGCTCGATCAAAGCCGTCCGGTAGTTCTCGCAGGCGTTCCTGAGGCCCGTTTTGGCTGCAGCGATCAACGCGTCGGTGCCCATCACGGAAGCTTCGTTCCGTTCGACGATCAAGATTGGTATGGCCTCGGTGGCCTGGCGCCAATCGTTAGCTAAGCGTGGTTCTTTCTTATTGCTGCGAACGTTGCCCATCGTTCCTGCCTCCATTGAAGATGGAAGCATCTAACCATGCGTCTGAAGCTTGGCAAGGTATACGGAGGAGTGGATCTGAAAATGTGTCAAGCCGTTTGCGATCTGAGGCTTAACTGCTACCGAAGTCTCACTATCCCGTAAAATGATTCATCTCCCACTGCTAGTTTCCTGCTTCAAGCCGGTCTGTCATCCACGTTGAGTGTCGCCATGATCTCCCCGGCAACCTCAACAGTTGCGCAGAGGAAGAAGACCGCATCCCTTTCCGCCGCCTGGGACAGGAAATGGTGGACGGTGATCAATGCGGCAGTCGTGTTCCTGACGAACACCTCGTGGCACTGCGAGAGCCGAACGTGCGCAAGCTGGGCTGCGAGCGCCTGCTTGGTTGCGTGGACTTCGGCAAGGTGATCGCTGTCAATTCGCCCGGGAAGACCCACTCCGCATCCGGTGTAGACACATTTGTCCTTGAACCTGGTTTTCCAGACGAATTGAGGCGAGTTTGGTTCAAAGGGCGGGGCGTGTAGGGGCTTGCTCTTGATCATGCAGTGGCGATGACTCTGGGCTGATCGCTTCCTGCGAGTTGCGCAAGAAGAGTCCGATGCCGTTCTTGACCGCTCAGCATTGAGCGGCGTCGGCGAGAATAGTTGCGCGAGCGTGAAGGTCCCGCGACTGACTGACCTCTCGCTTTCGCCTTTCCTTCCTGCACGCCCAGAGCACAAAGCGCGGCGTAGGCTGACGCCTTAACTCGAGGTTGTTAGGCATGCTCAATTGCTCGGTTGTCTTTGTAAGCTCAGCAGTAGAGGAGCTGACTGAAGTGCGGATTGCCGAGCTGATGGCAGCCGGCGCTGAGTTCAATGAGGCATGTGGTTCGCGCGCAGTTGTGTGCTTCGATGGAAGCCGATTTTTCACCTACCTAGAAGGGACTGCCAGCGCAGTAGGTGCGACGCTGGTCTATGTGGAGTCGCTGGACATCCACTCAGAGCTTGTGCAGCTCGCTAGAGGTGCTGTCCAAAAGCTTCGCTTCTCCGATCAGCCTCTGCTGTTCATGCGGGTGTCCACTCCCTGTTTGAAGACCTTGGTTCGAGCGGACTGGACCAACTTCTCACAGCGTTTGAAGGGCAGGTTTGAGCCCGTGACGGGCATGGAGCAGCTCGCCGAGCTCGTTGCCCGACACCGCGAGCCAGCCGAGGCCTAGTGCGCGCCGTGGGCACGTAGGAGGGCGCAACTGGGGTTCGTTTCAGGATGAGGGCTTGCTTTCAATGCGGGAGCGCTTGATGGCACCTGCGGCGAAGATCCCCGCGATAACGAGGGTGCGGTGCGGGATCTTGAGACGCGAACAAGGACGACAACGCCGCGATTGGGCGCATAACAGGGGGCGGCTTGTCGAGCCGGGTGGCCCTAGAGCCGGTTGGTGCAGGTTATTCTGCACAACCCAGCTTCGAGCATAGAAATGCACGCCTTCCAGGATTGGACGTTCAACGCCAATGGCAGAATCATTACCGCCAGAGTGGAGGTGGACGGAAGCGGAGGTGGAACCATCACTCGGTTTGAGACTCGTCCTGGTCCCGCTCAAAGCGGCCTTTCGATCAAGGTCAACTCTCAGCAGGAGGCGGCCACCAAGCTGGAGCAGATCCTTACTGATCTATTGGGCGCTGGCTGGTAGGGCCTGGGTCCATCAGGGATATCTGTTCGGTGAGCATCCGAAGAGACTGCTGAAAGGCAGCGGTGAAGATCGGGCTATCGAGGCCGGCATGAGTGTCCGCCGCTTCCACCAACATCAGGTCCCAGATCCGGCGCAATGATGGCGGATCACTGTGGGTGGCGATGGTCGCGCCGAGTGCGTACTCCATCGCTTTGAGGTATCCCCGATGCGCTTCTAAGTCGACCTCGCATGCGTGCAGGCGTTCAGCAAGTTGCTCCAGGGTGTATGTCATAGCGGACTCGACTTGAGGATGAATACGAGAGATAGTCCATCTAGGTCATTAGGCAGACACAATGAGCATTCTCAACGTCTTGCTGAGCCCTAGCCAGCTCCTCGTTGCTGTTGACACCCTGGCAGAGGATGCCCGGACCGGCGCCCACTCCTCGGGCGCCAAAATGCTCCTGATTCCGCAGCACAATCTCGTGATGGCCGCACGCGGGTCTACGCAGTTTTTTCTTCGTGTCTACGAGCTGGCGCTTCAGGCGAGCTTCCGCGCAGATTTCACGATGGAACAGCTTTCTGCGGAGCTGGGCTTGGTGCTGGACCAACTTTGGCCGAACTACGTGAGGGCGGCTGCTGAAGCGCGCCTACCGATTGACCATCTCGGGACTGAGCTGGTTCTTGGGGGCTGGTCGCCCAGGAATGGTCGGATGATGGCCACTGCGTACGCCAAGAACGACAGCACCAGACCTACCATTGTTCAGTGCCTTGATGGCGGCTTGGCCTCGCCGGGAGAACCCTTGGCTGGCAGGCCTGAGAGCTTTGCCCCAGGCGATGTCCTTGCAGCCGGCAAAATCCAGGCCACTTGGCTTAACGCGCGGGTAGGGCGGCAGGTGGCTGGTGGTCGGCTTCTGGTGACGTTGCTGCGCGACGGGCAGGCGGTGACGCAAGATCTAGGTGCGATCTAGATCTTCGGGCACCAGCCCTGCTAGCGCCAGGATCCTATCCTTTCTCATCTGCTCTCCCCAGAGAGACCACGCTTGGTCTACGGTCAAAATCCCCGTAACCGCGCATGCGGGACAGGTGAGCTCCACCCCCCCCACAGCATCGGTAAGGCCTTGGCCATGCGACATACGCGATTCGTCCCCACACGAGCCACACTTGGCCTGTAGGGATTCCACTCGCTCGATCGTTCCATTCAGGCGCAGCAAAGGGCGAATCCGAAGGATCCGGAAAGCGGTCGAGGGTGTCATGTGTCATACCTGAGAGGGGCTAGACACAGGGGCGAAGGATTTCGCGCCAGAGAGGAGCCAGTTGGGTCAACCTTACACCATGAACCGTTAAGAGTTTCATTCCGGCCGAAGCTCTGCGCCCCAGAGGAAGGCTCTAGAGCCTGCTCACCGGATCGATGCGCGCGGATGCCATGAGAGTGTGCCCCCAAGCGAAGCGCTCCACCGTGTGCCTTTACGCCATGGCCTGGGTAATGCGCAATCCAATCCTGGTCTCGACCTCACGGGGTGTCAGGCAAGGCTCCTCGGGGAAGGGGGGGGCTTCACGAACGCTGGTGTGTGGTCAGCTTTTGGCATTAGGCGGAAGCCACGGCATGGTGCCGGCGTGCTGATTAGAGCCGCACCCCGAGTGCGTCGAGCGTCGGAGTTGTCATCGTTCCTGTCGCTCGAATGCCGTGGGCCAATTGGAACATGCGCAGCGCCGATTGGGTCTCAGGGGTAAGCGCCCCGTCGATGGCGCCCGGATCGTAGCCCTTGGAATAGAGCGCTGCTTGGACGCGCATGATGAGCAGCTTGAGCGCATCGGCGTCCCGTCCCTCCGTGACTGGCTTTTCGTAAGTGCCAGGTTCCAAGGTCAGGTTGTTCGTAGACCTCGAGTTTGCTCGGGTGGCTGGATCCAGATTCTGGGTCGGGTAGCTGTTCAAATGGCTGGCGCCTCTCCCGGTGGTTCGGGAAGTTGCGGGCGCCGCCGGTTTCGCTGGCGTGGTGTAGCGGGTGGGCGGTGGGGTATAGGTCGCCGGTGGCGGGGTGTAGGAGCGATACGAGCTTCCCGACCCGGACGAATGGGAGCGATGGGAACTGTGTGATCGATGGGAGCTGTGGCTGCGGTGCCCTGCATACAGGTTGTGCCGGCCTGCATTCAACGAGGTGCTCAGGACGGTCGCGTATTTCCCGTCCAACTCGGAGAGCCTGGAAAGTTCGGACTGGCCCTTGGGCGGCTCCGTGCCCAGGGTTCCCAAGGTGGCGGCGCCGACGATCATCAGTGCGTTGGACATGATCAGGTTTCCAAGACAGGAGAGATGGACCGGCTGGTCCAAGCCGGTGTGACCCACGAGAAGAAGCCGCCGCACCGCTGTCGAACCGAGCAGGTTTCGCAGGCGGGTAGGTAGTCGTTCTTCCAAGGCGAAATGCTCTGCACGGCGTAGGGCCAAAGCGATCGGTCCAACGCGCACAAGGGCAGGTTGTAGAGCGAGACCGGGATTCCGCCCTCGGCCAGCAGCCCTACCGCTTCGGACAGGACGTCACCGTAGTCCGCTGGATCGGCCCAAAGCTCACGCTGATGGGCTTTGGCAAAGCCGATGGGCTCGATGCCCATCAGTGCGACGTGTTCGACGAAGGGCAGGTTGCGCCAGATGTAGCGGGCCAGCTGTATCAGCCGCTCGACCGTGGGTTTAACCAACACGACCCGTATCTCCACCCGCTGCTGGGCAGCTTCCAATGCGTAAAGCCCACGAAGGGTCTGAGCGAACGCCCCCTCGCTTTGCACGACGTAGTCGTGCAAGGCATAGCGGTCTCCGTAGAGCGGAATGCCCCAGCTCAGGTTAGGATGGAGGCCCGCAAATTTCGCGTGCAGGCCGGGCTCACGCATTCGGCCGTTGGACAGGATGTGCAGGTGGGTGTTGGGCAGCACGTGCGCGCATTTGGCCACCACGTCGACCAACCCGTCACCTAGCAGGGTCGGTTCCCCGCCGCTGATCGCCAGCGAAGGTTCCTCCGGATCGATGAGGTCGATCAGGTCCAGGAGGTGCCTCACCCGCCAATCGTCTTGAACGTCTCGGGGCGGCTGAGAGCACATCAGGCAGTAGCTGTTGCAGCGCTCGGTGGCGAACAACACATTGCCGGTGTCTCCGCGCCGGTAGCGAATCGCCACCTTCTTCTGCAGGGGATTGAGCTCCAACACATCCCCAGGCTTGCAAACACCCGGCGGACCTTCCAAGTGAACGAGAGGAGCCTCACTGGGTGAGCGCAACCCGCTCGAGGGCAAGACTGCACCCCAAGGCAGGTTTAGCAGCTCATTGCTGGAGTGGTCCGCTGGGACGTCCCTCAGATCCAGTGCCAGGCGCTCCAAGGGAAGCGCTGATCGGGCAAACTCTGCCAGAGACACGACCTTCAGCAGACTGGCTTTCGCCGACGGCGCCAGCTCGGCTCTGGTTTCAAGCGGCAGCATGGACGGCGTCCTCCACCGATGGCTTCGGATTGGCCCAGGAGCGCATCAATCCTTGGATGTTCCGGTCAGCCTTCTCGTAGCGCTCCAGCAGGAAATCAAAGAGCCCCATGTTCCGCCGGCAGAAGTCGCTGCTGGGCCGATGGCCGATGGGATCCCCCTGGCGGGCGTAGTGCTCGATCGGATCAGCGCCGCACATAGGCACAAACGCGCAATCGGAGCACGTGGGTAGGGCCTCGGCGACGCCGGCGTCCAGCAAGCGGCCCATGGCGGGCGAGGACAGCCATTGGCCGACCGGTTGGCTGACGTGGCCCAAGGCAAAGGCATCGTCCCCCATGGCGGCCAGCATGCGTGCCTCATCCGACGGATAGACCCGCCCATCATGGTCATAAATGACGGCGCCCAACCCGGCTCCGGAGGGTGATCGGAGATCGACGTAACCGTGCCCGAACGAAGTGAAGAGCTGGGAGAGAAGGAGAGACGCGTAGGACTCTTCCATGGCGTAGCCGGCCAGGTTCACCGACAGCAAGTGGTCGAATGCGCGTCGGTAGAAGGCCAGGAAGTCTTCCGTGGGGTAGCCGGTGCGGCGGGCCGTCTTGGTGGCGAATCCGTAGGGGCTCAGGGGACGCAGGGAGATGCTGTGGAATCCCAGCGTCCGGTATTCGTCGATGATGGCCTCAGGGACCTCGAGGCTCTGGCGGGTCAGGGTCGTCAGCGCCGAGACGGCATCGTCTCCCAGCCAACGGCGTCCGCGTTCAATCCCCTCAACAGTCCGCCGGTAGCTGTCGCGACCGGGTCTGGGGCGATTGGCGTTGTGAAGCCATTCGGGACCGTCCAGTGACGTAGAGAGCTTGAAGCGATGTTCGGTCAGAAACGCCAGCTGGTCGTCGGTGAGGTCATGCAGGGTGGATGCCAGCACGAACCGCAGCGAGCGTCGGGCGGTCCGATTGCGCTCGACGATCTGCCGGGTGATGGCCTTCACTTGCTCAAAATTGAGCAGGGGTTCACCCCCTTGGAATTCGATCGTCAGTTCTTGGCTCGGCCATTCGAACAACCGTTCCACCGCCTGTCCGGCGTGCGCGCTTTCCATGTCGAACGCAGTGGCGCTCGTTTCCTGCCGCGACACTTGGCAATAGTTGCAGGTGTGGTGGCAACGCAGGGAAACCACGAAGATGTGGAGAGCAGGTCCACCCATCAGGTAGGACTTTCGGCTGCGGATTTGACTAAGCAGAGGCGCCAAGCTGCTTCGGTAGGTGCCGGCAACGGCCAGGTGCCGGGCTTCCAAATCCGCAAAGAGGGCGGACTCGGTCGGCAACTGGTGGGTCACCAGACGCTGAACGTCCTCCATCTTCATCAGGAGCCAGTCGCCTGCCATCGACGAGACGAAGGCCCGATCGTGATCCCACGGCAGACGCCGGAACCGTAGAGGCAACAGTTGGTAGTCCGATGGCGCGGCGAAAGCCTCAGCGAGCCTAAACCTCGACATGGGGCACCGCCGGCTGTGCCTGGTTCAGTGCTGCACGAAGCAGCTCCTGCTGAAGTCCGCTCGTCTCCGCTCGCACGGCCGCTCGCAGGCGTTCGTCAAGCAAATCTCGAGAAAACCGGGCCCAGATGTCCTCTGGCACCATACAGCCGTCCGGAGACCAAATGCCAACGATGAGGTTGGCGCCTTGGCAGCGCACCTCTATACCAAGCTGGCCGGTATAGCGATGCGCGGCCCGAGCCGCCACGTCGTCTGAATACAGTGCGCGATCAATAATGAATTGCGAGCGTTCCATTGCCCATCCCCCTTTGATGCACGAACTGTGCTCCTGACCGGGCGCTGTTGCAAGTTCGGCAGTCGGAAGTCCCACTTGCTGCAGATTCCCTGTCTCCACAAAGAGCAGCGGTAGCTTGGGGCCTTCTTTCAAGCGCTGGACGCCCGCAGCCTATGCTCCGGAATGAAGCCAAACAAGCTTCTTTGCAGAGGATGGGCGGCCATGAGAGACATTGTCTTTCGGTCTTAATGGCGCCGATCGTGGAAGCGCGATATGCGGGCTTGACCGAGCCGATAGTGCTTACTCGCAACTACTTGGGGCAGCGACCTGCTCCTTGATGCGCAGGCAGTGATCTTTCAACGTTGGATTGAGCGCAAGTGCCGGCATTGCCGCCGCATCAGCGTGGAGTGCGAGCAGCTGGCTTTATCGGGCGAATCTGACACCCAAGTGCGGAGCCTGGTCGATATTAATCAACAATCTCCATGCCAGCCCAGCTGAGCGAATAGCCCGGGGCAGGAATGCCGCAGCGGCACAAAAGAAGGCGCCGCGCTCGTGACAGATAATCAAGAGCTCTCCAGCAATCGTGCTGAAGCGATAACTGAGCTTAGTTAGGTCGTTCTGTTCAGGCCTCGTCGCGTGGCAGCTTTCTATCGAACCTTTCTCGTGCGGATCGAAAGCTGCTGACGTTCTCTACAATCCAAGTCCAAAGAGGGACCATTCGAACCAGGAGCTCATATCCAGAGTCGGAGAGTGCATATTCGACATGGGGCACCACTTCATCGAACTCGCGACGCACTACCAGCCCATCGCGCTCCAAATGGCGAAGCGTACGGGTCAGCATGCGTTGCGTGATTCCGTGCATCCGACGGCCGATCTCTGCATGTCGAAGCTGACCATAAACGCCTAGTGTATGAATGACACCTAGCGACCAACGGCTGCCTGCATGGGCAAGGACCTCTCGACGAAGCCCATCGTCATCATCTCGAAGTCCATCGCAGACCGTCTGGGAGTACTGAAGGATGTCTTCTCTACGGAGATTGTCTGACGGCAGTATCACGCGTGTGCCCATCTTTCGCGCCAGTTCACGGGCTGGCAGTATACCGGAAAGACAAGCTGAAGTGAGTGCAGTGATGAATAATGTGAATTATGACGTTAAGTCGAGAAATATTCTTGTATTGGGAGCGGGTGAGCTCGGTATGCCGGTGCTGCGCAGTCTGGCGCGTCGTGCGAAGGAAGTTGATGGAGCAAAAATAAGTGTCCTGCTTCGCGAAAGTGCCGTCAAATCGGGCAATCCGTCCAAGCAGAAGGATATTTCAGATATTCGTAATGCGGGTATCGAAATTGTGCTGGGGGATTTGGTGGATGACTCGATCGATGAGTTGGCTTCTCTCTTCTCCCGCTACGATACTGTGATCGGCTGTGCTGGCTACGCTGCGGGCATCAACACGCCTATGAAGCTTGCCAAGGCCGCGCTCCAGTCTGGCATTCCGCGCTACTTCCCATGGCAGTTCGGGGTGGACTTCGAGGCGATCGGTCGTGGTGGTCCGCAGGATATCTTCGATGCGCAGCTGGACGTTCGCGAGTTGCTGCGGTCGCAAGACAGGACCGATTGGGTCATCATCTCGACAGGTATGTTCATGAGCTACTTGTTTGAGCCCGAGTTTGGCGTGGTTGATCTCGAGAACAGTGAGGTCCACGCGCTGGGTAGTCTTGATAATGCTGTTACGCTAACAACACCCGATGATATTGGCCGCCTAACTGCGGAGATCGTGTTCTTTGATCCAACGATTCGTAATGAGATTGTCTTCTTGGCTGGCGACACCGTCACCTATGGTGAAGTTGCGGATAAATTGGAGGCTGGTCTTGGTCGATCCTTCAAGCGTTCCGTCTGGACGGTGCCTTTCCTCTTGGAAGAGCTGAAGAACGATCCCAAGAACATGATGCGCAAATACCGGGCTGCATTCGCCATCGGCCGCGGCATGTCTTGGTCGAAGGCCGGGACATTTAATGAGCGCGAAGGCATTCCGGTCACGGACGTGTCAGCGCTGATCGCCGCTGAGCTGGGAGGTGTTAAATAGCTTGCCTGGGCTAGTCGTCGTCCTCGCTGGGCAACTGGCGGTAGAGAGGTAGTCCTTGCTAGATCTGCGGCGAGTTACTTGAGGTGCTGATCACAGCGTCTGTTTAGTAATGCCAAGTGGTTCCACAGATTAGGTGGGAGTCATGTGTGTCCCTGAGGTCCGCTACTTGCGCTGATTCAGGAGCCGCTCAGCGCCGGATAGCCCACCTGCGATGAGCGAGCGATGCCGCTTGGCGGTTGATTTTGATAGGCGGTCGGCCTGAAGTTCACTTCATGTTGCCTCCAACACCGAGGTATCACGCCAACGCGGCCGCCCTCCGGGGCGGACCGCGGCTTTGATGACACCAGGAGAGAGCTTGTGCGTACCGAGCTCCAGTTGTAGACGGAGCTAGATTCTCCGCCACGGGCATCGAGGAGGCCGTCAAGTAGCTGGGAGTGCCGAAGGGCTCGTTCTGCTACTACTTCGACAGCAAGGAAGCCTACGACCTTGTCCATCTGAGCGATCAGCCCAAGGGGGCTTGACTGCCCCAGCGGCACTCAAAGGCGCTCTGGTCGAGCCAGGCATCCATGAACTCTCCAGCAAGCACGCTCAGTCAATAGTTGAGCCCAGAGAGATCGCTCTGTTCAAACCTCTTCGCGTGACAGCTTGCTGGCGAACGGCTCTCGTACGAATCGAAGGCTGTTGAGGATTCTCTCCAATCCAAGTCCAAAGAGGAAATAATTGAGCCAAGATTTCGTCTCTCGGGTCAGCAAGTGCATATTCGACTCGGGGTGCCAGCTCATCTAAGTAGTGACGCACTTACCAGCCCATCGCGCTCCAAATGGCGAAACCTACGGGTCAGCATGCGTTGTGTAATCCCGTGCATCCGACGTCCGATCTCTGCAGGACGAAGCCAACCATTGAAGCCGAGTTGGTTATGCGTGTGTATCCCTGCCTCCGTCCGGGAATATCCATTCAATGGGAGATGGTCAGGGGCAATGTGGACCTCTCCCCTGACAGGAGGCGCCGCCTGCCTCGAGGGGGGCATGTCCTTGCCTTCGCTGGCAACTATGGACAAGTCATGGACAAACGAAAGATACATGTTCCTGCTGATTTCGATGGCGCGCAGCTGTAAACGGGCAGGACCGACTCTTTGGATACGCAGCGCCTGTCAAGAAAGGTGGTGAACGTCGCGCAATGTCGCTTATATGGTGGTCATTGCGAAAAGTCCAGGTGGGGTGCTACTCCGCTGTGGGAGGGCTAAGGTTGTGCCGGATGGGGCCGATCACTGGCCCGCTGACGTTGTCGGCCAGGAGCCAACTCCTCCCCCATGAAAGGTGTGAATGTGAAGAATTTCTTGATGCGGTTCAGGGTCGGTACCCGCTTGAGTGCCGCCTTCGCTATCTTGATCGCGGTTGCGATGTCCATCGTTGCGTCCGGTCTTTGGACGCTGTCCCGTGCTGAGCGAAGCATGGACTCGATAGTCAAAGAGAGCATGGAGCGCATTCGACTCTCCAAATCCATGGCAAGCGCGAACATGCAGATCAGTATCTCGTTGCGTGAACTGATCATGCTGCAGGACAAGGATGTCCAGGCATCCTTGATGCGAAAGATCGCCGAGCAGCGGAAGGTGTACGACGAGGCTCGTGATGCCCTCTACGCAACCCCTGCCGACGAGGAAGGGAAGAGGATTCGTGCCGTCATCACCGAAAAGCGACTCGCAGCGCGTCGGGTCAATGACTCAGTTGTCGAGGCGGCCTCGCAGGGTGACGTAGTTCAGGCTACTAAGCTTCTCGCAGAAGGAGATGTGCTCCTCAATGAGTGGCAAGCTGCCATCTTTGCCAACGCGGAGCTTCAGGAGCGCTTGGCGGACGCAAGCTATCGTGAGGCACAAGCCGCGAGCGCCAGCGGTCGCACGATGCTTATCACAGCCGGGCTTCTCGCGATCGTGCTCAGCATCGCGTTGGCAATTGCGATCACGCGCAGTTTGACCGTTCCTTTGGAGCAAGCCACAAGAACTGCCAATGCCATTGCATTGGGGGGCATCGAGAACTTAATCAAGGTGGAGGGACGAGACGAGACAGCAGCACTGTTGAGAAGCATGAGCGCGATGCAGGATCGCATCAAGGCTCTCATCGCTGATCAGGAGGAAATGGCCTCTGCTCAGGCCGAAGGGCGGACGTCCCATCGTATTGATAGCTCCCGTCATCCGGGTGCCTTTGGCCAGCTCGCAATTGACACCAACGCCATGGTTGAGCGCTCCAACATGCTGATCGAACAGATCGTCGACATCGCTCAGCATTACGCGATAGGGGACATGAGCGTACGGATGGAGGCTCTGCCCGGAGATCAGACCGCTATCACAGAAGCTATGGAGACCACACGAAGCAATTTGTTGGCGATCAACGAGGAGATTCGTCGTCTTGTTCAAGCCGCGGCATTGGGGGACTTTTCACAACGCGGAACTTCAGATGGCTTTAGTCACAGCTTCCGAGAGATGATCGATAACCTTAACCAGATGTTCGACGTCAGCGACCGAAGCCTTTCGAGTATCGCGAGTCTGCTGGGGGCGGTGGCTCAAGGCGATCTGACCTACCGTGTAGCCGGCCAGTTCAGTGGCGTTTTCGCCAAAATGCGTGATGCCGCGAACTCCTCCTCGGAGCAGCTTGGCAGCATCGTACGAGGCATCCAGGACGGAGCCGGAGTCATTCGGGTGTCCGCCGCGGAAGTGAGCAAGGGAAGCTCGGACCTGTCACGTCGCACGGAGCAGCAGGCGGCGAACCTGGAGGAGACGGCTGCGTCGATGGAGGAGTTGACTTCCACGGTGCGCCAGAACGCGGATCATGCCTTGCAGGCTAGCAAACTCGCTTCGGACGCTGGTGAACTTGCCCTTCAGGGGGGCCGCGCCGTTGATCGGGCAATGGAAAGGATGGAAAAGGTTGAGGGGTCGTCTCAGCGCATCGCAGACATCACCACGGTGATCGATGGGATTGCCTTCCAAACCAACATACTAGCGCTGAACGCGGCCGTGGAGGCTGCTAGGGCAGGGGACCAAGGTCGGGGGTTTGCAGTGGTTGCAAGCGAGGTCCGGACGCTGGCCCAGCGCAGCGCTGAGGCAGCGAAGGAGATCAAGCAACTCATTGATCGCTCGGTCCAGGATGTGGTCGACAGCTCGAACGAGGTCCGGCAGACGGGGGCCACCATCCATCAGGTCGTTGAGAGCGTCCAGCGCGTACGCGACATGATCACGGAGATATCCGCAGCCTCCCAAGAACAGACTGCGGGCATTGAACAGGTTAACCAGGCGGTGATGCAGATGGACGAGGTGACACAGCAGAATGCTGCATTGGTGGAAGAGGCCTCAGCAGCAGCCGGTGCCGTCGAAGACCAGGCCGATGGGCTTGCTCAGGCAGTCGCATTCTTTAAGGTAAATACTGAGTTCCGCCCCCGTTTGGTTCACGCCAGTTGAGTCCGATCCCGCCGGATAGCAATCTGTCCGGCGGGTCCTAACCCCGGAGTCAGGAATGCGCAAGTCATCCGCTAAGCGGCGATCTTTGCGATGGGCACTTCTCCGTTCAGCGCCTTTTCTTCTGGGGATAGCCGTGGTCGCGAGCACTCTGGCGGCGGCCCAGTTGGCAGTCACGCAGCGGGCTAAAGTTGAACTTGCCGACTATACGGTCGTTCTCTTGGAACACGCTCAAGATGTTGCCCGTGCCGGCGTTGATGGGTTGAACAAGGCGCTGTTGATAGATGCCGCGCCCTGTGGAGATGAGGACTTAGCCGAGCTGCGTCTCATAGCGTTTCACTCCCGCTACATTAAGGATGTTGGGAGATTGAGCAACGGGCGATTGATATGTACAGCAATATGGGGGCGCCTTCCTACGCCTGTAAAGCTTGTCGCTCCGAATCGCCTCGTTCGAGGCTATTCGCTCTGGCGGAGCGTGGCCGCCCCTGGCGATGGGCGCATCAAAGTGGACCTCGCGTCGTACGGAAACGCCATTGTGACCACGGCTCCAACGGCGTTTGAGCGAGTGGCAGTGCCCATGGAGGGGGGCGGAGCATTGGTGGTCACGCGAGACGGCAGACACCGGTTTCAATCCTTTGGCGCAGTGCAGGAAATGTCGCGGGGCACGAACGGGGCGTTGACTCCATCTGCCGGGCACGTCGCCACACGCGCCTGCAGCAGTGAGTTCGATATCTGCGTCGTTGCCCAAGCCGCATCCGGCAGCCTATGGAACGAACCTTCTTGGACAGTTACGTCCATCCTTGCGCTGGCTCTGGCTGGAGGAGCAGGGTCAGGGGCTCTACTGAAGGTCTTCCAAGGGCGGCGGGAAGCTCTGGACCTAATGCTGACTCGCGCAATCAGGCACGGAGACATCGACTTGGTCTACCAACCACTGCGACGCTTGTCTGACCGTCAGATGATCGGTGTCGAGGTCTTGGCTCGTTGGCGGACACTGACTGGATCCGATGTTTCGCCCGACACCTTCGTACCCATGGCGGAACACCTGAAACTCGGCACTGAGCTGGCGAAGGTGGTGGTCGCGAAAAGCCTAGATGAGATTGGATGGCGCCTACGATGTGGGGACGGCTTCTACGCAAGCATCAACCTGTCTGCCCAGGACATTCTGAGCATCGGACTAAGACAGTTTCTGCTTGCGCAGACAAAGATTTATGGAGTTTCGGCATCCGCCATAGTCCTAGAGCTGACAGAGCGATCCACTGCCTCTCAGCAGCTGCTGATAGAGGCGCTGCGCGAGCTGGAGCAGGCGGGCTTCAGGGTGTACCTGGACGATTTTGGAACTGGCTACTCGAACTTCGCCTATCTGGCTGACCTTCCTCTCGCAGGGCTGAAGATGGACCGCCGGCTCACCAGAGCTGCAGGCACTCATTCTCCGGCGAGCCATGCCGTTGAAGCCATCTGCGCAATGGCTAAGGCGCTGAAGCTGCCGCTTGTAGCCGAAGGCGTTGAAACCGAGCAGCAGGCGATTGCAATGTGCCGGCTCGTTCCCGACGCCGTTGGTCAAGGCTGGTTCTTAGGAAAGCCATGCAAGGCCGGCGCATTGCCCGCAGGTGAGAAGTTTGAAGGGCGACATCTGTGAAAGTTGGGCCCAGGACAACACAGAGCGGCGCTCCTCAGAAGGCCAGCGCGCAATGGAAAGGAAAGAGTAACGAAGTGACAATGTCCGATCGACGCCAGCCCTACAAAGGCCAACCGAAGCCTCTCTATCATGCGCTCGCGCAGTCAATCACCATTGACATTGAGCGCGGGGCTCATCCAGTGGGGAGTACTTTGCCGTCCGAGAAGAATCTCATGTCAGTTCACGGCGTGAGCCGCCAAACCGTGCGCCGGGCGTTGGCATTGCTCAGGTTCCAAGGCTTGATCGCGTCTCGCCCAGGGGTTGGCTCGATGGTGCTTCCGGCGCCACAGGAGGTGGAGGCATTTCCCCCGATCATTTCTGTAGATGGCCTTCGCGAGCTTCTCCGAAGGACAGAGCTTCACCACGTATCTTTGGGCTTGATCACCGTCAATGAGCGCCTCTCGGACGTTCTGGAGTGCCGGCGTGGTATCCAGTTGTCTGAGGCTTGTTTTCTAAGAAGGCGGTCAGCTGCTTCACTGCCGGCGGGCGTTGTGCGAGTTTACCTCCATCCGGAGTATGCGGCGGCCCAGATCACCTCGCGGATAGCACGTGGGCCGATCTATCAGAATCTGGAGCGGATGTACGGCATAGCCGTGACGGAAGTTCGGCAGGACATGACGGCTACGGTTCTCGACAAGGAGACCGCCGATCTGCTTCAAGTGGCGCCAGGTGATCCCGCACTTCAAGTTGTTCGCTTCTACTACTCCACAGCCGGCAACCCTGTCGAAGTGGCTGTCAGTCACTACCCAAGCTCACGCTTTCGACAGAGTATTAGGTATCCGCTGCCCCCGGCAAGTTGGCAGGCAGGGTGAATCAAGTGTGGCGTTACGCTGCGGCCGCGGGGCGCGAGAGCGGCTCGGCCTGGAGGTCCATCCTAAGCCGCTGTCGCGATCCATGACTACTTCGTCTGATGTCGATGAGCCGGCTCAAATCCTTCTCTCGCTGGCATCTGTCCGCGGATCCTCACGAGGGCGCGGTGGTGCCTGCAAGTACTGCTCTTTTCGGTCTGACGGCAGGGCAATTTGCGGCTTCATCCATAAGTGGATGGCGCTGCTTCGAGCAACCCGCAAAGGTGGGGGAAAATTCTCCATGCGACGTCTGGAGCACTCCCTGCATGTGCGGACATGCGGCGCAGGCTGACCGTCGTCATCGGCCAGTTGGCGACGCCCCGGCGTGGTGATAAGAAGGGCTCGCCGCCTCGACGGCTCCTGGACAAACATCAATAGTTGATCAATGACTCTTTCGAACTCTGTGTACTCGGTGTCGTCTCCTTACAGCGTGAGAAGAGTGCTGTTGGTTGAGGGTGACATTGAAAGCGCCGGCATACTTGAGGCTCAACTTCGAAAGGAGGGGTTCCTCGTAGCGGTTGCTGATGACGGAGAGCATGCCTTGGAGTTGTTCGCCCATTGGCACCCTCACATAGTGCTTCTAGAGACGATGTCTTCCAGGATGGCTGGTACCGATGTGCTCGCTATGATCCGCGGAAGGGCGAGCACACCTGTGATCATGATTTCTGCGATCGACGATGAGCGGGATAGGCTCGGTGCGCTGCATTGCGGCGCAGATGATTACATCGTCAAGCCATACAGTCCGCGGGAACTCGTCGCTCGTGTTCATGTGGTGTTGCGTCGCGTTTCGCTTGGATGGGGAATGGATAGCATCCTCCGGCAGGGAAGGCTGATTGCAGATGGAGTGGCGATGAGGGCACTGGTTGAATCAGAGGCGTCTGGACCGCCGGCTGTCGTCGACTTGACCCTGACCGAGTTCAACATCGTTTATGCGCTACTGCGGTCCCCTTCCAGAGCATTCACGCGTGGAGAGCTGCTCCAAGGCGTCGCTGCCGATGATTCGTCCAGTCGGGTTGTCGACACGCATGTCCACAATATCAGGAGGAAGCTCAAGCATCATGGCATCACCGGAGTGCTGGTGACGGTTAGAGGTGTGGGATACCGCTTCAAATGACGGCCGAACAGTCGCATGGCTAGTAGAGACTCTTGTAGATATGAGTTCGCCTCTGACCGAGTGGGCCGGTCGTTGGCCTAAGCAATGCATGATGCTCAGCATGTTGCGCCAATGTCGCTCGGCCAGGCGGTGGGTTAGCCTGAGTGAAGAAGGTCCAGCGAAGACTTTGAAGCTGCTGTGCTAGAGGTGGATTCGCAATGACGCGAATCCACGGAATTTCGATTTCTGGCGAGGGCCACAAGATGGTGGTTGGTAAGCGTTACAGCGTGAAGTCACGTGGAATCATGACGTGCGGACTCATTTGATCAAGAAGTCGCTCGGCGACTTCCCGTTCTGAACCAAAGCAGCGAGCCACTTCGGTTGGCGCCCACGGCCGGACCAAGTCTCACCAGGGTTGGCCGGATTGCGGTACTTAGGGGCGACCTTGCTGCCGGCCGTCTTCTTCGGATTCCGGACTACTCGCTTGCCGGCCTTTTCCGTGGATGGACTTGAAAGCGCCCCATAGAGCTCCTCAATCGTGTAACCGTGGTCTTTAACATACTTGTTGATCTTGGCTCGCATGGCGGCAGCCTTGGGGCGAGTCAGTACTCTGGTTTGCTGTTTCTCTGCTTGAGCGATCAGCGTCTTGAGTTCTTTTGCCGAGAGGTGGCTGACATCGATTGTCATCTGTTCTATCCGAGGTGCAGAAGGGATAGCGTAGTTCGAAATCCGCCTCGATGCGAATGACGACAGCCTATGGCAACGGCACCGCGTCATTCCGCAGCGGCTTGGCCATTGGCAATAGCTTACGGGTAGAACTTTCCCGGGTCGCTCAGCTGTTTCGCGAACTGCCCCCTCTGGTAGGGCGGCAGCTCCACCGGCGGCGCGTAGCGGCTCAGAAGGTCGATTTGCTTCCTTCGGGCGAGTTCCGGCTTCTTATGGAAGTAGGCCTCATGCAGCACCGGCACTCTCTTGCTGATGCTGTGGCCCGTCAGCAAGGCAATGTCCTCGTCGGGAATTCCCTTGTGATGGAGCTCCGTGGCGATGGTGTGCCGAAAGGCGTGCAGCCCAATCCCCTTCCCGAAACCCAAGCTCTTCAGGTAGGTGCTGAACTGGTTGAGCGCCGCTTGGCTGTAGCGCTGGTTCGACTCACCCGTTTTGCGGTTCACGCCGGCGGTCAGGTGGGGGAACAATCGAGGATGGCCACACGCGCGGATATCCTCCACGAAGTCCAGAAAGCCCGCATCAAGCACTTGGGGAGGGATGGGGAGGGTTCGAATGGCAGACTTTCCTTTCAGGCGCTGACGGCTTCGGTTGCGGGTCTTGTGCGCCAAGTCGGGATCGACGGTCTTCTGGATCCGTATGCACCAGACGCCAGCCTCTTGCACTACGTCCGCTAGTTTCAGCTGAGCGATTTCGTTGATGCGCGCCCCTGTGCACAGGCCAAGGATTGGAAGCCACCAGCGGTGGGGGTACTTGCTAGCCCATGGGACATATGTCTCCAGGTCGAAGATGCGCTTGAGTTCTGCATCGTCAAAAAGGCGCTCGGGCTTGTTCGGATCCACGACCAAGTCTTTCTTGATTTCGTCGAAGGCGACCATCGGCGAGGCACCAATGGCCTTGGATTTCTCTAGCTTTTTGAAGAAGGTCGATAGGAAGCGCCGGTGTTTCTCGAGCGTGGCGGGGGCGGGCGGAGCAACGTTGAGTTGCTTTCCACGCGCGACCGCCTGGTCGTAGGTAAACCTTCGGTACTCGGGGTCGGACAGCAGACGGTCTGGGGCCCAGCGAATGAGGTCCCACAGCTTGTAGATGTGAGCGTGGTCGATGCGGGTGACTGGTATGTCCCCGCAGGTCATTAGAAGCAGCCGTAGGGTGCGAGAGGTCGCCTCGACGGTCTCTCTGGCCAGGCAGCTGTAGTCGCCGCGATTGCGGATGTAGTCGTCAATTTCTACGGAGAGCGAGCGCCCGGGTGTGCCCGCCGGCAGCGGCTCGGGATACCGGGTGCCGTTCTTCGTTGAGCGTGCGCGGCGGGTGCGCTCATAGGCGGCATTGAGAATCTCTTGGGCCTGGATCGCGGCCTCTCGGCTGGTGACGACCAGCTTTCCGATCCGAAACCTGCCGATGCGGATGTCGGACATCTCCAGCGAGCCGTTGGGGTCGTCCAGGTAGATTTGGAGGGGGCTTGGTGGGGGAGTCAACGGCATTGCGGGCTTCCATCGTTTCGATGGAGGTACAGATAAACCAGCTTCAGCAATCGTCAATGGAAATGGGTCGTTCGCGTACCGACCGTAGGCATCTATTGTGAGCGCCCATTACTGCTTCTTCAGGAAAAGAAAATTACGCAGGAACTGGATGAATTTAATGTATTAAAATCAAAGACTTGACTGGATAAAAATTATGTCGAATCGCAGTCATTACGGTACTGTTTAATTTCTACAAGCTAACAACTCCCTCTGAGATGCTAGTTTAGTTCTGTACGGCTGCTAAACGGTGCGGCCAGTTGATGGCTGAGAGATCACTTGGGAGGTGGAGCTGTGGCGCAACGACTCGGTCCATTGTTAGTGATCGCGATCCTCTTCGCGCCGCTGGGAGTCAGCGGTGGGACGCCCACTGACCCCGAGCTGCGCGGTGAGCTCCTGCGGATGAAGAATGCCGATCAGGCGGTGCGGGACCTCCCGCTGACCACCGAGGGCGAGGAGAGGGTGCTCAGTGCCGTCGATGCGGTGCACACCGCTCGGCTGAAGGCGATCGTTGCGGCCCATGGCTGGCCGACCGTGGCGCAGGTGGGCCAGGACGGGGCGGACGCGGCTTGGTTGCTTGCCCAGCATGCCGACAAGGACCCGGCGTTCCAGCGCTCTGTTGCGGAAGCCATGGAGCCCTTGGTAGCCACGGGGCGGGTCAGAGCGTTCAGTTACGTCTATCTGTGATGCATACACGATCCTGGGCGGCACCATTGGATGTTGGCTCCACGATGCGCGAGTGGCATACCTGACAATGCTGCCAGTTCCATCGCCCGCATGATCTCTTATCGGTTCCGATAGCGGCCAGATAGAACTAATGGGCAAGTTGACCCGTGTTTGTGGTCTGATAGCCTAGAGTCGCAATGCGTGCTTGAACAAGGAACTCATTTTTGGAGGGCGTGATATGAAAGAAAGTGATCAGGATTGGCTGGCGCGGGTTGCTGAAGTGCGGGAACGACTACGTGATGGAACGGAGCCTGTGATCCTATTGGAAGAGTATGAAGAGCTCCGGGCTGCGAGGAAGAAGAAGCGAGAGCTGGGAAGGCAGATTGGTGCCCCCCCGAAGCCCCTCTATTAGGTGGCCTAAATCCTTCTGGCTTTAACTGAATGATTCATGATTTCGCCTATGGAGTGGGTGTGAAAATTTATCAGGTCAGGATTACTGCGAGTGCCCAGGGGCAGCTGGATGCATGGGAGTTTGAGCATTCCCAAAAATTTGATTGGTCCGCAGCTGACGCTTACATCGATGATTTCGTCGAGGATGCTCGCACGCTATCGGACAACCCCCTGCGTGGGACGCTTGTGACGGTTGGGGGAAATGTTTTTCGACAAATTACTGGTTCGAGGACTCTGTGCCGCATCTCATATGATGTGGATGAAGATTGTGCGTATGTGGATGTTCTTGATTTTCGCCGTGCCAGTAAGTAGAAAGTATCAGTCAGTTTGAGGGTCTATTGCTGGAGTGATCTTAAGGCTGGCATTTGTCTCGTACGGATCGCCGTAGTTCCAGTCCCGGCATGTACGGATTGGTCTGATTCCTGCTTGCCCACCATTCGGTGCGAATCCATCCTTCCAGTGTTCCCTGACAGAAGCAGCGACCCCCTTAATGACCTCGAGGCAGAATGCCGCGTCAAATTGGGTCTGAGATTCAATAGCATGCACAATTCTCCAGCGCTATGGAACGCAGGGGCGTTGTGCAGACCCGGGGCGTTGGGAACCGCGCGCGGTTGAAGCCCCTGGGACGCTTGACGAGCGTCGCGCTCGAATGGGCCTGGCGCCCATGGCGGAGTATCAAGCGATGGTCTCCAGGCATTGCGAGCAGTTTGGGCGTTAAGATCGGATCAGCAGCTGCGGCGCTGCACGGGAACAGGCTGGGGTGAGGCCGGTTCTCCGGCATGGGGAGTTGAGAGCCCCGAGCAGTTCCGGTGCCCCGTCGCGGTGTTGCAGGGCGTGCGGGTCGGCAACTACGTAGCGAGGGAGATGCATGGGGGCTTTCGTGGGTCGCGCGAAGAGGTGGCTTGGGACGGCGCTCGCACTTGGCGCTTTCAGCCTGCCCGTGGGGGCGAGCAACCCGGAAGCGGCGTCGCACGCCTCGGCTGCAGCTCCGCAAGCGGTGGACATCCCCTTCGAGCGCTTCACGCTGCCCAATGGGCTGCGTGTCATTGTGCACACCGACCGGAAGGCGCCCATCGTGGCGGTCCACCTGTGGTATCAGGTGGGCTCCGGAGATGAGCCTGCCGGCCGCACCGGTTTTGCGCACCTCTTCGAGCATTTGATGTTCCGCGGCACCGAGCATTACCGCGACGCCTACTACGGGCCGCTGCAACGCGTCGGCGCCACCGACGTCAATGCCACGGTTACGCCGGAGCGCACCAACTACATGCAGGTGGTTCCATCCACGGCGCTGGACCTGGCGCTCTGGATGGAGTCCGATCGCATGGGTCATCTGCTGGGTGCCATCGATCAGAAGGCGCTGGATACCGAACGGGGCATTGTAGAGAACGAGAAGCTGCAGCGGCGTGGCGTGCCTTACGGACTCGTATGGGAGCAGCTCTCCCGGTCAAGCTACCCGCCGGGGCACCCGTACCATCATTCGACCTTCGGATCCGCACGCGATCTGCAGGCGGCCACGCTTGCCGACGTCCAGGATTGGTTCCGGACCTGGTACGGCCCAAACAACGCGGTGCTGGTGCTGTCAGGCGATGTTGGCGTTGAAGAGGCCAGGAAGAAGGTTGAGTCCTACTTCGGGCACATCCCATCGGCGCCCGACGTAGCCAGGTCTTCCGTGGACGTCGCCAACCGGGCTTCCACCACCCGGGAAACCTTGTCCGATCAGGTCCCTCAAGCGCGTGTTCACCGGACATGGAACATCGCAGCTCGTGGGACGCCGGACTTTGATCAGCTGCGGGTGTTGGCTTACATCCTGGGAGGAGGCAATGCCTCCCGGCTGGGCAAGCGCCTGGTGCACTCCGATCAACTTGCCACTGACGTGACGGCAGAGGCAGGGGGGCAGCTCGGATCTCGACTCATGATCGTCGCCAACGTGCGCGATGGTGTCGACCCGTCGGCCGTGGAAACCGCCATCGAGGTGGAGCTTCAGCGTCTGCTGAAGGAAGGTCCCACCCTCGATGAGGTGCAACGTGCCCGGGCCGCGATGCGGGCCGAGTTCGTGAAGAGCATCGAGCGTAACGGTGGGATGGACGGAAAGGCAGAAGTGCTCGCCGCCTGTGAGGTATTTGAAGGCGATGCAGGCTGTTATCGGCGGTCCGCCGACGTGGTGGCATCGGCCACGCCCGACCAGCTGGTCCGCGTCGCTCGCCGCTGGCTGGGGCAGGGGGATCACATCCTGACGGTCATTCCGGGCGCCCGCGCTGCGTTCGCTGAGGAGGCCGAGCCGGCTGACGCGGTGTCCCACGCGCAAAGCCCAGGCAAAACCCATCGCGCTGCGGCACCGGGCGTGGATCGCAGCGCAGGGCCACCGTTTCCTGAAAGCTATCCGGAGTTGAGATTCCCTGCGATCGAGCGGGCGGCGCTGTCGAACGGCACCCACGTGATCCTGGCTCGACGGGAGGACGTCCCGCTTGTTCGCATGTCGTATCAATTCCCGGTGGATCCCGCGGCAACTGCGGGTCTGGCAGACATGGCGTTCAGCATGCTGGCGGAGGGGGCAGGGGATTACGATGCCTTGACGTTCGCGGCGCGCGCTGAATCGCTGGGGGCGGAGCTGGGTTCAAGTGTCGACGTGGGCAGCGGCGCGGTGACCCTGGTCGGTCTCAGAGACACGCTTGACGATTCGGTTGCGCTGTACGCGGACATGCTGCGCCGACCGCGCTTTGAGCCGGCAGCGATGGATCGCATGCGTGCCGCCAAGGTGGGGGCGCTTCGGGAGGAGGCGGCTAACCCACAGCGCTTGGCCACGAGCCTGTTTCCTGCGCTGCTGTACGGGCTCGATCATCCGTACGCCCAGGCCTTCAATGCACCGGGCACAGTGGCCTCCGTTGAGGCTTTGCGCCGCGATGACCTGGTGGAGTTCCACCGTGCCTGGATCCGGCCGGAGCGGGGCACGCTTGTCGTGGTCGGGGATACGACGCTCCACGAACTGATCCCGGTCCTTGAGAGGCATCTGGGCGACTGGCGCGGGTCGGGTGGGATCCCTGAGGTGCGCATCGACGACCGCCTGCCCGCGCAGGCGAGGCCACGGGTGTATCTGGTCGACAGCCCTGGCGCCCTGCAGGCTACCCTGGTGGCCGGGCAACTGGTCGCGCCGAGTTCAGACCCCCGGACGTTGGCCTTCGAGGTCGCCAATTCCGTCCTGGGAGGATCGCCAAGCGCGCGCCTCAACATGAATCTGCGAGAGGCCAAGGGCTGGTCCTACGGCGTGATCTCCAGTGCTGCCAATGCCCCGATAGCGCGACCCTGGCGAGTGGTGGCGCCGGTGCAGTCCGACCGCGTGGCGGAGGCCATGGCGGAGATTCACCGCGAGATTGCGGAGTACGCGTCCGGACCGGCGCCTGCCAGGCAGGACGAGGTTGCACGCTTCCGGGAGAGCCAGGTGCGGCGTCTGGCGGGTGGTTTCGAGACGCGGGAGGCCGTCGCGTCGGAGATCGCAGACATCGTGCGGTTCGACCGGCCAGAGGATTGGACCACACAGCGCAGCAGCGCCCTCCGACAACTCGATCTCAACGAGGTCCGGGCCGCTGCCGCCGCGCTGGACGCCAGCAAGTTGACTTGGGTCGTGGTGGGTGACTTGTCCCGTGTCGAGGCACCCGTGCGTGCCATGGGGCTGGGCGAGGTGATCGTGATTGATTCGCAAGGCGCGCCGCTGCAACCCGGGAAAGCCCGGTCGGGCGGGAGTGGAGTGAACTAGGCTCGGCAATCGGGTCTAGATTGCTTTCAAAGACCTCAGGTAAGAAGATTTGTGTGCAATGCGTCTTAGGCGTTCCGGCAGGCGAATGGGCAGCTCTGAGGAATCAGTGGCATAGGACGCCCGGCCGGGGTGGTAGCACCACAGTTGAATTGTTTGTCCAAGGGAGGGGTATGAACAATTACTCGGTCTACTTGCTGCGTGAGGACATCAAGACGGACTACGACGCGATCGCCGTCCAAGTTGCTGGCATTCCCGTAGTCGATGGTGCGTCGCACTACGGGACACTGTTCGTGAAGCCGACGGCACCACGGGAGCCGAAGTGGTCTCCCTTGTTTACGCCCTTTGTGGATAAGAAAAAGCTTGGAAATGTCCAGTCCTCCGCAGCCGTCCTCATCGTTCCTGTGGACAAGCGCCTTTTCGCCGTTACGTTTGGCCAAGGAAGGCATCTACTAAAGCCCGAGGCTTTTGAGGAGCGGTTTGGGCTGCTCGTAACACTGAACTCCGTGCGGCAGGATGCTCTACGTAGTGTGGATAAGCGCGCCTTCGTGGATGACCAGAACAGCCGTGTGCAAACCAGTCAGGCATCTGCTGCCTTGGAATTCGGCATCGATATCGAGCGCGACCTTATTCGGGGCATCGTTGGCTATCCCGATGCGCCTGAGATGGGGCGCCGGTTGTCCGGATCGGATGCCCTCAACTTCACCAGCAAAGCGGATATACCGGAGCTGAGAAGGCAGCTGCGCCGCTATCTTCGGGCCTACTCTTCCACCGATTACAAGGAGAAGTTTCCTTGGGTTGATCAGGTTCGCCAGCTAAGGCCCAAGGGTCAACGTGCAGTCGAGCTAGATGCCCTGATGGTGGAGAAGCTAAAGATCGCTTGGAAGCAAGGTGGGCGGGTAGAGGGTTGTTGGCTTGCTATTCCGGATGTGGTGGACTGGGCCCGCATCGCAGGCTTCAAGTTCACCCGCAAGAAGAACGAAGGCATGTCTTCGGATCTCCACCTGCCTGGCCTCGTACAAGCATATCCGGATGCAGAGCCGAACATTGAGTTCTTGCGATCCCGGCAGGCATTCGCAGTGGATGAGGAGCAGTGGACCATAGAGGACTGGCAAGTCTACCGCTGCATCCACTGTGAGCTGGAGGATGGTGGGAAATCTTACGTGCTCTCCGCAGGGAACTGGTTTGAGGTCCATGATGATTTTGCCGCAAGCATCGAAGAATTCTATGCGAACATCGCCAAGTTCCCTTTAGAGCTACCGATCTACAACCACGACGATGAGGCGGCTTACAACCAGGCCCTTGTGGACGAGAGCAATGGGGCGTGGTGTTTGATGGATCGCAAGCTTCTCAACGTGGGCGGTGTGCACGACAAAGTTGAGTTCTGCGATGTCTATGGGGCTAAGACTCTCTTGCACATAAAGCACTACGGCAGTTCCAGCGTGCTCGGTCACCTGTTCAATCAGGGATTGGTGTCAGCCGAGCTGCTTAAGTCAGACAAGAGCTTCGTGCAACTCGCCAACGAGAAGATCGATCCGGCTCATGCGCTTGATCTTCCCGTTGACGTCCCGCGTGATGTCAAGGATTACAAGGTGGTGTTCGGTGTGATAAGCCAGTCTGAAGCGCCAGGACTACATCTGCCATTTTTCGCCAAGGTTGTGCTCAAGTCTGTATGCGCGCGCATCCTCGAGCGTGGCTTTGGAGAGGTCATGCTTGCCAAGATCTCTGTCGATCAAGACAAAGTTAAGGTGAAGAAACTGCCGCCAGGTAAGAAGCCAGCGAAGCGCGGGCAAAGGATGGCACGGGGCGGCCACTGAGTCGTTTCAGCTGACAGTGTTGTCCTGTTCGGGTCTATTCGGAGTGCATTGTTGGAGGAGTGAGTATGACCAAGGGAAATCAAGCTGTGCGGAAGTCTGCCATCCCACCTGAAACGGATCTGGAGGGCCATCCATGGCCCAATGAAGTTCGTTTCACCCCGTATTGGGGTGACCTCTACTGGGGCGGGACGGAGGGGCGGCGGGTGCTCTTGCTTGGCGAGTCGCACTATCGGAGGGAGGGGACGAGCGATTCGCTAGAAGTGACCCGTCCTTTCACTCAAGACCATTTCCGAGAGATGGCCTTGCCGGTCCGGAACGGCCGTGACGGACCCTTCTTCAAGGCGCTCGATCTGATCCTCACCGGGCGGCAGGACTACCAACTCCAAGACGCCGCCGAGGCTTGGAGACGCGTGGCATTCCTGAACCTATCGCAGGCGTTCGCAGGTTCCCAAGCAAATCACCGGCCGCGAAATCAGGCGCTGCGCGACGGCGGGGACGTATTGGTTCGAGACATTCTGCCGGTGCTTCGGCCGGATGTGGTGCTGGTGCTCGGTCGCACAGCTTGGCGGTTCTTTAGTCATGGTGAACCGCGACCGGGCTTGGAGCCCTTCATCGCCCAGCAGGTGAATCGAGGGGCTGGCAAGCGACGCTACATTAAATCTCGGGAAGTCTGGTCGCTGGACTACACGGGAGGGTCCGCCCTGATGACGTGGGTCTACCATCCATCGTGGAACGTAGACACATGGCAGGATCGGGCGGGAGCGCTCCGGCACCTCATCTCATTTGCGAAACAGCGCTGATACTGTCAAGCCTCCCTGGGCAGAATGGAGGGAGGGCGGGCAACGGCAATGTCGAACGAATTAGTTTATATCGTTAGGGTATATTGACAGTCGTGGCGCGATGTTGCAGCTTTGTATGGCCGTTCCCTCTCAATGAAGGAGTCAAGTTATGTCGATTAAGCCTGGCCCGAAGCCGATAGCTCCCTCCACCGGGCAGCCGGATAAGCGTCGGCGGGATAACAAGGATACCCCCGGGAATACCCCTGGCTTGAAGCCTCACAAGCATAAGCCCGGCAAGTGACTTAAAGCGGATTGGTTGTCGGCGGCAGGGATCAAAAGAGCAGAAGTGCGACACTGGCCGACACCACTATGGCGCCGGCCTTCGTAGCTGTTGCCTGTTGTTGAAGTAATCGGTTTGGATATGCGCGGAAGCAATTGGCACTCTTGTCGTGTGGCGGCAAGCGGAGGGGCGATGTCTTCACCTGCCCTGAGAGTGCACAGCCGAGTGTTATGGTGAGGATGAAATCGCCGAAGTCCTGACAAAAGACTGCTGGTTTCTAGTTGGAATGCTCGGCGTATTGGATAGCCAAGACGATCCTGGAGTTCCAGACACCAGGGCGGCGTGCCCTGGAGTGTGGGGCATTCTGTTGGAAAGTGAAGAGCGGCATACTGCGCGCTCAGCTAACGCTCAACCCCATTGGCGGAAAAGAGGTCTTGCCGACGGGGTTGAGCAGCCTGCGTAAACGACTACTTACATCCTGCGCAGACGAGATGGCGCCATAGGCTTGAGTCCTTCAACCCACCTGTCGAAAATGAGCGCAGCAAGAACTTTATGGTTAAGCCTCTCGGATTCGCTGGGGGCGCGAACCTTGACGCTGATGTCTAGGTTGGCGCTGAGTTGCTGTTCCAGCTCAGGCAGCCGTGACGCATGCTTGCTGAGCTGCTTTTGATGAGTAGCGAGCAACACTGCTATATCAAGGTATAGCTGTTGCAGATAGATCAATCGGTCTTGCGTCGCTGCTGCCTTAATGGCGGACTTCGGCGTGGTCGCCTCGCCCCAGAAGAGGCCGCCGCCATTGATGACTTTGCTGATGTGGTCAATGAGCCATCCGCCTCCAGCGACTGCGCCCGTCGCCAGAAGGCCTCCGACAACGTCGATTATAGCTTTCTCCAGAACTTTCTTTGCCCAGGCTTTCCGTGTCTGAGCTGCATTGGCCGGGGACCCGCTGCCGGTTGCTTCGGTTGGCTTCTTAGTCTGCTTCTTCGCGGAGGTCTTGTTACTCGAAGATCTATTTTGGCCTTCTTCCGTCATTTTGCTCGTCCTTTTAATGGAAACTCTATATCGGTGGGTGGGGTTCAATAAATAATATACGAAGCAAGGCGCGATAGCCGATGCCGGCCATCTTCAGTAATCCGGTTAATTTGAATGAGACAACGAGGCTATAGCCTCATTCTGAGATGGCATCAGCCCTGGACTGGTCACAACGTGGTGGACTACCCGAACGCGCGCGCGAGCCAATCGGTAGCCCCTTCCAAGTCTAGCTTCATTGACGCGTAGGAGCGTCTCAAAAGGCGTGGAGGGAGGAGGCCGTCCCACTTCTGCGTGACCAGGTTGTTCGCAGAGTGAAGAAGCGCCTCTGGCGATGGCAATGGCATCTTTGCAACCCGCCCGAGCACCTTGATCACATCATCGAGACTCCTTGCTCCCATGGAAATTTCCACGCCCAGCCTACCTGCCTGAGAAGTGAATCCCTGAGCGTTCAAAAGGCAGGCGATGGCTTCATTTGCGGAGTCTCCCAGCCACGTCAGCAGCAAGGCGTCGCTGCCCTGGTCGAGAAGAATCTTCCCGTCGAGCCCCAATTGACGGTAGGCGTTCTGCGCCTCCTGCAGGAAGCGAGCGGCAGTTGGGTCCAGGAAGTCTGGTTTGATCTCTTGCTGATACAGCCCGCGCATCTTCTGGCGAACCTGCGTGTGGACCTGACCGCCCGTTCCATTGAATAGAGGCGGGGTCCCGCCCTTCGCAGCGGTCACGTAGATCGTCTTTTGGGCTTCGTCGATCTGCTCTACTAGCCAAGTGCGACCGCCAAATAGAATTCGTTGGCCGACGGTCACCAGTTGGGATACGGGGAGCGTGCCCAGTGCCTTGCCGGCGGCCACGATCCGGAACTCTTCGTCGACGCTGAAAGCGGCGTAGAAGGTGTAGTGGTTGACCAACTTGTCGCCGACCGGGCCGTGGAGCAGCAAGCCGGAGCCGTCTTGAATCAGGACCTGTTCTTGGCCAAGGTGGCGAAGCAACTCTGCGAACGCGTCTTGGGACAGCCCGTGGAACGGTCCCTGATCTGCGCAGAGCAGCTGATAGGCTTGGGCTGCCTTGAGTCCGCCGTACTGGGCAATGGAGGAGAGCAACTGCTGAACCAGCGTCGATAGGTGTAGCCCGTTGACCGAAGGCGGTTCAAACCACCTCTCCAGCAGTAGCAGTACGCAAGCAGTGGACTGAACTGTGTCCAGTCGAAGCCTTGTTTTCAACGTCGACTCAGCATCGATTGCATCTTCGATAACGTAGCCTCGCAACACCGCTGGCTCTCCAGGGCGGCGTCCGGAGCGACCAAGGCGCTGGCGAAGGCTGGCCACGGAAGGTGGTGGGCCAATTTGCGCGATGCTTTTCACCGCTCCGATATCGATGCCTAGTTCCAGGGTGTTCGTGCAAATTGCGCTTGCTGGACGACCCCTTTGCTTCAGAGCCGCTTCCGTGTCCGTGCGTATCTCTTTGGACAGACTCCCATGGTGTGGCCAGAACTCTCTCGGCCGGCCGTCCCGTTCGCTCAGCAGGTTGAGGAGGTGGGTGTAGCGTTCAACCTCCCTTCGGCTATTGGGGAAGATCAGGTTGTTCGTCCCTGAAAGGACCCGGTAGAGGTGCTCGGCCAGTGCAGCGGGAGCCGCCGGATTCTCGTCGGACCCGGCGTCAGGTGCGGGTTGTTCGTAGCCCTTGATGATCAGTTGGAGATCATTTCCGGTTGATGAGGCGTTGACCAGCGCGGGGGCAGCCCCAACACCCGGGCGTAGGAAAGCCCCAGCGCTCGAAAAGTCACCCAAGGTTGCCGACAGGCCCAGGCGGGGAGTCTGCCGCCGTAACAGCACGTCGATCCGGTGCATCAACGATTGGAGCTGCTTCCCGCGCTCGCTTCCAATGAACGCATGGAGTTCGTCCACGACAACGTAGAGGAGCTTGGAGAACGCGGCGCCTACGGAGGTTCCGCGGTTGCAGAGCATCGCCTCCAAGGACTCCGGCGTGATCAGGAGCACGCCACGGGGGTGCTTAAAGAACCGCTGCTTGGTGGAGCCCGATACGTCCCCGTGCCAAGGCCACACGGGGACTTCAAGGTCCTCGCAAAGCCGCTGCAGCCGTTCAAACTGGTCGTTGATGAGCGCCTTTAGAGGGCTGATGTAGACAATCAGGCCCTCCTCGTCGGTGTTCAGAAGGTGCGTGAGCGCAGGAAGAAAAGCGGCCTCGGTTTTTCCCGAGGCGGTGCTGGCGGCGATGATCACGTCCCGGTCGGCGCTCAGGACGAGAGGAATCGCCAATTCCTGGACCTCACGCAGCGCCTCCCATTGTTCGGTCCAGAGGTAGCGCTGGATTCGAGGGTGCAGCGATTGGAAGGCGCTGGAGGCAGTCATCGTTAGAGCCTGAACGACGCCAGCTCGTCGTCCTCTTGCACGACCAATTCGCCGTCGCCCCCGTGGTCAGCTGCCACCTCGACCGATCCGATCAGGTCCTGCCAGTCCACGCCCGGGTTCTGCTCCAAGACGGCCAAGAGGTTGATAAAGGCGGTGATCGTTGTGCGCGGGGTGCGGAAGAAGTTATCGCCGATTCGATTGGCGCAATGGGTCATGAACTGGTGAATGGCTTCATCGGGCAAGAGATACTTGCCCGCGTCGCCGGCAGCGTAGACATGGCGAATCTTGGTGAGCAGGACGTAGAAGTCTTCGGCTGTCAGGCTCGACAGTCGAACGACAGGGCCGCTGAAATCCACCAACCCGTTGGTGGCAAAGGTATTCTGGGCCAGGCGGCTCTGAAGAGCTTCATAGCTGTAGACGCCGCGGCGGGTATCCATCAGGAAATCCGGGGTGCCGCCCAGAACAAAACCAAGGCCAACCGCAGTGCCCTGCAGGGAGTCGTTGAGCATGCGCAGGAGCTGTTCGTAGTTTGCATTCCGAGCCTGGGCGTTGGCCAACTTGTAGAGGTTGACCAGTTCGTCCAGGCACACCAGCAGGCCGCTATAGCCCGCCAGCCGAACAAAGCGGCCCATGAGCTTGAGCTGGTCGTAGACCGATGCGTCGTCCACGATGGTTCGGACGCCCAGCGCTGCACGCGCGTCCGTCCGGGTGGCAAATTCGCCACGCAACCAACGAATGGCATCGGACTTGAGCTGCTCGTTGCCTTGTTCGAAACCTCTCCAATAAGCGGCGATCACGTCGGCAAAGTCATAGCCGTTCACCAGTTCGCTCAGCTGCTCGAGCTTCGCGCGAATGACCTGCTCGGTGGATACGCCTTGCGACTTGGATTCGGCCACTGCGGTCGAAATGAACTTCTCTACCACCCCGGGCAGGGCGCCTCCGTCGGGCTTGGTCCGAGTGGCCAAGTTCCGCATGAGCTCCGCGTAGAGCGACCGGGCCTGCCCCCCTGAAGCATGCAACCGCCTGTCGGGATTCAGATCCGCGCTGGCCACGACGAGCTTCCGCTCCATTGCAATGGCGCGAACGAGGTTCAAGAAAAAGGTCTTGCCTGCGCCGTACTCACCCACTACCAGGCGGAAGGACGAGCCGCCATCGGCGAGCCGATCGATGTCACTGACCAGGGTTTGCACTTCACGGACGCGCCCGACCTGGATCAAATGCTGACCGGCGCGTGGAACGACGCCGGCGCGCAGCGACTGGATCACCGCGTCGCGGTCCCTGGAACGGATTGGGCTGCTCATTGCTCGATCTTCTCAATGAATTCGGGGTTGATCTCCAACGGGTCGTCGCCGTCGGAAAATGGGATGTCGTAAGCGTCGAACGACGCATCGTTGATTTGTTCAAGCGCGCCGTCGAGCATCAGCTCCATGTCTGCCGCGCCATCTTCCAGTTCCGCACGGGTCCAGACGGGGCGCGACAGCATTAGCCTCAGCAACGCGCTGTGTGCCTGATCAAGCCCGAGCAACTGACCAGGACTCTCCTCCTCGGCACTCACCGCTTCCGCCGGCGCAAGATCAGGGGGAGTCGCTTCCTCGTCGGTGAAAATGTTGGCGAGCAACGCGGAGACTTGGGCCGTGTCCCGCTGAAGAGCAGCGATCCGGTCGGGATCGAGTTGGAATGCGCCAGACGCAGCCTTGGGCAATGCGCTGGGGGCTTTGGACGGGCGTGGGGCATGGACGTCGCTGAACACACGAGCGGGATCCACGCCCAGCGCTTTGTAGACGCGCTCCAAGAACCGGACCTCCTCTGGGGAGACCATCCCGTCGACTTGGGCGAGCGTGGCCATGGACCCGGCGATGGCGTCCTTTATGTCCCCGCTGAGCGGATCCAGCTTCTTGCGCAACGTAGGCAAGGAAAGCGGTGCCCTCGCCAAGAGATCAAGGTGCGCGCGCAAACGCCGTCGGTCACCCTCGCTCAGATGCGTCCAGCTTTCGATTTCGCGTGAAAGGTGCTCAAGTTCGTGGGCGCTGAACGTGCCATCAGACTGAGCGACCGTCGAGGCGAGTTGCAGGGTCAACTGGGCCGTTTGATAGGCCTGAGCGTCGGTTCGATGGGTTTGGTCGGGAAGCAGGGGGAAGAGAACGATCGGGTCGTTATCGCCAGGCACCCGCGCGCCTTCGAGCACATTGGGTTCGATGCCGACCTTAGACTGCTCCAGTGCTCGTGCGAGTTCCCGAATTTTGTCCTTGCCCAAGGTGGTTCCGACTGCCCCAAGCCTTCCCAATAGGTCAGTCAGCTTGATCGACAAATTGGCGGCTTGAACATCCGAAGCGACTTCGGCCAATGCTGTCCGCGTGGCCAGCGGCCAAATCTCTGACGGAAGCAGCAAGGTGCCCTCAATGGATTGGCGGGCCTCGGGGTTCTTGCCCACGAGCCGGCTGAAGGCTCCGAGGTCCTCCGAGCACTGAGAAACAAGTTCCTGCAGCGCCTTTAGGGGCGCTCGCAATGCGGTGACATCGGGAATATCACCGAAAGTCTTGGTGCCAGCGTCGGTTCGGTCCAGGGCCGGGTTAAAGGGGCGGCGTGTGAACTTCAGCTTGGTGCGGTTTTTTGGCAGCACCATTCCAGGGCCGAACGTCTCTTGATACCGCAGAGCGAAAAGGCGATCGAACTCTTCCGCGCAACGCGTTGCGGCGGTTCGCAGCGGAATCTCTGGATTGAGTCGCACCCACGCCGTGGCCAGCGCGGGGGGCACGGGGACTCGATCCAAGGAGCATTGCCCCAGGGCCAAGCGGATGTAGAAAGGCAGTTCGTAAGTTCGTTCGAACGCTGGAAGAGGCGCGTTGTAGAGCTGTTCGCCTGCTTCGGTCAGAGCCATCCAGTCGAGCAGGCTGTTGACATGACCGTGGACGTTCGGAAGCACGGCAGCATAAGCAGACGACAAACGGAGGAGCATCGCCTTGATAGCGGGCCAGTCTTGCTTGGAATCCGGATCGTTCACCGAATCCAGCAAGATGCGACGCTCCAATCCAAACAGGAACAATCGAACATACTGGATTGCGCAGCCGGGATCGGTACGGTCCGAAGCGAGCCACTTCAGATAGGCGTGGCGTTCAGCGGGTTCAAAATCTGCGTAGCCTCCCCAGTAGCGCGTCGTGGACCGGTAATCCCCGTATCGCCCAACGGCAAGAACGCCATTGACCAAGCTGGGCTCGTTCTCACGCGTGCCAGGGGTGGCCAGCCGCGGACCTGTGTAGAACAGGCCGCCCCGGATAACGATGCCCGCGATCTCGATCTCGTCCTGGGCGCCGAGCCAGCGGGTCTTGTCCCAGCCCTCGGGGGGGCGGGGTACTGTGAATTGCTTTGCCGGCGTTCCGGCGTCGATGGCCACCCGCCGGAGCTCATCGGGCAGCGAGGGAGGTCCCCGTGATGGAAGCGGGGGCGGCGGCGTCATTGCACCTGCGTCGCGGGTTCCGTTCGTGCGGGGAGGGTTAGTCTGCTCCGCGGCTCTTGAGTCCGAGTGCGCTCGCCCATCTATGGTGCCCGTCAAGGTTTCTCCCGAGGCTGTATCCGCGTTTGTGGCGGACTGGATCAGCGGCTCGACCAGCTCATCTTGCGAAGTCGCGGCCAAGCGCTGGGTCACGGCAAGTTTCGCCGCAGCGAGGTTGCCCGGGCGCGCGCGCTCAATGCGTTGCTCGTCAGGTTGGTAGGGGTAGGGGGTAGAAGGGTTTGCGGAGCCAACGGCCGTCAGCACCCGTGCGGCGGACTCGATGGCAAGGCGCATGCTCACCGCGGCTTTGGCGTCTTCCAAATTGCCAGGACGGGGCGGCGAAAGAGTCTCTGGGGGCGCTCTGCTCGGGGCCTGCGCCGAGGGCAGGGCCGAGCGACCCTCAGAGCCGACCGGCCGCGCATCTTCTGACACGGCAGCGCCGACCGATCCCGAGGAGGTACCCGATTCAATACTCGCGGGTCTCGCCGGTTGGGCAGCTTCTGCGCGGGGCTGTCTCTGTGCCGCCTGCCCAGATCGAAGAGCGGATGCCTTGATCAACTCAGCCAAGGTCGGCTCTGGAGCGGGGACCGGCTTGGCGGGAGAGGGTGTCCTTTTCGGGCGCATCGCCTGCCACTTAGCCCAGAGCCAAACGGCAGTGGCCACCGCAAGGACGATACCCAATCCGATCCAGACTTCCTTTGGCACCAATGCTATAACGACCAGGATTGCGACGATCCAGCCGCCTGCGGTTTGCTTCCTTCTCGCCATGTGGCCCCCTGCCTTTGGCGCTTCCTTTGGGGCATTGTAGCTCGCCCACTCCACGTGAGACGCGCATAGCGAGGACAGGGCGGGGCACCGGGATGGCCAGGGTTTCGCCCATTCAGCATTGGCGTCCAGGGCGCTGGGAGTGCATGCCCGAGGCCTTGACGTTGATGGCCGTGCGATTGCGCTGGGATAATCAGTGGGACGGTGAGGGGCGTGTTTCGTTCACCGCAAGCAGGTGCCGCTGCAGGGCTGCGACGATCTCGTTGTCTGGCAGGTTCTGGGCCCCGGCCAGGAAAACGAGTTCGGCCACTTGCCGTCTGCGCTTGGCGTCGTCGCGGCGCTTGATGGCCTTCTCCCTGGCATCCTGCCGCTGATGCGCCAGAAGCTCCCTGGCTTGAAGCTGGGCCAGCCGATGGGTCGCCCTTTGGATCTGATCGCGGTAGTGATTGGTGGATGACATGATCTTCTCCTAGTGAAGTCTCCCTCAGTGAAGCAATGATTTCTCATCCGTCAACCTATTGATGGCGACATCGCATTCGCACTTGAAGAAATCCAGAAAATCAGAAAAGGAAGATGCAAAAGCAAGGAGCGAAAAGCGCACTTAGGCATCACAAGTGATGCGTGCGCAAAGGGCTTCGCCCCTTGAACCCCAAGCCGCTTTGCGACTTGCCAACGGCAAATTCAAAGGCATAAAGAGCTCAAAGAAATGGAGCTCTCTGCATGGCGATCTACCACACCCGCGTCAAAACCTTCTCCCGTGCCAAAGGCCATTCGGCCGTTGCCGCCGCGGCCTACCGCGCGGGCCTGTCGCTTGTAGATGAGCGCACGGGATCGCGGCACGACTACTCTCGCAGAGGCGGAGTGGTCGAGAGCCGCTGGGTGGTGCCTTTGAAGGCGCCCGACTGGTCGCTCGACGCGGCCAGGCTCTGGCAAGCGGCGGAGGCGGCAGAGAAGCGAAAAGACGCGACCGTGGCCCGCGAGTTTGAGATCGCACTTCCGCATGAGCTCGACGGGCAGCAGCGCTCGGCCCTGACGGCGGACATCGCCCGCGCCTTGGTTGATCGCTACGGCTTTGCAGTCCAAGCGAGCATCCACTCGCCGGGCAGCAACGATGGACTGAATTGGCACGTGCACATCCTCGCCACCACCCGGCGCTTGGATGCCGAAGGCCTTGCGGACAAAACGCGCGAGCTCGACGGTGGCCCCTCGGGACGCAGCGAAGTGGAGTGGCTTCGGGCGATGGTGGCCCAGCTGACAAACCAGCACCTGGCCGCTGCCGAGATCCCAGTGTCCGTCGATCATCGAAGTTTGGAAGCGCAAGCGGAGGACGCGCTCGAGCGCGGCGACATCGTCGAAGCTGCGGTTCTCGGGCGGCGCCCAACGATTCACTTGGGCCAGCAGGCCTCAGCGCTGGAACGGCGGGGAGTGGAGACCGATGTCGGGAAGGTTCTGGCCAACATCGTTGCGGACAATGAGAGAGCCGTGCATCAGGCAGCAATTAGGTTTGAGAGAGCGGCCACGGACGCAGATCATGCGCATGGACATGCATTGATACCGCCGAACCGTATCGAGCTGGGGCCGAAATCGGGTGAAAGCTACATCGAGGACGTAAAGGGATTCGGTCGGCGAGGAGTTTTGGCCATTCGCACTCTTCCCAATGCGCCCGAACCATCGCTGCAGTCGCTGATGGAAAGAGCATGGGGACTTTGGCGTGACGTGGCGGCGGCGGGCCTTGAAGGGGCGCTTCGCTCCACACTCGTGCTTCTACGTCGCTTGGACTCTGCCATTGGCAACGGGAGCGTGGGAACAAGGGTGCGCAAGGATGTCCAGCGGACGCTGAGGGGCTTGGCCGCAGTGAGGCGACGAGCGACGGAGTGGATGCGGCGGGTGGAGGCTGAACGTCGGGCAGCATCGCTTCTGACGCGCGCCGAGAGGTCGTTAGAGGACTTCGTCGAGCAGCAGCCCCGACCAACAGGCGCTGGACTGGTGGCCTGGGCCCGGCGTCGGGGACGGCGCTTGGCCGCAGTTGAGCAGCGCTTGGATGCCTTGAGGGCTGCCCGCATGAAGATCGCGGGTGGTCAGGAGGAGGCTTGTGAGAATCAACTGACAGCCGCCGTCGCAGAGCTGGAAGCTACCAGCAAGGCCGCCCTGGATCGGTTGGAGGATCCGCTCCACGAAACGGGAGACCCCGCAAAGCTGACTGCATCCACTCAGCAGGCCACGCCTCGGCCAAGGCTTCACTGATAGGAACGAAAAGCCCCCGCCGTGGCGGGGGCTTGGGACGTTCAATGAAGCGTTGGCCGCTTGGTCGTTGGTGGCTTGGCCGGGGGCCTGATTCCCCGCCGATCAGCGAGCAGCTGGTCCAAGGGAGCCAGATCCCCTTTCACCTCCACGCGTTCCTTAGTTGTAGGAGTGGGCTGTGGCTGAAGGCGAGGCCTGTCATGAATGAGGTCGACTGGGTTTCCGCCTGCGCGCTGGCGCAAAACCTCGGCGGCGACCTCCAAGGCCACTCGAACATCTTCTGAGCGCTCTTGCTGAGTACGCTGGGCCGCTCGTTCGATGGTGCCGCTTAAAACCAGCGCGGCGATTCGGGTTTGTGGATCAGTCATGGCTCCTCCGCTGTCGATGCGTGCCCGTCGTCAGTCGACTGAGCTGTAATGTTGGCCGGTTCGATCGGACTTCTCCTTTCGGACCTGCCCAGAATGCGCTCCGCGAGATCAAGGGCGTCTTGAACATCCCCCAAGCGCTCCTCGCGAGTTCGATGGGCGGTGGGATTGAGGGTGCCGCTCAGAAGTAGCGCGGCGATTTGGGTTCGTGGGTCTAGCAATGTGCGTCCTCGGTTGGTGTGTGCTCGTAGCCAACCAGCTAAGTGAAAATTAGCAAGGCCACTCAGCAGGGAATTGCGCACAGAATTGCTAGTTAGTCGGAAAAGCTCTGCTGTCGCGGTGCTTTCCCTTGAAAGTCAGCCCGCGCGGCAACGTGGCGGTCTAATAGCTTGGGAGCTTGCAGTTGAGAGAAGAAGGTGGCTGCCCCGCTCTAAGCAGCTTGATGTCGGCTATGCGCTGAAGCTGTTGAAGATGATCCGGCTTGTTCTTGGCAAGCCATCGCACAACCGCTGCATTGTCCAAGAGGGTCGACCCAATGTGGGTTTTGACGATTTCGAGCTGGAGGCTGGCTGGGCCATAATTCTCCTCCAGCAGCTTCGTATCGGCTTGCAGCGCTGCCAGCTCCCGTTCCAAGCGTTGGAGCGCCTCGATAGGTGCACCGTTGACCGTCTTTGCTGCCAACGGCTCTATCAACTGTTCGACCGGCGTGTTTTGGAGAAGCGCGGTTGCAAGCTTGATCGAGTAATCTCCCAAATTCACCATGGTCTGGGCAGCATCGATCTGTCGGAAGGGCTTCATTTTCCGCAGCAACCGAAAGACGCCTGCGGCGGCGGGTTTGTCGGCCAGGATGGCGGTCGCTTCGTCGCAAACGCCATCCAGAAGCCGGAATTTGTCCCGGATGGAGCTGGCCGAGATGCTAAGCACCTGCGACAACTGTTCCACGGAAACCCCGCGCTCTGCTGCCCTGAGGATCATTCGGTGCTCTTGGACAACCGAAAGGCGGTTCACCTGCTTGTTGTAAGTGTAGCCCTCGTCGTCTGTTGAGATGAGGCAGGGGGCCACGGTTGCTCCCAGTTCCTTCAGAGCCTCCAAGCGCATTCGCCCATCCAGGACCAAGAACCGCCCGGCGGCGCCCCGGTCCAGGGTAACCACGATGGGTTCGACCAATCCCACCGTCCTGACCGAGCTCACGATCTGCTGATACTTGACGGAGGCTTTGGTTCCCGTGGGCATGGCCACGCTGTAATGGAGCTGCGCCACCTGGATGTCCACGCAATCCTTCTCAAAGCCCAGGCGTACGCCCGAAGGTTGCTTTTTGCTCATCGGGCCAACCCTCTGCGGGGCAGCAGGTCAGCCAGTGGTTGCGGGACGCTGGTCAGCCCTTCTGATTGGAGAACTCCGCAGAACTCTTTCGAGGCAAACAGCTCTTTGAAGATCTGGCGGGCCAGGAGGAGCGATTGCTGCGTGAACTCGGCCTTCTTCTGGATGCGTTGATGCATCTCCACGTCCCGTTTGTAGAGCTTGGCAAGGTCCTCGGGAGTCAGCTTCTTTCGCGGTGTGCCGTGAGCATAGGAGTTTGTTCCCTTCTTTCCGCTTCTAGCTCGATGAGCCAAGATATTTCGGACGACGGTCACCTTCTTTCCCTTAAGCTCACCGGCCTCGTAGGCGTCCATCAGCAACTGTTGCGCATCGCGATCATTTGCCCGGGAGATGTTGACTGCAAGGGCCAAGGAAATGTGGCCGGCCTCTGCGGCAGCGAGCAGACGTCGCTCTCCGCGCTCCATGAGGTTGGCCACGCTGTTCACCCAGGACGGAGTGCAGCCCAGCTTGGTGGCTATCTCCGGATCTGAGTAACCGCGCTCTCTGAGCACCTGGACCTGTTCCATGGTCTCGGCCGCCCTGGGCGTGCGGCGGGCGACGTTCTCCACGATGCTCATGACGTGGCCGGTATGCTCATCCACGTCCAAGATCAGGGCGGGGATCTCGCGGTGGCCCAACAACTTGCAGGCCTCAAGGCGGCCTTGGCCGCAGATCAGTGCATAGGGGAGGGACGTTTCATCAGGAGAAGCCTTGCGAACGCTAACCGGGCGCTTAAGTCCCACCGTTTCGATGCTTCGAGTGATGCCACGGTGGATGCGTTGGTTTCTGACACGCGGATTGGCGACGTGGATGTCGGCAATGGGGATCATCTGAACGCTTGTGCTTTTGTTCGTCATGCGGCCTCCAGCAATGCGGCCCGACCGGCCAAGGCGAAGAACTCCTCCAGCGTGTCCATGCGGTAGGCGTCCAAGGAAAAGCCGTTGTCCTCCATGGAGGGCATGCCATCGGGAGTGAAGTCGATGGAGGGAAGCACGTAGAAGTCATGGGCATGACGGTTACCGGGATCCATCCGGATCACTACAGTCAGATGCGGCGTCAGGCTTGCATCCAGTCGGATGCGCCAGCGGTTAGAGCCAGCGGGTGTGGGCTTGCACCGTGCGATGACGACGGACGTGAGGAGCTCACCGTTCACCCGCAGCAGATCAGTATCCCGGCATGGCTCGACCCACCCACCGTGTTGGGCGATGCCATCCACCACCAGCTGGACCATCTCGGGATGCCGCTGCCGAAGGGCGCGGTTGATCTCCAAGTAGGCGTAGTCGCGTTTGGGGGAGTAGCCAACCAAGCTATAGGCCCGGAGCAGGCTACCAAACCGATGGCGGAAGGCGCTGCTGGAGGGGGCGCCCTCTTCTTCGTCGATCAGCATCCCTGACAGCGCACCATGCCGCTCGAGCAGCGACCGCAGGGCGTCCAGCATCTGGTCGTCGTCCAAGTGGACCGAACGTGCCGCTATGACTGCTTGAACGCGCTCGAACAGATCAAGCGGAACAATGGCTTCAAACGCATGTTCCTTTCGCACCCACGCTTCCGGCGGGTTCTGAACGTGTTGCAGCTTCAGCTTGAACGAGGTCCGGTTGTAGACGTTGTGCCCGACGTATTTCTCATTCGTCAGTATTTGATGGATCGTCCCTCTGCTCCAGGGGCCACCCACTTCATTGGGGATGCCTTCTCGGTTCAGAACGGAGGCGATGACCCGTTCGGGCATAGCGTCCTTTAGAAACAGCCGATAGATCCGCAAGACGGTGGCGACTTCATGCGAAGGGCCGGGCACCAGGATCACACGATCGGTCTGGATGCTCTTTTGCTCTCCTCGAGCAAGCAGCGCCTTAGGCTGGAGGTGCTCATCCACGAGTTGGCGGCGCAAGCCATACCCCGGGGTGCCTCCTTGTCGGAACCCGTGCCGCACAATGTTGCATGCCCCTTTGAATACCTTGTCAGATAACTCGCGGCTGTATTCGGCGGCCATGCTGCGCTTGAGGCCAATCATGATGGTGGATGGCAACGAGCCATCGTTCTTGAACGCTTCCGCGCAATAGACGACCGGCACACCATGGCTCTTACAGGCGTGAACGTAAGCGGCGGCCTCGTCGGGGTCGGGGAAGCGCCCCCAACGGCTCACGTCGTAGACCAAAATAGCGTTGAAGCCAGGGGAGGGGAGCTTCACATCCCGGAGAAGGGCTTGAAGAGCGCTCCGACCTTTCAGGTTTAGTCCACTCTTGCCTGAGTCCTCGTAGGTCTGGACGATCTCCATGCCGTGCGCCTTGGCATATTCGGCAATTGCCGCGGCTTGGTTCTCCGTGGAGTAGCGCTGATGCTCGGTAGACATGCGCACATACTGGGCAACCGGAATGAGCCGATCGGGGGGCTGAGTAGCATCGGACACTGCGTGGTGCGAAAACACGGTCAGCGCTTCCCATGTAAGACTATGTATTCAGCGACCGTAGGCGGGTAGATTGACGGTCTTGTGACCGTTTGAGTTCTTGGCTGAACCCGTCCGGTTAGTGACGGATCAGAAGAAGGCCAGGTTCTAGGGCGCAGACCATGTATCGTGGACAAACAGATGGTCATTCCGAGAGAGCGGATGGACGACATCGAAGATGAGAACGGCGGGGATTACCCCCGCTATCATGAAGAGATCGAAGCCAGTGAGTTGGTGGCCGGCCTGATGAGTCTGGCTCTGCTCAGCGACGATTTGGCAATGGTTAGCCAAGCCTACAACGTGGCTGCTGTGGACAAATTCATCATGGGGTTGGAGATGCAATTCCTGCGCAGCCGCTATGATGAAGAGACTCCGCGCGAAAATAGGGGTGGCATGTTCTTATCTGCCCAAACCGAGATGTGGATCTTCGCCGCCTACGAGCTTGTCCGGTCCTGGCGGGAGCGGGCGAAGCTGGCGATTAAGCTTGCCGAGAATGGTGGGTTGGACGTCAAGATCTCTCACCTCGTTGGGAAGCCAGATTGGGATTACGGAAGCCAGATGGTGGCCCGCCAACTCAGTCAGGTCCGTGATGAGCCTGCGCTCGTTGCAAGACTTAAGGACGATCTGCGCCGGAGCCATATCCCATTCCACTTGATCGAGTGGGTGAGGGTTCAGCTGGCAAAGCATCAAGAGCCCGGTAACGCTAAGTCTTTTGTTCGCTCGCATCCGATGATGGATCGAAACACGGGGTCGCTTAATTATCAACTGACTCAGGGGCCTTTGATCTTGGCCACCATGAGCAGACGCGAATTGGCAGACGCGCTTCGGGACCTCAACGATCCGTCGGTCCCTTCAGAAGAGGACATCGCGTCTTTCAATAATTTCCGAAAGGCAAGAGCGGTGAGCATTGATACACCAGGAGAGTGACTCCGCCGCAGGTCCACGGGGGAACATCTGGCGACGGCAATGAGAGGATTACGCTGAGAGTGCTGGACCCGAAGGCGGACGGGTGTGACCTGGATGGTGTAAGTCTCGCGGGGCTGGGTGGGATCGCACGCCAAAAGGCCTCGCAGCCCCCTGTTGCGACAGCGTTGCGACGGACCAGTGATCTCGTGGCTGGCGTCGAAGATCCTTGCTGCACAAGGCTCTTGATGACTAAGATCTTCTTTTAGTCGTTTTGCTTCATCAGCGGGGTGTGTTCGGCGGACTTTTCTTTGGACATGGGGCTCGTGAATCCGGGGCGTCCGTTCGCGCCGGAGGGCAGCGGCAACGGAGTGGGTACAGGGCCGTCCATGGTAACTGCTGGGGCACAGGGCTGCCGCCACCGGTGGCAGGCGGGTACCGCACAGCAACGAGGTCAGGCCGGGACCAGGGTGATCTGCCGGTGGCTGGCGAAGATATCCATCACGATCTCGAAGTAGGTTGGGCCCTCCCCCCGTTGCAGGGCGTCCAGCTGGCGCGCAATGGTCCGCGTGTTGAAGGTGCCCGGGGCTTCCAGCTTGGACTGCAGCCACTGGCGGGTGGTAGTTCGTCCCAGTGCGGCGCGGCTGTGCTCGATATCACTCCAGATCACCGTGGCCCGCTCATGGCCGGCCAACACGCCATGGACGCCATGCAGCAGATCATCCAGGGCGTCCAGGCTTGGCCCGAGCTGCCAGTCCTCGCCGGCCATGAACACGCGGTTGATCTCCGCGTACAGGCTGGGGATGTCGTGAATGGCACAGCCCTCGATCTGCAGGATGAGCGTCATATGTCGACTGTAGCGTTGTTCCCTGTGCGTTGGACATGGCTGAGCGCCGGATGCTTTGGGGACCCATGCTGGGGTTTGGCAAACTTCTTTGCTGAGTCAAGTGCTCGGCACTCCCGTCGTGGCGCGCGCCGGTTTGCAGGGAAGAAAACGACGTGACCCATCGCCAATAGCAGGGCCATCAGCTGGTAGAGAGTTCGCCCGAAGTCTTCTTCTTCATTGATTGGTGCCATCGGCAGCAGGACCCCCTCGGGCGCGTTCAACTTCCACTGTCAGTGATGACTGGCTGGGTGATGGAAATAGATTCTCCTCCTGTATCATCGGCAATAAAGGTCTGGAAAATTGTTTCTGGGATGGTCAGTAACGTTGTATCTGCGTCTCCGGTGAGGTGGGGGGTAGTTTGATCTGTCCCCGTTGTGAGCAGGGTGAGGTGTTGAAAGCTCAAGTAAAGGATCGCGGCGTTCAGATATTTGTCTGCGACGAGTGCGATGCCGTGTGGTTCTCCTTCGCTGCTATAGGGGTCTCTCCGTTCAGAGACCTTGAGCGGTATCTTGAGGAAATTTCCGTCGCCCCGTCCTGGGAGTCAATTTCCGTGGACAGGCATGAGTAGAAAGTACGCAGTTTCCATGCACTCCTCGATCGTATTGCCTCAGCGCAGCGCGTGGGTCCGTGCAGCATGGGGTGACCTTCCCGTCTCCTACTTCCAGAGCGACGAGAATCTCAATGACTGCGGTTTTATTGACTTGAAGGTCAATAAGTGGGAGATCAGTGGCAGTCGATTGTAATGGGGTCTGGACCCCTTCATCAGGGTTGAAATACTCAAGGGTCGGGGCCCTGCGATGGCAGATGCCAGATTGCAGCCCTGACGGTAGTCGCGAAGCAGCGCGTTGTTCCTCTGGACAGAAGGGTGCCGGGATCGATGGGCTTCATCCTCCCCCTCCGTGCATCAAGTGACGGTTTCCGCGGTCACGACTCGCGAGCGCTGCGTGATGACTGCGATTGATGTGCTCGTACATTGATATGCCCGGCAGGAATAACCACCTCCATTAAGTGTGTCCTTCACACCTGTCTACATAGTTCCAGAGATTTGGATCGATACAATAATATCGACCCATAAAGTTTCCCCGCGCTGCGCCGCCATCGATCGTACGGCCATGATCAAGGGAATTGAGATGCTCGCCTTACGCAACCTCCGAGTGGGATCCCGGCTGGGTGCCGGGTTTGGATTGCTGCTGCTGTTCATCGTGGCCATCGTTGGCCTGGCGCTGTACGGAAATCACCTGAAGTCCGCCCAGTTCGAGAAAGTGGTGGACGTCAACATGGTGAAGATGCGGCTGTTGAACGACATGCTGGATACCAACAACGCGGTGTTGATGCACCGCCGCCTGATGGTGATCAAGCGCGGCGAGGATTTCGACAAGGATTATCAGAAGGCGCAGGAGCTGTCGCAGACCTACGACGGCATCTGGGCCAGGTACATCAGGATTCCGCGCGACGCGACCGGCGATACCCTGGTGGCGAAAATCGACGCGGCACGCAAGGCCACCGAAGCCTCCACCCGGCATCTTCACGAGCGCATGAAGGCCGGGGATTTCGACGGCGCGGCCAAGGAACTGCTTGCCGAGCAGGGGCTGGCAACCGCGTGGAACGAAGCGATCTCGACCCTGCTGCGGCATCAGGAGACACTGACCGAGCGCAGCCGCGAGGAATACCGTTCAACTGAATCCTGGACCGGCACGCTGTCGATCGTGTTCGGCGTGTTGAGCCTGGTACTGGGCTCGCTGGCCGCCTGGGCCATCACCCGCAGCCTGACCCGCCCGCTGGAAGGCGCGGTGAAGCTGGCCGACGGCATCGCCAATGGGCGGCTGGACAACAGCATTGACGCCTCCGGCAACGATGAGGTCACGCAGCTGCTCAGGTCGATGCAGCGCATGCAGGCGCAGTTGCAGTCGGTGATGGCGGCGCAGGGCGAGTTGGCCCGCCAGCACGATGCCGGCAGCCTCAGCTATCGCATGGACGAGAGTGCCTTCCCTGGTGACTACGGGCGCATGGTGCACGAGACCAACGCGCTGGTCGGCTCACACGTGCAGGTACAGAGCCGGCTGATCGAAGTGATGAAGCATTACGCCCGTGGCGACCTGTCGGTGGACATGGATCCGCTGCCGGGCGAGAAGGCGGCGATCACCCAGGCAATGGACGAGACCAAGACCAGCCTGTCGGCGATCAACAGCGAGATCCGCCGGCTGGCGACGGCCGCGGCGGCGGGCGACTTCAGCCTGCGCGGCGATGAAGATCGCTTCGCCTACGATTTCCGCGACATGGTGGCCGGGCTCAATCGCCTGATGCAGACCACCGACCAGAACCTGGTGCAGGTGTCGAGCCTGCTGCAGGCGATCTCGCGCGGTGACCTCACCGTACGCATGCAGGGCGACTTCCACGGCGTGTTCGCCCGCATGCGCGATGACTGCAATGCCACCGTCGATCAGCTCAAGCAGATCGTCGGGCGCATCCAGGCCAGCGCGTCCAGCATCAATCTGGCGGCAGGCGAAATCGCCTCGGGCAACACCGATCTGTCGCGGCGCACCGAGCAGCAGGCGGCGAACCTGGAAGAGACGGCGGCGTCGATGGAGGAACTGACCTCCACCGTGAAGCAGAACGCCGAGCACGCCCGCCAGGCCAACCAGCTCGCCATCGGTGCGCACGGTGTCGCCTCGCAGGGCGGCGAGGTGGTCGGCCAGGTGGTCACCACGATGTCGGCCATCGAGGCCTCGTCGAAGAAGATCGCCGAGATCATCTCGGTCATCGATGGCATTGCCTTCCAGACCAACATCCTGGCGTTGAACGCGGCGGTGGAAGCCGCGCGTGCCGGCGAGCAGGGCAGGGGCTTTGCGGTGGTGGCCAGTGAGGTGCGCACGCTGGCACAGCGCTCGGCCGGTGCGGCCAAGGAGATCAAGGGCCTGATCGAGGATTCGGTTGGCAAGGTCGCCGATGGATCGGCGCTGGTCCGACAGGCAGGCACCACGATGGGCGAGATCGTTGCTTCCGTGCAGCGCGTGACCGACATCATGGCCGATATCTCTGCTGCCTCGCAGGAGCAGAGTTCGGGCATCGAACAGGTGAACCAGGCGGTGGTGCAGATGGACGAGACCACGCAGCAGAATGCGGCACTGGTGGAAGAGGCCAGTGCTGCGGCGCGTTCCATGGAGGAGCAGGCGAACCTGCTGGCCGAGGCGGTTTCGGTGTTCCGCACCGGCGCGGCAACGGCGGCTGCAGCCGTGCGTCCGGCCCTGGCTGCGGTGGCCGCGAAGGTCACCCCGGTGCGCAGGGCGGCAACGCTGTCGCCGCGCATCGAGCCGACACTAGCGGCCAATGCCGGGGGGTGGGAAGAGTTCTAGCAGAGGGCAATGCCGGCAGGGAGACGGCGCCCATCACGCTGGCTGATCGTGATGGGCGCGGATTTTCTTCCTGAACGCGCGATGGCCGATGAGGCCGCGGACACGCGCATTTCACTTCCGGTTGCCAGCCGCGGGAGGACACTTGCGCCATACCGGAACCTAGGAGATGGCCATGAAGACCTCGACCCGATTGCTTGTGCTGGGCACCCTGCTGGCGGCTTCGTCGGTGGCCGGCGCGCAGACCTATGGTCCGCGTGATGAAGGACGCCGATTCAACGATGGCAGCCGCGTGGTCTGCAAGAACGTGGAAGTGCAGCGCAACTCGCGCGATCCGAACCGCATCGCCGGTACGGCCACTGGCGCGGTGATCGGCGGCCTGCTGGGCAACCAGGTGGGCGGCGGCAATGGCAAGAAGCTCGCTACCGTGGCCGGTGCTGTTGCCGGTGGTGCGGCGGGCCGCCAGATCCAGGGCAACAGCCAGCAGAAGAATGGCGACCGCGTGGTCGAGCGCCGCTGCGAACGCGTCTATCGCTGATCAATCGCCGACGGCCCCCGTTTTTCCCCTTCCACATCGCAGTACTCGAACGCCGGCCTCGCGCCGGCGTTCTTCATTGCAGGAAAAGGGGACGGAGGGGATTAAGTCGCAATCCCCCCAACCGGCCGCTTACGACTTAATCCCCTCCGTCCCCTTTTTTGCGAGGAGGCGCCAGGTGGCGAGGCTGCCGTAGAGCAGCAGCAGGACGGTGAGGGTGATCAGTTCGTGGCTGACTTCGGCCAGGCTGGCGTCCATCTGGTTCAGGCGCACCATCAGGTTGATGCCGGAGGTGGTCGGCAGCAGCTGCGCCAGCCAGACCAGCGGTTGTGGCGTCATCACCGAGGGCCACGACAGGTTGGCGAGGAAGAACAGCGGGATCGAGGTGGCGATGATGTACTGGAAGGCGCGTTCGCGGGTGCGGAAGAAGCTGCCGACGAACAGGCCGAAGGCCACCGTCGCCGCGATGAACAGCGTGCCACCCAGCAGCTGGCCCAGCGGGTTGCCTCCGCGTGGATAGTCCTGCACCCAGGCAGTGAACCCGGCATACCAGAACAGACCGAACAGGCCGATCAGGCCGAAGCCCAGTGCCATGCCGGCCAGGGTCGGCAGGTCGAAGCGCAGGCGCCGGCCGAGCGCGAGGCGGCGGCCGCCGAGCAGGACGCCGATGCCCATCAGCAGCGTCTGGTGCACGATCAGCTCGGCCACGCCGGGAACGATGGCGCTGCCATAGCCTTCCTGCGTGTTGTACAGGGGGCGCTGCACAAGCGTGACCGGTGGTGCCTGCGGTGCGCCCATGAAGGCGGCCTGGCCGACCACGGCATCACGCCCGAACGCACCCAGCGCGTCAGCCACGCTGCCCAGCACCCAGCTGGCGCGTCCCAGGTAGGCACCGTTGCCAAGCAGTACTAGCTTGGCCGGGTGGCCGCGCAGGATGTCGCGCTCCAGATTGGCCGGGATCACGACGATCCCCTCGGCATGGCCGGCTTCCAGCTGCCGGCGTGCGCTGTCGACGTCCGCGGGTTGACCGACCACGCGCGCAACGCGCAGTGCGTCGAGCTTGCGCAGCAGCTCGCGGCTGGTCGCGCTGTGGTCTTCGTCCACCACCAGCACCGGCAGGTTGCCGGCCACCTGGTGCCGGTAGGCGGCTGGATAGAAGAACGAGTACAGGATCACCGCCCCGACCATCACCACGATCGCGTAGCGGTCGCAGAGCACTGCCATCAGGGTCTGCCGCAGGCTGCGCCAGAGTGCGCTCATGCGTCGGCCCCTGCGGGCTGTGCGGCGGCAGGTGTGCGCGCAAAGGCGATCAGGCGCAGGCCGCCGACGCCTCCTGCCACCACCGCCATCAACAACAGCGTGGCCAGCGGCCACACCGAAACCTGCAGCGGCGAACCGATGAACTGCTGCTGGGTCTGCAGCTTGATGTAGGCGCTGAGTGGCAGCAGCTGATGCCAGACGCGGGTGAACAAGGGACCGTCGAGGACCGGGAAGGTGGCGCTGGAGAAGGCCAACGCGGTGCCGATGCTGAGGCCGACTGCGGACAGCGCGGTACCCATGTCGCGGGTGACGCCGACGAAGAACAACGCGTAGGCGGCCGTGGCAAGGTAGAACAGTGGCTGTGCGAGCAGCAGCAGGAGCACGCTGCCGGCCACGCCGTCACCGCGCAGCCAGGCCAGGTAACCGATGCCGAGCGCGCCATACAGCGAGAACAGCAGGATGTATGGCGCGACCTTGCCGGCAATCGCCGGCCATGGCGCGCGGCCCAACGAGGCGGGCAGGGTGCCGTCGCGGATCTCGCGGCCAAGGCTGCCGGCCACTGCAAGTGCCAGCACCAGCGACAATACCGCCGGGAAGATCAACGGCAGCAGGAAAAGCTCGTAGCTGCGTGCCGGGTTGTAGAGGATGTCCGACTGCACCGCGATGGGTGCCGCGCGCAGCTTGCCCGGGCCGACCTGCAGGCCGATGCGCTCGCGCAGCAGGCGCGCGTTCCAGGCCGAGACCGCGTCGCCGATATCGCGCGACGCGGACTGGCCGGTGGTCATGTAGGTGGCGTTGTAATAGGCGAACACCGTGCCCTGGCGTCCACGCAACGCCTGCCGGGTGACATCGCGCGGCACCAGTACGATGGCGAACACATCCAGCCGACGCAGCTGCGAACGTGCGTCTTCCAGGTCCATCGGCTGGCTGGCGACGCGCACGCCGGGGCTGGCATCGAGCATGCGCAGCAGCAGGCGGCTGTCACTGCTGTGGTCGAGGTCGACCACCGCGATCGGGATGTCGCGCATCACCGAAGGCGTGAACATCCACGCCATCACCACCAGCATCAGCAGCGGCAGCACGGTGACCAGCAGCAGGTCGGCGCGGTTGCCGCGCAGCGACTGCAGCTCGCGCCGCCAGCTGGCGGCGAAGCCGCCGCGGCCGGGGCTCAGTGCTGGGGCCATGCGAACAGCACGCTCATGCCGGGGCGGAAGCCCTCGATGCGGCGTACCGGGCGCACCCGCACCTCGAAGCTGCGGACGTCGTAGCCGGACGACTGGCGGGTGGTACGCCAGGTTGCATAGTCGCCGGCCGGATTGATGAAGTAGACCTCGAATTCGCCGTCCAGGCCGAGCGCCGGCACGCTGCCCTGCAGCTTGCTGCCGACCTTCAGGCCCTGCATCTGCGATTCGCGCAGGTTCATGGCGACCCACATGCGGTCGATGTCGACCAGGGTGAACACCGGGTAGCCGGCCGGCACCAGCTCGCCCGGGTCGGCCATGCGCTTGTTGATTTCGCCGGCCACCGGCGCGCGCCCTTCCACTTCGACACGCGCGGCGTTGACTTCGGCCACCGCGCCCTGTGCCTGTTGCACCTGGCCCTGCGCGGCACGCTTGTCCTGCTCGCGCGCGCCGGCCAGGGCCATGTCGTACTGCGCGCGCGCGGCACGGGCCAGTTCACGCGAACTGGTGGCCTGGGCATGCGCTTCATCACGCTTCTGCCGGGTCATCACCCCTTCGTTGAACAGGTTCTGCACGCGCTGGTAAGTGGCTTCAGCCAGCGCCGCACCGGCTTCGGCCCGCTTCCAGTTCGCTTCGGCGGCGCGGATGTCTTCGCTGCGCGCGCCTTCGTCGGCCTTGTCGGCCACTGCCTGTGCGGCGGCCAAAGCGCCGTGCGCCTGCTGTTCCTTGGCGGCCACTTCGGGGCTGTCGAGCAGGAACAGCACCTGCCCGGCCTGCACGCGGTCGCCCTCGCGCACCTTCAGTTCGGCCACGCGCGCGGTGATCTTGGCGGCCACGTTGATCGTGTCCGCATCGGCCATGCCCTGGATCTGGTCGGCCGGGCTGCGCCAGGCCAGCCACAGGCCGAGCACCACCACGACCAGCAGCACCACTGCCAGGATCGGTCCCAACCGGCGCTTGCCCGGGGGCGTCGTCGCATCGTCGTGCAGCACATCACTCATGGTCGATCACCTCGTCCGCCCGCCGCCGGAACTCTTCGAAACGGTCCATCTGTCCACTGATCTCCAGCAACTGTGCCAGCGCAATATCGTATTGGTAGGCGGCCTGTGCGCGCTCGACGCGGGCGCCGCCCAGGCCGAGCCGCGCGTCGATCACATCCAGCGAAGTCGCCTGGCCTTCGCGGAACGCCAGCTCCTGCAGGCGCAGGTTTTCCTGTGCCTGGGCGATGCTGCTGTCGAGCAGCACGTACTGCTGGCGTGCGGTTTCCAGCTCGTTCCAGGCCTTGCGCACACCCAGCGCGACCTGGTTCTCGGCCTCGCGCAGGCCCGCTTCGGCCTGGTCCTGCTGCGCACGCGCGGCGCTGATCTGCGCCGGCCGCGAGTTCGGCGACAGGAAGGTGTACTTCAGGCCGATGCCGAACGCCCAGTCCGGATCGGTCAGCATCTCGTCGCGGCGACGGAAGTCGTACTGGCCGAAGGCGAAGATCTGTGGTTTCAGCTTGGCCTGCTGCACGCGCACGCCCTGTTCGGCCTGCGCCACCATCGCCCGCAGGCGCGCGATCTGCGGCTGCCGCGCCTGCGCGGTGCGTTCGAAGCTGGCCACCGGTTCCAGTGGCACGCGCTGCACGAACAGCGGCGACACCGGCTGCACCTCGCCGCCACTGCGCAGCAGCGTGGCCAGTGCGGCCTTCAGCGTGGCCAGGTCGTTCACCGTCTTCTGGTATTCGCGCTCGGCCTTGTCGCGGGCCACGGTGGCCTGCAGGCGCTGCGCGCGGGTGGCGAAGCCCTCGCGTTCCAGCTTCTCTGCGTCGGACAGGTGGCGGTTGAGGCCATCGCGCACATCGCGGCGCACGTCCACCGCCTGCTCGGCCAGGCGCTGGCCGAAATAGGCCTGGGCCAGCTGCACGGTCAGCGATTGGCGTTGTGCTTCGCGCTCGGCGCTGGCCTGTTCGTGGGCGGCACTGGCCGCACGTTGCGCGGCCGGAATCACGCCGCCGGTGTACAGCGGCAGCACTGCAGTCACCACCGGGCGGGTACGCCAGTCGCGTTCGGTGAACGACAGCGGCGAGTCGATGCCAAAGGCCTCGGCCACCGGAGCCAGCGAACCCAGGGGCAGGGTGAGCGTCTTCTGGAACTGCAGCCGGCGCACTTCGCCGGTGATCTCCGGCAGGCGCAGCAGGCGGGTCGCGTCCTGCAGGTCCTGCTTGTTGCGCACGGCGGCGTCGGCAGCGGCCAACGCATCGGAGACCTGCTCCAGGCGTTGCCGTGCCTGTTCCCAGTCCAATGCCGGTGCGTTGCTGGTGGGCTGCGCGGCGGCAGCGAATGGCAGGCAGGCTGCCAGCGCCAGCGCGGCCTTCGCGCGGTGCATCCTTGTACGTCGGCCGATCACGCCCATGCCGTCCCAGTAGTGAAGAAGTGCGCAAACGGTAGTGCGTGCAGCGTGAAGCCCGGGTCTGCGATCATCGGTTTGTCCTCAACGAAGGGTGCCTCTGGCCGCAGTGCGCAGCGCCTGGGTGATGTGCTGCAGCGTGCTTGAGCGCACGGCGGCATGCTGCCAGTACAGCGGCACATCGAGCCAGCGGCGGGGTTCCAGTACCACCACGCGGCCGGCGCGCACGGCGGGCGCGACCAGGGTTTCCGGAGCCATGCCCCAGCCGAGTCCGCACGCGGCGGCTTCGACGAAACCGGTGGAGGAGGGCAGGTAGTGTAGCGGCGGCTGCAGCCGCGCGCGGGTCAGGCGCCGCACGAAGCGCCACTGCAGTTCATCTTTGCGGTTGAACACCAGCATCGGTGCGTGCGCCAGGGTTGCGGCCTGCATGCCATCGCGGAAGTACTGGCGGGCGAAGCCGGGCGAGGCGATGGCGTGGTAGCGCATCGCGCCGAGCGGGTGCACGTTGCATCCCTTCACCGGTTGGCTTTCGGCGGTGACCGCGCCGAGCACGCTGCCATCGCGCAGCAGCTGCAGGGTGTGGTCCTGGTCGTCCATGCGCAGGTCGAACAGATAGCCGTGGCGCTGGTGCAGGTCGGCGATGGCCGGTACGAACCAGGTATCAAGCGAGTCATCGTTGACCGCCAGCGGGATCGGCGTGCGCGCAGCGTCGCTGCCACGCTCGGGTAGCAGCTCGGCCAATGCCTCGGCCTCCAGCGCCTGCATCGGTCGCACCCGGCGCAGCAGCGCTTCACCCGCGGCGGTCGGCCGGCAGGGTGCCTGGCGCACCACCAGTACCTGCCCGAGCCTGTCCTCCAGGGCCTTGATCCGCTGCGACAGTGCTGACGGGCTGATCGACAGGCGGCGTGCCGCAGCCTCGAAGCTGCCTTCCTCCAGCACCGCGGCAAACGCGGCCAGTTGCGGGTGTACCAGGTCCATGCCGGTGCCTCTTCAGTTTTCCTGCACAGGATAAAGAAAAATCAGTTTGTCTAATCAAGGCGGTTGGCGGCACCCTGCGCGTCCCCTCGCTGCCTGGCCTGTCCCGATGTGGATTGCCGCTACCGCCGCCGGCCTGTTCGCAGGTGCCGGCCTGATCATCGCCATCGGCGCGCAGAATGCCTTCGTGCTGCGCCAGGGCCTGCAGCAGCGCAATGTGGGGACGGTAGTGCTGGCCTGCGCCGGCGCGGATATCGCGCTGATCCTTGCTGGCGTTGGCGGCATGGGCGCGCTGGTGCTGCAGTGGCCGCTGCTGCTGCAGGTGCTGCGCTTCGGTGGTGCGGCCTTCCTGTTCTGGTATGGCCTGCGGGCGGGGCTGCGCGCGTGGCGCGGTGGCAGTGCCCTGGCCGCCGCCGAGGCGCAGGGCGGCAGCGGACGGCAGGTACTGCTGACCTGCCTGGCGTTCACGCTGCTCAACCCGCACGTCTATCTGGATACGGTGGTGCTGCTGGGCAGTCTGTCCACGCGCTACCCCGGTGACCTGCGCTGGGCGTTCGCCGCCGGTGCCTGCGCCGCCAGCGTGGCCTGGTTCTGCACGCTGGGCTATGGCGCGCGCCTGTTGCAGCCGGTGTTCCGCAGGCCGGGCGCCTGGCGGGTGCTGGATGCCGCCGTGGCGGTCTTCATGTCCTGCCTCGCCACGCTGCTGCTGTTGCGCCCGCTCTAGGCCGCGTCCACCGCGCACTGCGGGGTTTCGCCGGGGCGCAGGGTCAGCACGCGCACGCCGCTGCGGGTGACCGCCACGGTGTGCTCGAACTGCGCCGACAGCTTGCCGTCGCGGGTGTAGACCGGCCATTGGTCCGGCTGCTGACGGATGGCCGGCTTGCCCTGGTTGAGCATCGGCTCGATGGTGAACACCATGCCTTCTTCCAGCACCATGCCGGTGTTGGGATGGCCGTAATGCAGGATCTGCGGTTCCTCGTGCATCTGCTGGCCGATGCCATGGCCGCAGTATTCCTTCACCACGCTGTAGCCGTGGCTGCGCGCGTGGCGGGCGATGGCGTGGCCGATATCGCCCAGGCGCGCTCCCGGGCGCACCGCAGCGATGCCTTTCCACATCGCCTGGTAGGTGGCCTGCACCAGCCTGCGCGCGGCGTAGTCGACCTCACCGACCAGGTAGGTGGTGCTGGAGTCGGCGATGTAGCCGTTCTTCTCCAGGGTGATGTCGAGGTTGACGATCTGGCCGTTGCGCAGCACGTCGGTGGTGCTGGGAACGCCGTGGCAGACCACGTTGTCGATCGAGGTGTTGAGCACATACGGGAAGCCGTACTGGCCCTTGCTGGCCGGCCGCGCCTGCAGCTCATCGACGATCATGCGCTCGACGAAGTCGTTGATCTCCATCGTGCTGCGTCCCTGCAGCGGCAGCTGGTCGAGCGCGGCGAATACCTGCGCCAGCAGGCGCCCGGATTCGGCCAGCAACGCGATTTCGTGCGGCTGCTTGATCATCGTCATGTCAGGCCCGCCCGGGCGCCAGCGCCTGCGGCTGCACCCCGGCTGCCCGCAGTTCGCTGGCGACGATGTCCTGGAAGCTCAGCGTGGGGTTCATCTCGCACAGCATGCCGACCCGGATCCAGAAGGTGGCCTGGGCGTTGATCGAACGGCTGGAGACGGTGCAGGCACGGCGCAGCTGGTCGTGCAGGGTGTCATCGATGTTGACGATGCCCATGGGCGGTCCTGGCGGAATGGATATATGAAGCATATATGTTCCGTATATCCGCCTCAAGCCCGCATCGTTCAGTCCACGTGGGTGGCAAAGCGCAGTCGGTTGTCGTCCGGGTCACGCAGGAGCATCTCGCGGCTGCCCCATCCGGTGTCGTGCGGTGGCTGCTCGATCGGTACGTTGGCGGCACTGAAGGCGCGGTGCAGGGCGTCGACGTCTTCAACGATGAAGTACACCGCGCCGCCGACCTCGCAGTCGCCGCTGTGTTCGGTGAGGAAGATCGTCTGGCCGTCGCGGGTGAGCTGGGCGAACAGCGGGAAGCCGGGTTCGAAGCGGTGTTCCCAGTCGACCACGAAACCCAGCCCCTGCACGTAGAACGGCAGGGTGGTGTCGGCATGGCGCATGCGCAGTTGCGGGATGACGGTCTGGGGCATCGCGAGGCTCCGGGGCGGGAGTCCAGTGTAGTGCCGGCCGCTGGCCGGCATCCCGGCGAGCCTGGGAACGATGAGGTTGCCGGCCAGCGGCCGGCACTACCGAAGCCACGCCGGCCAGCGGCCGGCACGACCGGCGCGGTCAGCAGGCGGTCGGCACGGCGGCCATCGCCGCCAGCAGTTCGCGATTCACCTGCTGGTGCCGTGCCTGCCACATCGGCAGATCCTCGGCGCTGACGTCAGGTTGACCATCCAGCGACGACAGCCAGCGCTTGAAGCGGCTCTGGTAGTTGGCCAGCGACACTTCGCCGGTGATGTCGCTGCCGACCAGGCCGCCGGCGCGCAGCGCTTCGATCACCACCAGTGCGTGTTCCAGCTGGAAGCGGCCCTGGTCCCAGTTGCTGCGGGCGACGTCCTCGGCGAACACATCCTTGTCGATCGACAGGTAGGTCGGTTGCGGCGACTTGGCCTGCTCGGCGGCGAATGCGGCAACCAGTGCCTCCGGGTGCTCGAACCGTCGGAATGCACGGCCGCTGCCGAGGCGGTGGCCCCAGCCCACGTCCACATCCATGCACCAGTAAGTCAGGCGCCCGCCCATCAGGGGGCGCCAATGGTTCTCCCAGGCGTGGCCCAGGCCGATGTCACTGGAGGTGATGCCGAGCACATGGATGTGCGAGATCTGCGGCAGCTTGCTGGCCGCGTTCACCCACGACCCGCAGTGCATGCCGAACGGGAAACGCATGTTGTCCGGATGGTTGTCCAGCACCACCAGCTGGAACGGCTGGTGCGCGCGCATGCGACGCAGCAGCGGCAGGCTGAGGTGGTGGAAGTCGCCACTGCCGAGCATCACCGTGCCGAGCTGGGCCGGCAGCGGTGCCAGCACTTCAGCGGCGAAACGGTCCAGGGTTGAAGTGCTGCAGGCGAAGCGCAGCGGATCGTGCCACTGCGGCAGCGCCAGGGTCTGCGCCTGTGGCAGCGGCAGTACGCCACCGTCCAGGTCCAGGATCAGCGGAAAACGCGACGACATCGTTCAACCGCCTCCATCAGGTTCGCCCTGCAGGTACGGGGCCAGCTTGCGCAGGGCAGCGCGCAGCAGCGGGGAGCGGGCGTGGATCGCGTGCCGGGTGGAGGTGAAGCGGGCGCCCAGCTCGGCCTTGATCCGCGAGTCGGTCCAGCCGGCCACGTAGTGGCTCAGGCCGTGCTGCAGCGCGTACTCGAGGTTGTGCATCCAGCTGACCGCGTACAGGTTGTGCTCGCGTGATTGCGGGTAGGCCAGGCCGATGTACTTGTCCACCAGCTTTCCGGCGTGGATGTAGCACAGGTTCCAGCCGATCAGCAGACCCTGGTGGCGGTACAGGAACATCCGTCCCTGGCCCTGGCTGTCGGCCAGCAGGTGTTGGAAGTAGGGCAGGTCGAGCTGGTCGAAATGCACCGCGCTCTGCGCGAACACGCCCAGGTACAGCGCGTACAGTTCGGCCTGCAGTCGCGGGTCGGCGAGGGCCGGATCGCCGGTGGCGATGCAGTCGATCTGCAGGCCATCGCGCGAGCGCAGCTTGCGCCGGATGTTCTTGCGGCGCGAGGACGACAGGCGTCCGAGATAGCCATCGATCGAATCGAAATCGATCGCCACCCAGGCCAGCGGCATGCCTTCCAGTTCGACGAAGCCGCGTGCCAGCAGCGCCTGCAGGAAGGCGCTGCTGTGTGCATTGGCCGCGTCGTCCAGCAGCGGCGAATCGATTGCCAGGTCCTTGACCACCAGCAGCCGGGAATCGCCGATCGCGTGACGCGTCACGTCCTCGGCCAATGCCTCTGGTGCGACGTGCGCGGGCAACGGGGTGTACTCGGTGCTGGTGGCACCGACGAAGCGGGTCTTCCAGGTGATCCAGGGCCGCCACAGGCGCGACAGCGGCAAGCCAAGCAGCTTGCCGCGCAGGTCGTCGTCCATCGTGGTGGTCAGGTCGAGCGGCGCACGGAAGGTCGGCAGGCCGCTGGGAAGCAGGCCTGCCTCGAATCCAAGCGGCGGGTGGGCCAGGAAGCCCTCCAGCAGCGCGGCCGGTTCCAGCGCGGTGCTGGATGCGCGTGACGTCATCTCCATCGGCACGGGAACCGGCAGCGCATCGACCTCAGCCCTTGGCCTTGGTCAGCGCCTGGTCGAGCAGGGTGATCGCCAGGTCGATCTCTTCGTAGCTGATGTCCAGCGACGGCGCGAAGGTGATCACGTTCTTGTACCAGCCACCCACGTCGAGCACGAGGCCCATGCGCTTGCCGTCGTGCAGGAGGTCACCGGCCAGGCCGATGTCGACCATGCGGTCCAGCAGTTCCTTGTTGGGGGTGTAGCCGTCGGTCTGGCAGATCTCGGCGCGCAGGGCCAGGCCCAGGCCGTCGACGTCGCCGATCTCCGGGTGACGCTTCTGCAGGCCACGCAGGCCGTCCAGGAAGTACGCGCCCTTCTCCGGCACGGTGCGCTCGTAATCCATTTCCTTGCCCAGCTTCAGCACTTCCAGGCCGAGGCGGGTGCCCAGCGGATTGGAGTTGAAGGTGGAGTGGGTGGAGCCCGGCGGGAACACGGTCGGGTTGATCAGTTCTTCGCGCGCCCACAGGCCCGACAGCGGGTTCAGGCCGTTGGTCAGCGCCTTGCCGAACACCAGCACGTCCGGGGTAACGCCGAAGTGCTCGATCGACCACAGCTTGCCGGTGCGCCAGAAACCCATCTGGATTTCATCGACGACCATCAGGATGCCGTACCTGTCCAGCACGCGCTTGAGGCCAGTGAAGAAGTTGCGCGGCGGGATGACGTAGCCACCGGTGCCCTGGATCGGCTCGACGTAGAACGCGGCGTACTCGGCCTGGCCGACCTTGGGATCCCACACGCCGTTGTACTCGCTTTCGAACAGGCGCTCGAACTGCCACACGCAGTGGTCGGAATACTCGTCCGGGGTCATGCCCTTCGGGCGACGGAACGGGTACGGGAACGGGATGAACATCGCGCGCTCGCCGAAGTGGCCGTAGCGGCGGCGGTAGCGGTAGCTGGAGGTGATCGACGAGGCACCCAGGGTGCGGCCGTGGTAGCCGCCCTCGAAGGCGAACATCAGGCTCTTGCCGCCGCGCGCGTTGCGCACGATCTTCAGCGAATCTTCAATGGCCTGCGCGCCGCCGACGTTGAAGTGCACGCGGCCGTCGAGGCCGAACTTCTGGTGCATGTCCACGCCAATGGTCTTGGCCAGCTGCACGCGGGTCGGGTGCAGGTACTGGCTGGCGACCTGCGGCAGGGTGTCGATCTGGTCCTTCAGCGCGTCGTTCAGGCGCTTGTTGCTGTAGCCGAAGTTGCAGGCCGAGTACCACATCTGCAGGTCGAGGTAGGGCACGCCCGCACCATCGAACATGTAGCTTCCTTCGCCGCGCTGGAAGATCTTCGGCGGGTCGACGTAGTGGACGGTGTCGCCGAAGGAGCTGTAGCGGGCTTCGTCGGCCAGCAGCTGCGCGTCGGAGGCAGCCGCGTCGGCGTTCTTGTCAAAAATGTTCATGCAGTTCGGTTCCGTGAAGGACGTTCGAAAGGGGTGACGGGGAGCGCGCCTGGAAGGGAGTGCTCAGGCGGTGGCCAGCAGCAGGGGCAGTGCGGTGGGCTGCGGGCTGGCGTCGAGGCGACGTGGCTGCAGCAGGCTGCCATCGAGCAAGCGCGGCAACAGTGCGATTGCATCGTGGAAGGTATCGATGGCGGCATGCTCGATGCCGGCCTTCGTGCAATGGGTGATCAGGCGGCGCTTGGCGAACACGAAGTCGGCATCTTCGGAGACGCAGAAATCCGAGCTGCCATCGCCGATCATCAGCACGCGTGGTGCTTCGTCGACACGCGCCTGCGCGGCGCAGGTGCACTTGCAGGTACCACTGCGGCATCCTTCGGCCTGGTAGGGCGACTCCAGTTCCCAATGGTCTTCGCACCAGCGCAGGTGGTTGGCCACCACCGGCAGTCGCGACAGGCCGTGGTTGGCGAGGATGCGGTGGATCGCATAGTCCAGCCCGTCGCTGACGATGCGCAGCGGCACGCCCAGCTGTTCGGCGCGGCTGACAAAGGCGGCGAAGCCCGGATCGATCTGCACCTGGTCCAGGTGCGCGTCGAGCGTGGCCGGGTCCAGCTTCAGCAGCCGCACCTGGCCCTGCATGCATTCACGCGAGCCGATCTTTCCCGCCTTCCACTGGTCTTCCAGTTGCTGCCAGCCCGGCTGGCCGTACTTCTCCAGCAGCGAGTCGATGACATCTTCGAGGCTGATGGTGCCATCGAAGTCACACAGGATGCTCCAGTGCATGGGCAGGTCCGTCGGTGAAAGAAACGTCCGGCACGATGCCGGGGCAGGCTCAATGTAGGCAGGCAGCCTTTCTCGTTCCTTTCCTGTTGAAAGCCTGCACCGCCGGGTGGGGAAAGTGTTCAGGAATCGAGCGTGCTGAATGGGCGTGATGCCGTGAAAACCGCGCTTTCAGGGCTGCGCAGCGGCCAGCGCCCGCAGGATCTGCGCGGTCTCTTCCCGGGTCTGCCAGGCGCTGTTGCCGAGGGTCAGCATGCGTGCGGCGAAGTCGCGCGCGTTCGGCATGTCGTCCTGCGGCACGATGCCACGCAGGTAGGCGTAGTCGGGCAGGGCATGGATGAACATGCGGCTGGCACCGAGACCGCGCGGCCACAGTTCGTCCAGTGCGGCATCGCGCGCGCGCTGGCTGGGCAGCAGCAGCATCAGCATCGGCCAGGTGCCGCCGGTGCCGGCCAGGCCATCGACCACCTCCACCGCCGGCAGCTGTGCCAGCTGCACACGCAGCTGCAGTGCGCGCAGGCGCCCGGCCTGCAGGAACGCAGGCAGCCGCCGTGCAGCGTGGGCGCCCACGTTCTGCCGCCACTGGCTGACCCGGTGCTGGGGGATGTCCAGCGGGAAAATGTCTCCGACCGCGTCTTCCAGATCGCCGCGTTGCAGGGCGCTGCGCAGCGGATTGCCGTACACCAGCGACAGCAGCGAGGGGCGGTAACAGGCGGCAAGACCCAGCAGCTGCACGCTGCGAAGCAGCTCCCAGCGCAGGCTGAAACGTACCTGTTCGGCGGCATGTTCGGCCAGCGCGGCGCGCAGCTCGTCATCGCGGCTGACCAGCAGGCCGCCTTCATGCAGGCTCAACCCCTTGCCGGCGGCCAGGCTGAAGAATCCGATGTCGCCACGCAGGCCCACGCTGCTGTTGCCGACCCGTGCACCCAGCGCTTGTGCGGCATCTTCGATCACCCAGGCGCCGGCGCCGCGTGCGACCTCGCAGGCCCGTTCGACATCGGCGATGCGCCCGCCGAGGTGGGTGGGCAGGATCGCCAGCGTCCGCGCGTCGGCCAGGCGCGAGAGCTGTGCCGGATCAAAGTCGAAATGGCCACGCCGGGTATCGCACAGCTGCACGCGCAGGCCGAGGCTGTGTACCGCGATCGGCACCAGCGGACAGGTATAGGCCGGCAGGATCACGGTATCGCGCTTGGGCGCGCGCTTGCGCAGGGTGCGCAGTGCGATCAGCAGCGCGTGGGTGCCGGAACAGGTCAGCTGCAGCGGCGGTGTGCCGAGCTGGGTGGCCAGGATGTCGCGCAGGTCGCCGCCGCCGGGAAGGAAGTCGCTGGCCTGCATCGGCAGGCCAGCGGTCGGCGGCAGTTCGCGCGCGAACAGGCTCATCGCAGCCCGCTCACGAAGTGCTGTCGGCGGGGCTGTGCGGATCATCCGCTTCGGCGCGGCCGAGGCAGACGATGCCAGCCACGATCAGTACCGCACCGACAAGGTGGTGCAGGGTGAGCGGCTCTTTCAGCAGCCAGGCCGACAGCAGCAGCACACTGATCACCTCCAGGTGCGAGGCCGCGAACGCCGGGCCGATCGGCGCATGGCGCAGCAGGCTCATCCAGGTGAAGAACGCGCCGATGTAGCCGAGGACCGCGCCGTACACCCACGGCTGCGACAGCACGCGCAACAGCCACGCGGTGTTGGCCTCGACCGGCAGCGCGGCGTCACCGGCGTACTTGAAGCACAGCTGGGCCAGCGTGTCGAAGGCCATCAGCAGGGGAAAGCCGATCACATACAGGCGCCTCATGAGCCGGCCCCCACCACCGCCACGCCCGCCGTGACCAGCAGCATGCCGGTCACCCGCAATGGCGTGAGCTTTTCGCGGAACAGGATGCGGCCGGCGATCATCAGCGCAACGATGTTGATCGAGCCCAACAGCACGCCCTTGGACAACGGCACCAGCGACAGGAACGCGATCCAGGCAACGAACTCAAGCACGTAGCAGGCGATGCCGATCCACAGCCAGGGACGGCTGAGCATGTGTTTCCAGCGTTGCAGTCCTTCGCCATCCTGCGGGTCGCTGGCGGCGGCCTTGAAGGCGAGCTGGCCACCGGTATCGAGCACCACATTGGCCAGCCACAGCAGCGTGGCGAGTGCCCCCATCTCAGGCCACCGCCTTGAGCACGCCGCTGCGTTCACCGATTTCGGTGAAGAAACGCGCGCTGCGGCGGATCACCTCGCGGCGTTCGCGGTCGATCGTGATCATGTGGTAGCTGTCTTCCAGCACCACCAGTTCCTTTGGGCCGCTGACCCTCGACATCACCAGTTCGGCGTTGCCCATGCTGGCCACGTCGTCTTCGCGGGCGTGCATCACCAGGCACGGTGCGGTGACCTGGTGCAGGTGGCGGCGGGTCCAGTTGCTCAGGGCGCGCATCTCGGCCAGCGCGTGCCAGGGGTTGCCCGGCAGGCCGGCCGCGGCGCTGTCGCCGGACAGCATGGCGGCACTGACCTGCGCACGCAGGCGCTCGTCACGCAGGCCATAGGGCGGTTCTTCCATGAACATGCGGTCGCGGCCGATGTTGAAGCGCTTGAACCACGGCAGCAGGAACGACAGGCGGGCCACGGCGGGAATGTTCCAGCCGTCGTAGCGGAAGGTGGCGCCATACACGCCGACGCCGGACACCCATTCGGGGCGGCGTGCAGCCAGCGCCAGCGCCAGTACCGCGCCCATCGACAGGCCGCCGACGAACAACTGGTCGACCTTGCCACGCAGGCTCGCCGCTGCATCTTCCACGCCCTGGTACCACTGTTCCCAGGTGGTCGCCAGCAGGTCATCCACGGTGCCGCAATGGCCGGGCAACTGCACGCCGTGTACGGTGAAGCCGGCGTTGTTCAGGCCCTTGCCCAGCATGCGCATTTCCGCCGGGGTGCCGGTCAGGCCGTGGACCAGCAGCACGCCCTGCGGGCCACCGGGGAGGAAGAAGTCGTGCGATTCGGTCACCTGGCGGCTCCGGGACGGCAGTGGGGATGGTCAGGATCGCAAGCGCGATTTTCGCCAGCCTTTCAGCGCCCCGGTACGGGTCAGGGGGCCTTCAGCAGCGGCAGTGTGATGGCGACCTTCAGGCCCCCACCGGCGCGGTTGAGGAAGGTCAGGCGGCCGCCGGAATGCTCCACCGCTTCGTGCGCGATGGCCAGGCCCAGGCCGGTGCCGCTGGCTGCGGTGCCAGGCGCACGGAAGAAGCGCTCGCCCAGCCGTGGCATCACGTCCTCGGGCACGCCGGGGCCGTTGTCCTCCACGTACAGTTCGACGTCATTGTCATCCAGCGCATGCACGCCGACCGTGACGGTCGCATCGCGGCCGGCATAGCGCAGCGCGTTGTCGATCAGGTTGTCCAGTGCTTCCTGCAGCTGGGCACCGTTGCCGAGCACGCGCAGCGGGTGGGGGCTGCCGCGGTAGCCCAGATCGATGCCATCGCGGATCGCTTCGGGCACGCGCATGCCGACCCACTGCGGCACCAGCTCGCACAGGTCCAGTGCCTCCACGGTATCGGGCACGGTCTGCGCCCGGCTCAGTGCGAGCAGCTGGGTGCTGACCCGGGCGGTGCGCTGGTTGAGCCGGCGGATGTGCTGCAATGCCTCGCGCACCGTGTCCGGGTCGCCATGTGCCAGTGCCTGGTCCACGTGCAGGGCCATGCCGGCCAACGGCGAGCGCAGCTGGTGCGCGGCGTCGGCGATGAAACGGTTCTGCAGCGTGATCATTTCCGCCTGGCGCGCGAACAGATCGTCGATGGTGCTGATCAGCGGCTGGATCTCTTCGGGCACGTCGGCATCGGAGATCGGTGCCAGTTCGCCGCGGCGCTGCGCCAGGCGGGTCCTCAGCGGGGTCAGGATGCGCAGGCCATGGGTCACCCCGAACCAGACCAGCGCGGCGGTGCCCAGCGCCAGCATGGTCATCAGCGGGATGATGATCATCAGGATCTCGCGCGCGCGCTGGCGTCGTTCGGCCATGCTTTCGGCCACCGTCACCGCCAGCTGGTCCTGCGGATCGTTCATCGCACGCGTGCAGACGGTGGCCATGCGCACCGGCTGGCCGTTGAGAATGCCATCGTACAGGGTGGGGTCCACGCCGGTGCATTCCTGCGAAGGCGCGTAGGCACTGAAATCCGCATTGCCGCTGAGTGTCCCCTGGCGGCTGCTGTCCACGTTGAAATAGCGATGGCCGTCGGGCTCGTATTCGATCAGGAAGCGCGCCTGCGGAGACAGGTCGCTGGTCACCGGCATGGTGCTCAGCATCTGCGCGAACGAGTGCGTGTCGTCGATCAGGTTACGGTCGTGGATGCGGTTGGAATAATCCAACGCAACGTAATAGGCCAGGATCGTATTGAAGGTAAGCAGGCCCAGCATCGGCAACGCCAGGAAGGCGAGCAGGCGCCGGCGCAGGCTGGGGGGGCCACTGATCACGGGGCGCTGTCGTCCTGCGCGTCTTCCAGCATGTAGCCCAGTCCGCGCACGGTGCGGATGCCCATGCCGCCGGGCTGCAGCTTGCGGCGCAGGCGGTGCAGGGCGATGTCCAGGCCGTTGTCGGTCAGGTCCTGGCCCCAGTCGCACAGCGCCTCCACCAGCTGTGCGCGCGAGACGATGCGCTCGGCGCGTACCGCCAGTGCCGACAGCAGGCCGAACTCGCGTGCGGTCAGTTCCAGCGACTGGTCGTCGATCCATACCCGATGCCCGGCCAGATCGATGCGCAGGCGGCCGATGCGCAGGTCCGGGTTGCCATTGCTGGTCACGCGGCGCAGCTGTGCGCGCACGCGGGCTTCGAATTCGTCCAGTGCGAATGGCTTGACCAGGTAGTCGTCGGCACCGAGGTCGAGCACGCGCACGCGTTCGGCCAGGCCGTCGCGGGCGGTCACCACCAGTACCGCCAGGCCATCGCCGCGCTGGCGCAGGCGCTGCAGCACGTCGCGGCCATCCAGCTGTGGCAGGCCCAGGTCCAGCACCAGCAGCGCGTATTGGGTCGAACCCAGCGCGGCGTCGGCGTGCGCGCCGTTGTCGACGTGGTCGACCACATGCCCCTGCCGGCGCAGCGAGGCGCACAGGCCGGAGGCGATGTCCGGGTCGTCTTCAGCAATCAGAACGCGCATGCGCGGGGAGCTCCTGTAACGGTCGGGCCCAGCGGGTGGACGGGGCGGGCCTCTCGGCTGCCGAGGGTAGCCGCAAACCGGGTGAAGGTGGAGCGCGCCGGCACCTCCCGGCACCGTCGCGCTGTCCCGCCATTCAGTCCTGCAGGCCCGGCTCACCCAGTGCCAGCGGCACCCGTGAGCCGTCCAGCAGGCCGCGGCTGAGCCTGCCATCCTCGATGAACAGCAGTTCGCCGTTCTCGCCGTTCTTGATGCTGCTGTCGATGGCGATCACGCGGTCGCCGTGGAAGCTGCTGACGTGTGGCATCGAGGTATGGCCAACCACGATGCGCGTGAGCTGCAGGCGGTCGAGCACGGCCTGTACCGCCGCGGTGTCGAGGCGGCCATCGAAGTAGCCGCGGTACCAGATCGGGCTGGTCTTGCCGTCATACAGCGGTGCGGTGGCCGGGTCGGCCTTCACTTCGGCCTTGGGCAGGCCCAGAGAGGCCTGATAGGCCGCATTGGTGCGTGCCGGGTCCAGCGCCAGCTGCACCGCTTCGGGCGAGATGCCGCCATGCAGGAACAGGGTATCGCCGATCTTCAGCAGCACCGGGCGGGTGCGCAGCCACTGCCCGATCACCGAGTCGGCGCCATACAGTTGCGGGTAGCTGCGGCCCAGCAGCTGGGCGCTGCGCAGGTACTTCGGGTTGACGTAGCGCAGGTCGTCGTACAGCACCATGGTTTCGTGGTTGCCTAGCACGAAGTGCACTGCGCCACCGGCGGCGGCGGCCTGCTGCTGCAGGCCGTACAGCAGCCAGAACGCCTCGGTCACCTGCGGGCCGCGGTCGAATACATCGCCAGCGATGACCAGCGTGTCCTTGCCCAGGGCCCAGCGATCCTGCGCGTCGATGACCTGGTGGGCGCGCAGCAGGCGCACCAGCAGCCCGTACTGGCCATGGATGTCCGACAGCGCGACGATGCGCGGCGCGGCCGGCAGCACGGAGACCGAGGCCGCATTCGGCGCGGCCACGTGCACAGTGTGTTCGTAGCCACAGCGCGGCGCGATATCGGTGCCCGTCGTGTTGATGGCCAGCGAGCGCGACTCGACCTTGTCGTCGCAGATCCACTTGGCCTGCAGCTGGTCGCCCTGGCGGAATACATAGGGGCCATCGGCCTGCACGTGGTCGGCGGGCGCGGCAACCTCGCGGGCCTGCGTGGTTGCTGTGGCGCAGGCCAGCAGCGGCAACAGCAGGGCGGTCAGCAGGAAAGGGCGATAGCGCGGCATCGGCGGCGTCCGGCGGCGGAAACCTCCGATGCTAACCGGCGCGGCCCGATCGTGGTGTGCGCGAATGGGCGGATCAGGCGCCGCGCCGGTCGTCCTTGAGCTTGCGCACGCGGGTGGCGGCGGCCTGCAGCGGCTGACCGTCGCGCCCGTGTGGCTGCATGTAGGGCAGTGGTCGCCGCGTGCTGGATTCGATCAACTGCGAATGGGCTTCACCGGCGCTGAAGCGATGGCGTTCTCCCCACTGGCGCAGCGCGACCAGCAGCGGGAACAGTTCCTGGCCGGCGCGGGTGAGCACGTATTCCTGGTAGGCCGAGCCATCGGAGGCCGGTTGCAGTTGCAGGATGCCGGCCTCGACCAGCCTGCGCAGGCGATCGCTGAGGATGTTGCGCGCCGCGCCGAGGCTGCGCTGGAAGTCGCCAAAGCGCGTGACGCCGTCGAAGGCATCGCGGATCACCAGCAGTGCCCAGCGATCACCGAGCAGGTCGGCGCTGCGGGCAACGGGGCAGGGACTGTTGGCGTGCATGCTGTGGCCTCCGAATGTGGTTGCAGTTTAAAACCAATGACGATAGCCTGCATCAAGTTTCAAATTGCAACTACATCATGAGCGCATCGATGTCCCGCCCATTGCTGACCCTGCTCGCGGTCGCGGCCGGCGCCAGCGTTGCCAACGTCTATTACGCGCAACCGCTGCTGGATCGGCTGGCACAGGCCTTCGCACTGGACCGTGCCGTGGCGGGCGCAGTGTTGGCGGCAACCCAGGCCGGCAGTGTGCTGGCATTGCTGGGCCTGCTGCCGCTCGCCGATCGCGGTGACCGGCGACGCCTGCTGCGGATGCAGTTGATCGCGCTGGTGCTGGCCCTGCTGTGGCTGGCAGCGGCACGCACGGCCGGTTGGCTGTTGTCGGGCATGCTGCTGGCCGGGCTGTTGGGCACCGCGCTGACCCAGGGCTTGATCGCCTATACCGCCACGCTTGCGCCGCCCGAGCAGCGCGGGCGCCTGGTGGGCGTGGTGCAGGGCGGCGTGTTCATCGGCCTGTTGCTGGCGCGCGTTGTATCGGGCGCGGTCACGGCCACCGTCGGCTGGCGGGCGGTCTATCTGCTGTCGGCAGCGCTGATGGCGGCCCTGGCCGTGCTGCTGTGGCGGCGCCTGCCGGCGGTGCCGGTGCCGGCGGTACCACCGCGCTGGCGCGAACTGCTGGGTTCGATGCTGGGCATGCTGCGCCGGGACCGCGCGCTGCGCGAGCGTGGGCCGCTGGCATTGCTGCTGTTTGCTGGCCTCAACGTGTTCTGGGCGGCGGTGCCGCTGCCGCTGTCGGCGCCGCCGTTGCAGTGGTCCACCGCGGCCATCGGCGCACTGGGCCTGGCCGGCGTAGTGGGCGCCTTGATGGCGGCGCGGGTCGGGCACTGGATGGACCGCGGTTTCGCCGGTCGGGTCAGTCTTGGCGCGCTGCTGCTGATGCTGGCCGCGTGGTGGCCGCTGCTGGGCCTGCCGCAGTCGCTGTCGTTGCTGCTGCTGGGCGTGATCGTGCTCGACCTCGGTGGGCAGGCACTGCACGTATCGAACCAGGCGCTGCTGCTGCGTGCACCGGCAGAACAGCATGGACGCCTGGTGGCGTTGTACATGCTGTTCTATGCAGTGGGCAGTGGTGCCGGTGCGGCTGCCGGGCCCTGGATGCAGGCCCGGCATGGCTGGCCTGCCGTGTGCCTGCTGGGTGCAGGCATCGCGGCACTGGCGCTGCTGTGGTGGGCAGCATGGCGGGTGGTGGCGTCCAATGCATCGGCTGGCGGGCGAACCGGTAGAGTCGATTATCGGTAGAGTCGACTGTCAGTCGACTGCTCTTCGCCCCGCGTGCGAAAAATCCCGCGCTGCGTGCGATAGTCGACCAGCGGTCGACTCTACCTGTCCTGTCGTCATCGCTGCAGTGCACGCCGTCCCGGTGCTTCCTCAAGGTCCGCGCTGGCCACTACCACGCGGTTGCGGCCGCTGCGCTTGGCCTCGTACATCGCCGCATCGGCCCGTGCCATCAGCCGCTCGTAGTCCGGGTGGCCGTCATGGCCGGCTACGCCGATGCTGGCGGTCAGTGCCAGTACCTGGCCGTTGGCCAATGCCACCGGTGACTGCGCGATCTGCCGCCGCAGGCTTTCGGCGATCACCGCGGCCTGTGATTCGCTGGCCGCGACCAGCACCACCACGAACTCCTCGCCGCCATAGCGGAACAGGTAGTCACTGCCGCGGGTCAGCTGGCCGAGCAGGCCGGCGACGTGCTGCAGCGCGCGGTCCCCGGCGTCGTGGCCGTGGCCGTCGTTGATCGCCTTGAAGTGATCCAGGTCGAGCAGCAGCAGCGAGAACGGCGTGCAGTTGCGCGTGGCCAGTTCGATCTCCCGGCGCAGCACGGTAGGCAGGAAGCGGCGGTTGAGCAGGTTGGTCAGCGCATCGCTGCCGGCATCCAGCTCACCGATGCGCTCGAACAGCAGCGTCATCAGGGTGCGGATGGCGGCCAGGTCCTCGCGGATGGCCGGCAGCACCGCCAGTCGTTGTGCCGGGGCATCGTTGCTCGCCCGCTGCAGGTTGCTGTCGATGCGGGCCATCAGCTGGCCGACCTGCCGGGTCTCGCTGCTCTCGCCGAAGCTGGGGATGCCCTTGTGGGTGAACCACAGGCCGAACTCGGAAGTGGCCAGGCTGGCGCTGTCGCTGGCCTGTACGTGGCCAGCGAGCGCGTAGAGCAGGGCGTTCTCCCAGTCCAGCAGCAGTGCGCGCTGGCGTTCGCGTTCGGTGCCGACGTTCTGCACCAGCGAGAACAGCCGGTACGCAGCATCGGCGCGGGTCGAGCGCTCGCGTGCATGGGTATAGGCCAGGGTCATGCCTTCCATGGCGATGTCCATGATCGCGCTGAGGCAGTCGATGGCGGCGAACGCAGTGGCACTGTCGGGCGCGTCGTCGTGCAGGCGCACGAACAGTTCGTGCTTGAGCACGCGCGCGCCGCGGGTGACCAGGTCGACCGGAATACCGACCCGGGCATGCACATCGCCGATCACCCGCTGCGAGGCAACGGCGCCGGCAATACCGTCGGCATTGGTGGTCAGCAACTGCACCAGCCAGCGCTGCATGGCCGGCTGCAGGCGCTGCTTGACCTGATCGTGGGACAGGAAGCGGCGTGCACGCCCGTCCTGCAGCAGTACCTCGTAGAAGCGTTGGGCCAGCGCCGGCGGGGCATCGGCGGCGGCGGCGTGCAGCAGCGCGGTGGCGGCAGGGCCGGCCTGTTGCAGGCAGTGCTGCCAGGCCTCGGCCAGCGGTTGGCTGGCATCGTCCAGTTGGGGTGGTTCCACGTCGATCTCTGACTGCGTACGGCAAACCACGGGTATCGGCCGCGGTGGCGCACGGTTGATGGCGGGTTGGCCGGTCAGTTTATGCGCGATGCAGGGTTGCACGGCGCGCAAAGCACGTCGGCGCCGCGGCGGCAATGAGTGAACGCATTTGAGAATCACTCGCATTGATGGGAGAATGCGCGCACGGATCGGCCCGCAGGCGACTGCAGCGACGCTCCGCCTCCCCCTCGTCGTTGCCTCAAGCCCTTTGCCAGAGGCCCCGTTGCCCTGCCAGAAGGTCCAGATCATGTCTCCTGCCGTTGTCCTTTCGCCGCGCCCGCTGGCGCTCGCCGTTGCCGCCCTGCTGGCGGGAAGCGCCCTGACCGCCCAGGCCGAAACCGATGCCACCGATATCGACACGGTGCATGTCACCGCCTCGCAGATTGCCCGCCAGGCACTGGGTACCTCGACCATCACCGCCGAGGACATCGCCAAGCGCCCGCCGGCCAACGACATCGCCGAGCTGCTGCGCACCATGCCGGGCGTCAACCTCACCGGCAACAGCGCCTCGGGCCAGTACGGCAACAACCGCCAGATCGACCTGCGTGGCATGGGCCCGGAAAACACCCTGATCCTGGTCGACGGCAAGCGCATCGGTGCGCGTGATGCCGTGCGCATGGGCCGTAGCGGTGAGCGCAATACCCGCGGTGATACCAACTGGGTGCCGGCGGAAATGATCGAGCGCATCGAAGTGCTGCGCGGCCCTGCGGCGGCACGCTATGGCTCCGGTGCGTCCGGTGGCGTGGTCAACATCATCACCAAGCGCCCGACCGGCGACCTGACCGGAGCGGTCGACCTGTATGGCCTGGTGCCCGAGCACAGCGCCGAAGGCGGCAGCGAGCGCGTCGGCCTGCAGCTGAGCGGGCCGATGACCGACACCCTGTCGTTCCGCCTGTACGGCAACCTCAACAAGACCGACGCCGACTCACTGGACCTCAACCGCCAGTACGCCACCAACCCGAACGCGGTGCCGCCGGCTGGCCGCGAGGGTGTCAAGAACCGCGACGTCAACGCGTTGCTGCGCTGGGACATCACCGCCGACCAGGTGGTGGAGTTCGAAGCCGGCACCAGCCGCCAGGGCAACATCTACGCCGGTGACCGCGCGGTCAGCACTACCGGTACCTCGACCGGCGTTGACCTGGCGGCGCTGGCCGACGGCGAAGCGGAAACCAACCGCATGTACCGCAACACCGGCGCGATCACCCATCGCGGCCGCTGGGGCGACGTGACCTCGCGGGTGACCGCCGCGGTGGAAGCGGTCAACAACTCGCGCATCAATGAAGGCCTGGCCGGTGGCCCGGAAGGCAGCTTCAACGGCACCGACTGGTCGACCTCGCGCCTGCGCAACTACCAGCTGGATGGCGAAGTGAGCTTCCCGACCTCGCTGGGCAGCGTCGAGAACATCTGGACGCTGGGCTTTGAATACCTGGACAGCCGCCTGACCGACCCGTACTCGATGAGCCAGTCCAGCAGCAGCGGCGGCGGCATCCCGGGGCTGTCGGCCGATCGCGCGCGGGGCAAGGCCGACGCGCAGACCACCGCAGTGTTCGTCGAAGACAACATCTACCTGGGTGAGCGCTGGATCGTCACCCCGGGCCTGCGCTTCGACCACCACAGCCAGTTCGGCAACAACACCAGCCCCAGCCTCAATGCGCAGTTCCGCATCAACAGCGACTGGGTGGTGAAGGGCGGCATCGCCCGCGCGTTCAAGGCGCCGAACCTGTACCAGTCCAATCCGGACTATCTGTACTACACCCGTGGCAACGGCTGCCCGAATGCACTGCCGAGCCTGGGTGCCGGTTGCTACATGCGCGGCAACGCGGACCTGAAGGCGGAAACCAGCCTGAACAAGGAACTGGGCATCGAGTGGGCACCGCAGAGCGGCTGGCAGGCCTCGTTGACCTACTTCCACAACGACTACAAGGACAAGATCCAGGCCGGCTACACCCAGGTTGGCCTGACCGCCGACACCAAGGGCCGCATCTTCCGCTGGGAGAACGCGCCCAAGGCGATCGTGCAGGGGCTTGAAGGCAACCTGGTGATCCCGCTGCTGGGCGAGCAGGGCAATCGCCTGAAATGGAGCAACAATTTCACCTACATGGTGGAAAACGAGAACAAGAGCACCGGCCAGCCGCTGTCGGTGATCCCGAAGTACACCGTCAACACGATGCTGGACTGGCAGGCCACCGACAAGCTGTCGGTGCTGCTGACCGGCACGTTCTACGGCAAGCAGAAGCCGGCCACCGCCAACATCAACAATGATCCGCGCTGCACCGGCAGCTGCGATCCCTCGATCGCGCTGCAGGACCGCGGTGCCTACAACATCTGGGGCGTGAGCGCGCGCTACAGGGTGACCGAGACGGTCAGCTTCGGCTTCGGCGTCAACAACCTGGCCGACAAGCGCCTGTTCCGCGAGGCCAACAGCAGCGATGCCGGTGCGGCGACCTACAACGAACCGGGCCGCGCCTACTGGGCCAGCCTGCGCTTCGGGTTCTGACCGCACGCGGACGCCGGTCCGCTGCGGTCGCCAGGCCAGGCCAGGCGCTGCCGGCCACGCTCCGGTAGCGCCGGGCCTTGCCCGGTGAGGGATCGCCTGGGCTGCAATGTTATAAACACCGTAATAGTCTCCCCCGCCAGCACGGCGTAGCCTGCACCGCATCGCAAAGGAGCTGTTGCCATGGGCCACGACCACGATCACCTGCCATCCCAGATCCGCCACGAGAAACCCTTGTGGTGGGCGCTCGGCCTGACCTCCACCTTCCTCGTCATCGAGGTGGTGGGCGCGTTCTGGACCAACAGCCTGGCGCTGCTGTCCGACGCGGCACACATGGCCACCGATGCACTGGCACTGATGATCGCGCTGGTCGCGGTGCGGTTGAGCCGACGCCCGCCGGACGCGCGCCGCACCTACGGCTATGCACGCCTGGAAGCGCTGGGCGCGATGATCAACGGCGCCATGCTGTTCGTGGTCGCCGCCTACATCCTGTGGGAGGCGATCGGTCGTTTCCGCGAACCGCAGGAGATCGCATCTTCGGGCATGCTGGTGATCGCCGCCGCAGGCCTGGTCATCAACCTGATCTCGATGCGCCTGCTGCAGGCCGGCAGCGGCGAGAGCCTGAACGTGAAGGGCGCCTACCTGGAAGTGTGGGCGGATATGCTTGGCTCGGTGGCGGTGATCGCCGGTGCGTTGTTGATCAAGTGGACCGGCTGGAAGCCGATCGACCCGATCCTGGCGGTGCTGATCGGCCTGTGGGTACTGCCGCGCACCTACGTGCTGATGCGCGAGGCGATCAACGTGCTGCTGGAAGGCGTGCCCAAGGGCATGGACGTGGCCAAGGTGCGCGACAGCCTGTCCGGTCATGCTGCGGTGCTGGACGTGCATGACCTGCATGTGTGGGCGCTGGCCTCCAGCACGCCGGCGCTGACCGCGCACATCGTGATGCGCGACGGCACCGACGCCGATGCGCTGCGCCGTGAGCTGGGCGGGCGCCTGCACGATGACTTCGGCATCGAGCACGTGACGCTGCAGATCGAAGCGGACCACTGTGGTGAAGCCTGCGCTGGACCGGCGTCGGCCAAGGGCGGCGCGCAGCAGGGCCATGAAGGCCACGACCACGGTGAGGACGCGCAGGGCCATCGCGGCCACGTGCATCATTGAATGAAAATGAAAGCCGCACCGGGGAATGCCCGGTGCGGTCATTCGTCGCGTCGCGAGGCCAGCCGATCCGCCAGCCGGGTCGGTTCCGGCAGCCGGTAACCGCGCAGCGTGCGCTGCACCCAGTCCAGCGCGGTATCGGCACTGACCCGATGGCCGCCGGCCACGAACAGCGGCTTGCAGCGCACCTTGCTGCGCAGCACCCAGCCCAGTTGTTCGTCGCCATCCTGCAGCGGCGCATGTGCACCGGCCTCGGCGCCCGGTTCGACGAACCGGCCCACCAGCTTCGACTTGGCCACGCCGATGCTGGGCAGGTCGGTGACCACGCCCAGATGCGCGGCCACGCCCAGCCGGCGCGGATGGCTGATGCCATGGCCATCGACGAACACCAGGTCCGGCGTGCGCGGCAGCAGCGCCAGCGCGGCCAGCAGTGCCGGCAGCTCGCGGAAGCTGAGCAGACCGGGGATGTAGGGCATCACCGTGGGGATGCGCGCGATCTCCTGCGCCACGGGCTTCAGCGTCTCCACGTCCAGCAGTACCGCCGCGGCGCGGGTGATGGCGCCGTCGTCTTCAAAGCCAACATCCAGCCCGGCCAGCCAACGGACGTCGCGTGGCAGGCGGTCCTGGCGCTCCACGCGGCCGGCCAGCTGGAGCTGCTGCGCGCGTGCCGCGGAGACGCTGCCTTCCCAACATCCGGGATCGATCACCGTATTCATCGGTCACAGCATCGCACGGGCGGCGCCACGGCCCGGTGAGCGGCGGCCGGGCTACAATGGCGGCCTGCCTTTCCTCGCGTTGGAGACCCTGCAGTGACCCGTAAACTCGTACTGTTGCGCCATGGCCAGAGCCAGTGGAACCTGGACAACCGCTTCACCGGCTGGGTCGATGTCGACCTGACCGAGCAGGGGCGCCGGGAAGCGGCCGCCGCCGGTCGCCTGATGCGCGAGGAAGGCCTGCAGTTCGACGTCGCCCACACCTCCGTGCTCAAGCGTGCCATCCACACCCTGCAGGGTGCGCTGGCCGAGCTGGAGCAGGACTGGCTGCCGGTGAACAAGTCCTGGCGCCTCAACGAGCGGCACTACGGCGGCCTGCAGGGGCTGGACAAGGCCGAGACCGCGGCCAAGCACGGCGAAGAGCAGGTCAAGGTCTGGCGTCGTTCGTACGACATCCCGCCGCCGCCGATGGTCCTGGAAGATCCGGGCCACCCGATCCATGACCGCCGCTACGCCGGTCTGGACCGCAACGCGCTGCCGGGCACCGAGTCGCTGGCCACCACCCTGGACCGCGTGCTGCCGTACTGGCACGACGCCATCGCGCCGCAGCTGAAGGACGGCAAGACCGTGCTGGTCACTGCCCACGGCAACTCGCTGCGCGCGCTGTACAAGTACCTCAACAATGTCTCGCGCGAGGAGATCCTCGAGCTGAACATCCCGACCGGCATCCCGCTGCTGTTCGAACTGAACGACGACCTGACCGTGCAGTCGTTCCGCTACCTGGGCGACCCGGAAGCAGCGCGCAAGGCCGCCGAAGCCGTGGCCAACCAGGGCAAGGCGAAGTAAGAAGCACAAGGCCGGCGCAAGCCGGCCTTCGCTTTTGTCGAGCCGAGCCCACGCTCGGCCGGCGCTGTCGCAACCCGGTAGAGCCAAGCCATGGGGGCTGCATCAGCCAGCTACGAGGGATCCATGCGGCGCACCTTCGGCGGCTGCAACGCGGCAATGTCGATGACGTGTTCCTGGCATATCACCTGATAGTGCGTGAATGGGCCCGGGTAACTGACATCGGCAAAGGTGCCATGGTCCAGATAATCGAGGAATTTCGAACGGCTGTAGCGGCGGAACAGGTTGCCGCTCCAGGTTTCGGCGTCGTCCCAGCTCTGGTAGGACTCGTTGTGCACGGCGTAGCTGATGTAGTGGTCCCAGATCAGCTCAAAACGCTGCGAGTGGGGCATCACCTCTATCGCACGCGCATCATCGATTGAACGTCCATGAGCGAGCTCCACACGGGAGGGCTTTCCGACCACCAGGCCTTCCTCGACGACCAGGCGCAGACGATTCGCTTCCGGCTCGCCGATGCCCGCCAGGAACAGACACTCACAAGCGTCGATGGCCTGCAGCAGCGCAGCTTCGTCCATGGTCATGAAGTCCAGTGATCGCGGAAGCCAGAGCATAGCGGCATGCAGACGGAGCCGCGCCATGCGCTCGTGACCTTTGGCCGGTCCCCAGCGTCGCTCCCGCGGCTACCCTGTGAAATTACCCGCAGGAGAGCCTCATGAACGTCCGCAACCTGGTCCCGCTGGGCCTGACCATCGCCATCGCTGCCTCACTGGCGGCCTGTGGCAAGAACGAAACCGCCCCGGCGGCCAGTGCCGACGCCAAGCCGGCCTTCGACCTGTCGCAGATCAAGACGCCGCTGATCTCGCTCAACAGCGCCGACCTCGATCCGGCCATTCCGGCCTGTACCGACCTCAATGGTTTCGTCAACAGCAAGTGGCTGAAGGCCAACCCGGTGCCGGGCGACCAGACCACCTGGGGCAGCTTCGAGATCCTGCGCGAGCGCTCGCTGGAAGTGCAGCACGCGCTGGTGCAGCAGGCCGCCGCCAGCCAGGCCAAGGCGGGCTCGGTGGAAGCGAAGATCGGTGACATCTGGAAGACCGGCAACGATGAAGCGAAGATCGAAGCTGCCGGCCTGGCGCCGCTGCAGCCGCAGCTGGACAAGATCACCGCGCTGAACGACACCGCCGCCATCACCCGGTACCTGCGCGACAGCCAGGCCGAGGGCAAGGGCGTGCTGTTCTCGCTGTTCGCCAATGCCGACTACAAGGATTCGGCCAACGTCATCGCCTACGTCGGCCAGGGTGGCCTGGGCCTGCCGGAGAAGGGCTACTACTTCGACGATGCGCAGGCCAAGATCCGCGACGCCTACGTGGCCTATATCGCACAGGTGCTGACCCTGTCCGGCGTGGACGCGGCGCAGGCCGCCGAGCAGGCGAAGGCCGTGATGGCCTTCGAAACCCGCCTGGCCAAGGCCTCGATGTCGCGCATCGAAATGCGTGACCCGGCCAAGCGCTACAACCCGCTCAGCGCGGCTGAGGCCGACAAGCTGACCCCGAACTTCAGCTGGACCGCGCTGTTCGAGACCCTCAAGGTGCCGGCCGCGCAGAAGTTCTCGCTGGCCCAGCCGGGCTTCTTCGGTGAAATGGACAAGATGCTGGCCGATGTGCCGGCCAGCACCTGGCAGGCCTACCTGCGCTTCCACACCATCGACGATGCCTCGCCGTACCTGAGCAGCCAGTTCGAGAAGGCCAACTTCGATTTCTACGGCACCACCCTGCGTGGCCAGAAGGAAATGCAGCCGCGCTGGAAGCGCGTGCTGGAGTCGGTCAACGGTGGCATGGGCGAAGCCCTGGGCCAGCTGTACGTCGACGCCGTGTTCCCGGCCGAGTCGAAGGTCGCCATGCAGCACCTGGTGGAAAACCTGTCGCAGGCGCTGAAGGCGCGCCTGGAGCAGCTGCCGTGGATGGGCGAAGAAACCAGGAAGAAGGCCCTGGAGAAGTGGGCCAGCTTCACCCCGAAGATCGGTTACCCCGACAAGTGGCGTGACTGGGCGGGCCTGCAGACCAACGGCGACAGCTACCTGGGCAACATGCAGGCGGCGCGTGCGTTCAACTACCGCTACATGCTGGACAAGATCGGCAAGCCGGTGGACAAGACCGAGTGGGGCATGACCCCGCAGACCGTCAACGCGTACTACAACGCCACCAAGAACGAGATCGTGTTCCCGGCGGCGATCCTGCAGGCACCGTTCTTCGACGCCAAGGCCGATCCGGCGCTGAACTACGGCGGCATCGGTGCGGTCATCGGCCACGAGATGATGCACGGCTACGACGACTCGGGCAGCCAGTTCGCCGCCAACGGCAACTTCGACAACTGGTGGACCGACGCCGACCGCAAGGCCTTCACCGAGCGTACCGACCAGCTGGTCGCGCAGTTCGACGGCTATGAATCGGTGCCGGGCGTGTTCGTGAAGGGCAAGCTGACCCTGGGCGAGAACATCGGCGACCTCGGCGGCCTGACCGTGGCCTACGACGCGTTGCAGATGGCGCTGAAGGAAGACCCGAAGGCGAATGTCGAAGTGGATGGCCACAGCCAGGACCAGCGCTTCTTCATGAACTGGGCCACCGTGTGGCGCCGCAACTTCACCGATGGTGAGCTGCGCGTCCGCCTGAACACCGATCCGCACGCCCCGGCCAACTTCCGTGCCAACGGCGCACCGTCGAACATGCCGTCCTATGCCGCTGCATTCCAGTGCAAGGCCGGCGACGCGATGGTGCGTGCCGACGACAAGCGCGTGGTGATCTGGTAATCGATCACCCGTGACTGCGTGATGCGAAAGGCCCGGCGAATGCCGGGCCTTTTGTCTTCCAGGCCGGTAGCGCAGCGCCGACTGGTAGAGTCGACTGTCAGTCGACTATCGCGCGCAGCGCGGGATTTTCGTGATCTGGACGAAGAGCAGTCGACTGACAGTCGACTCTACCGACGGGTCGTTTCACCTTCCGGAAGATCTCAGGCCAGCTCCGGCTCCCGCGCCAGCATGCGATGGAAGCGCTGCAGCACGTAGGGATCCACCAGCCCTCCAGACTGCGAATCGATGATCCGCAACGCGGTTTCGTGCTCCATCGCGTCGCGGTACGGGCGCACGCTGGTCATCGCATCGTAGGCATCGGCGATGGTGACGATGCGCGCGCCCAGCGGGATGGATTCGCCGCGCAGCCCATCGGGATAGCCGCTGCCATCGAAGGCTTCGTGATGGGCGCGGATCAGCCGCGCCACGGGCGCGGCGTCGCTGCGGCCGGTGGCCAGGAAGATGTGCTCGCCGCGCACCGGATGCTCGCGCATGATCGCGCGCTCCTCATCGGTATGCCGGCGCGGTGCCAGCAGTACGTCGTCGGGAATGCCGATCTTGCCGATGTCGTGGAAGCGCGCGGCCAGGCCGACCTGCGCACAGGCCTGGTCGTCGAGATCGCAGTGCGCGGCCAGCCGCTGCGCGAACAGGCCGACGCGGTCGCAGTGATGGCGGGTGTAGGCGTCGCGCATCTGCAGCGACATCGAGAGGGCATCGATCAGGCAGGCCTGCGCGTGCAGCAGGTCGGGGGCGGGTACGGCGTCAGGAAACATGGTCATCCGCCCGCACCGGGTGGGGACCGGTGCGGGGTGTTCGGGGGGCGATCAACCCGGGGCGAGGGTGGTCAGAAGGGCGCGGGCCGCGTTGAAGCGGTCTTCCGGCAACGGCAGCGGGTGCTTGATGCGCAGCTTGTCGGGCCCTTCCATGGCGTACAGGTTCGGTTGCTTCTGGATCAGCTGGATCACCGCCATCGGGTCGATGTTCGGCTTGGATTCGAACACGATGCGGCCACCATTTTCGCCCAGGTCCAGCTTGCGGATGCCCAGCGTGTTGGCCTTCAGCTTCAGCTCGGCGATGGCGAACAGGTGCTTGGCCGCATCCGGCAGCAGGCCGAAGCGATCGATCATCTCCACCTGCAGTTCGCGCAGCGCATCGCTGTCGCGCGCGCTGGAAATACGCTTGTACAGGGTCAGGCGGGTATGCACGTCCGGCAGGTAGTCTTCCGGGATCAGTGCCGGCACATGCAGTTCGACCTCGGCACCACGCACTTCCTCGCCGGCATCAAGGTCGGGCAGCTTGCCCTGCTTGATGCTGCGCACCGCGCGCTCCAGCAGCTCGGTGTACAGGCTGAAGCCGACCTCGGCCATCTGCCCGCTCTGGTCCTCGCCGAGCAGTTCGCCGGCACCGCGGATTTCCAGATCGTGCGTGGCCAGGGTGAAGCCGGCGCCCAGCTCGTCCATCGAGGCGATCGCTTCCAGGCGCTTCTCAGCGTCGGGGGTGATCGCGCGGCGGTCGGGCGTGATCAGGTACGCGTAGGCGCGGTGGTGCGAACGTCCGACGCGGCCACGCAGCTGGTGCAGCTGGGCCAGGCCGAAACGGTCCGCACGGTTGATGATGATGGTATTGGCGTTGGGGATGTCGATGCCCGACTCGATGATCGTGGTCGACAGCAGCACGTTGAAGCGCTGCTTCTGGAAATCCAGCATCACCTTTTCCAGCTCGCGCTCGGGCATCTGCCCATGGGCGATGCCGATGCGCGCCTCCGGCACCAGCTCGGACAGCTCGCGCTGCATGCGGCCGATGCTTTCCACGTCGTTGTGCAGGAAATACAGCTGGCCACCACGCGCCAGCTCGCGCTGGAAGGCTTCGCGCAGCAGCGCGTTGTCCCACTGGGTGATGAAGGTCTGCACCGCCAGCCGGTTCGGCGGCGGCGTGGCGATGATCGACAGGTCGCGCAGGCCGGCCATGGCCATGTTGAGCGTGCGCGGAATCGGCGTGGCGGTCAGGGTCAGCAGGTGCACGTTGGCGCGCAGCGCCTTCAGCGCTTCCTTCTGGCGTACGCCGAAACGCTGCTCCTCGTCGACGATGACCATGCCCAGGTCCTTGAACTTCACGTCCGGCTGCAGCAGGCGATGGGTACCGACGATCACGTCGATGGTGCCGGCGGCGACCTTTTCCAGCTCGGCCTTGATTTCCTTGGTGGTCTTGAAGCGCGACAGCACCTCGACCTTCAGCGGGTAATCGGCGAAGCGGTCGCGGAAGTTGCGGTAATGCTGTTCGGCCAGCAGCGTGGTCGGAACCAGCACAGCCACCTGCTTGCCGGCACTGGCGGCCGCAAAGGCCGCACGCACCGCCACCTCGGTCTTGCCGAAGCCGACGTCGCCGCAGACCACGCGGTCCATCGGCTGGCTGCTGGCCAGGTCGCGCAGGGTGGCGTCGATCGCGGCCAGCTGGTCCGGGGTCTCCTCGAACGGGAAACCGGCCGCGAACGGCTCGTACATCGCGCGGTCGACCTGCAATGCCAGGCCGGCACGCGCCTGGCGGCGGGCCTGGATCTCCAGCAGTTCGGCGGCGACGTCGCGTACTTTCTCGGCGGCCTTGCGCTTGGCCTTGCTCCACTGCTCGCCACCGAGCGAATGCAGCGGCGCGGTTTCCGCCGACGCACCGGAATAGCGGCTGATCAGGTGCAGCTGGGCGACCGGCACATACAGGCGGTCGCCCTTGGCATATTCGATTTCGAGGAACTCGCCGGGCATGCCGCCGACGTCCATCGCGATCAGGCCACGATAGCGGCCGACGCCATGATCCTCGTGCACGATCGGCGCGCCCTCGGTCAGTTCACCGAGGTCGCGGATGATCGCTTCCGGCTCGCGGCCGGCACGGCGCGTGCGCCGGGTGCTGCCGGCACGCTCGGGGAACAGCTGGCGCTCGGTCAGCACCGCGATGCGCGGATCGTCCAGCGCGAAGCCATCCTCCAGCGGTGCCACCGCGATCGCGAAGCGCGCGTCGTCGGCGAGGAAGCTGGGCAGGTCGGCCACCACCGGCGGCTTCAGCTCGGCGGCCTGCAGCACTTCCAGCAGCGCCTCGCGGCGGCCGGGTGAATCGGCGGCGATCAGTACCCGGCCCGGATAATGGCCGAGGAAGGATTTCAGCGCATCGCCAGCGGGGGCTTCGCGCGCGGCCACCGGCAGCGGTGGCAGCGGCTGGTCGCCCAGCGCGTGCGCGTCGGCGATGCGCGCATGGTCAGCCGCCCACACCTCGATGCGCGGGGCATCGTTCAGGCGCTCGCGCAGCAGCTCCGGCGACAGATACAACGCCGACGGCGGCAGCAGCGGGCGCTCCACATCATGGCGGCGCTGCTCATAGCGGTCCGCAGTCTGCGCCCAGAACGCGACGGACGCTTCATACGCACCGGCACAGACCACCGGCAGGCTGCCGCTGGGCAGGTAGTCGAACAGGGTTGCGGTGCGTTCGAAGAACAGCGGCAGGTAGTACTCGACGCCGGCCGGCGCCAGTCCGGACTTCAGGTCCTGGTACAGCGAACTGCGCCGGGTATCGACATCGAACCGCTCGCGCAGCGTGGCCAGCACGCGGGCGATGCTGGCTTCATCCATCGGCACTTCGCGGCCGGGCAGCATGTGCACCGCCTCGACCTTGTCCAGCGAACGCTGGCTTTCCGGGTCAAAGGCACGGATCGAGTCGATGTCCTCGTCCAGCAGTTCCACCCGCAGCGGCTCGTCGGCACCCATCGGGTACACGTCGAGCAGGCCGCCGCGCACAGCGAAGTCGCCCGGGTCCATCACCTGCGGCACGTTGCGGTAGCCGGCGCTTTCCAGGCGGCGCTTCTCGGCTTCCAGGTCCAGGCGCTGGCCGACCTTCAGGTCGAAGCTGCCACCGATCACGTAGCTGCGCGGGGCCAGCTGCTGCAGCAGGGTCTGCACCGGCACGATCACCAGGCCACGCTTCAGCGCGGGCAGGCGGTGCAGGGCGGCCAGGCGCTGCGAAATGATGTCCGGATGCGGACTGAAGCGGTCGTAGGGCAGGGTTTCCCAGTCCGGGAAGGCGACCACCGGCAGGGCCGGATCGCCGCCGAGCAGGGTGTGCAGGTCGGCTTCGAGCTGGTTGGCACCGTGGTTGTCACGGGCGATCACCAGCAGCGGGGCGTCGTGCGCACGCGCGGCCTGGGCAAGGTACCAGGCCAGGGCGGTCGGCGAGGCGGGGGCGCGCCACCAGGCGCGGAGCTGGCCGGCGCGCGGCAGCGGCGGGGCGGGGTATGAGGTACGCGACATGGACCCCGGATTTTAGCAGAAGCCCGATCGAAGCCCGGTGGGTCGTGCCGGCCGATTGCCGTCAGCCTCATGTGCCGTTGGGGTAACGCAGTTCAGGCCAGCGGCCGGCACTACCGGCAGGCGTCGCCGGGCGGGGCCCGGCGCATCTGTCAGTTGTCCAGCTCCAGCACCATCCGCACCAGGCCTTCGGCACCGGCCGGGTGCGGGACCGGCTTGAAGCCCAGCGAGGCGGCCAGCTGTTTCATCGGCTCGTTCTCGGCGGCGACGTCGCCGTACAGGCGGTCCAGGTACTTGCCGCGGCCCCACTTCACCAGCTTGCGCATCAGCTGCCGGCCCAGGCCCTGGCCAATGAGGAAGCGGCTGATCAGGATCGCGTACTCGGCTTCACGGGTGCCGGGGATGATCGAGGCCCGGGCGACCGCGCCGACCACCGCTTCGCCAGCAGGCAGGGATTCGGCTGCGACCAGGGTGATCTCGGTCTTGGGATTCGGGTGGGTCAGGCGCTGGGTGGTTTCCGGCGAAAGCTCGGTCACCGCCTGCAGGAAACGATCACGGATTTCTTCCGGCCCGAACAGGCTGAACGCCGCTTGCAGCGGTGCGCCATCTTCCGGGCGGATGGGGCGGATCAGCAGCTCGTGGCCGCTGGGAGCCTTGAAGATCTCATGCCAGGGCGGCATGCGGTTGCGAGTGGCCATACCGGGTGATTCCTTGGTGGTCCATCGATTGTGGCATCACCGGGGCTGCATTCCGTGAACGAAAGGCTCACGGCGGTACAGCCTCGTGAAGGCCGTCATTCGGGGGCTTTGAGCCAATCCAGGCGGGTGCTGGCCCCCGGTTCGCCCAGGTGCTGGCGCAGCGCCGGCAGGGCCGGGCCGACCACCCGGTCGAACTGCCACGGCGGGTTGAGCAGCAGCATGCCGCTGCCGTTGAGGCGCAGCGGCGAGTCGTCCGGGCGCACCAGGAACTCGATCGTCATCGCCGATTTTACCGGCAGGGCGGTGGCCTTGCGCAGGAAGTGCAGGATGGTGCGGCGCTGCTTGATCGGGAACCACACCGCGCAGGTCGCCTGCGGCCAGCGCGCCAGGGTCTCGGCCAGGGCGGCCAGAACGGCCTGGTACTCGGCGTCCTGGGCCTCGTACGGCGGGTCGATCAGCACCAGGCCACGGCCGATCTTGCTGCCGTTGAACTTCGGCGGCAGCAGCGAGCGCAGCAGGGCATAGCCATCGCCAGCGCGCACATCGACGCGGCTGTCATGGGCGAACAGGGCCTTCAGCGTGGCCGTTTCGGCTTCCTGCAGCTCGCAGACCGCCATGCGGTCCTGCGCGCGCATCGCCTGTGCGCTCAGCAGCGGCGAGCCCGGGTAGTTGGTCAGCGCGCCCACCGGGTTGTCGGCCTGCACCGCCTTCAGGTAGCGCTCGACCACCTCCGGCAGCCTGGGCTGGGCCATCAGCCGCATGATCCCGGATTCGGCCTCCAGGGTCTTGCGGCTCTCTTCGCTGGCCAGCAGGTAGCGGCCGGCACCGCCGTGGGTGTCGAGCACGAAGAACGGGCTGTCCTTGCGCTTGAAGCTGTCGATCAGGGCCAGCTGCACGATGTGCTTGAGCACATCGGCGTGGTTGCCGGCGTGGAAGGCGTGGCGATAGTTCATGGGCGGCAGTGTACGGGGCGGCGGCCGCAGCGGCTATGCTGCGCGCCATGACAGCTCCCGTTGCCCATGTCCTGGTGGTCGAGGACGAAGCCGCCATCGCCGAAACCGTGCTCTATGCGCTGCGCAGCGAAGGCTATGCCGCCAGCCACTGCCTGCTGGGCGGCGAGGCCCTGCAACGGCTGCAGGCCGGCGATATCGACGTGGTGGTGCTGGACGTGGGCCTGCCGGACCTGGGCGGTTTCGAGGTCTGCCGGCGGCTGCGTGCGCAGCCCGGGCCGGCGGCGCAGCTGCCGGTGATCTTCCTGACCGCCCGCAACGATGAAGTGGACCGCGTGCTCGGCCTGGAACTGGGCGCCGACGATTACATGACCAAGCCGTTCTCGCCGCGTGAGCTGGTGGCGCGGGTGCGTGCGCGCCTGCGTCGCGTGGCACCGGTCGTGGCAGCCCCCGGCGCAGATGCGGGCTGGCAGGAACATGGCGCGTTCGCGATCGACCGCGAAGGCCGGCGTATCCGCTTCCGCGGCCATGCGCTGGACCTGACCCGCTACGAGTACGCGTTGCTGGAAGCGCTGCTGCAGCGGCCCGGTGCCATCCTCAGCCGCGCGCAGCTGATGGACCGGGGCTGGGACAGCAGCGCCGACAGTGCCGACCGCACCGTCGACACCCATGTAAAGACGTTGCGCGCCAAGCTGCGTGCGGCTGGTGCCAGCGACGACCCGATCCGCACCCACCGTGGCCTTGGCTACGCGCTGGAGGTCTAGCCGATGCGCCTGGTACTGAAGCTGTTCCTCGGCTTCTTCCTGATCACCGGCATCGCCGCGTTCTTCGTGATGCGCGTATTCGTCAACGAGGTGAAGCCCGGTGTGCGCCAGGCGATGGAATCGACCCTGGTCGATGCGGCCAACGTGCTGGCCGAGATGGCCGCCGCCGACGTCAAGGACGGCACCATCCGCAGCGGCAGCTTCACCCGCAACCTGGCCAAGGCGCGGCAGCGCGACCTGAAGGCGATGGTCTGGCGTTTTCCCAAGCGATCGCTGGATTACCGGGTGACCATCACCGATGCCAAGGGCATCGTCATCTACGACTCGCTGGGCCGCGACCTCGGGCGTGACAATTCGCGCTGGAACGATGTCTACCGCACCCTGCGTGGCGAGTACGGCGCCCGCTCCAGCCCGGAAATACCAGGCGAAGAAGGCGATACGGTGATGCACGTGGCGGCGCCGGTATACGACCCGGCCGATGGGCGCACCCTGATCGGCGTGCTCAGCCTGGCCCAGCCCAACCGCAGCATCGATCCGTTCATCGCCGCCAGCCAGCGCGCCATCATCGAGCGCGGCGCCTGGTTGATCGGGCTGTCGGCGCTGGTCGGCGTGCTGGTGACGATGTGGCTCACCACCGGCCTCGGCCAGCTCAGCCGCTATGCACGCGCGGTCAGCGCCGGCGAACCGGTGCCACCGCCACGGCGCCGCCGCGACGAGATCGGCGACCTGGGCCAGGCGCTGGAAACCATGCGCCGCAAGCTGGAGGGCAAGGCCTATGTCGAACAGTACGTGCAGTCACTGACGCATGAAATGAAGAGCCCGCTGGCGGCGATCCGCGGTGCCGCCGAGCTGCTGCAGGAGCCGCTGCCCGAGGCCGACCGCGTGCATTTCGCGCGCAGCATCGTCGACCAGCAGGAGCGGCTGACCGAGACCATCGACAAGCTGCTGGCGCTGGCCGAAGTGGAACAGCACGGCTGGCTGCAGACCCGCGATCCGATCGCGCTGCCAACGTTGCTGGCCGATGCGGCAGCGGCGGCGCAGGTGCGTGCGCAGGCGGCCGACGTGCAGGTCAGCATCGGCAGCGCGCCCGACCTGCGCGTGCAGGGCGATGCCTATCTGCTGCGGCAGGCGTTGCACAACCTGATCGACAACGCCATTGCCTTCTCACCGCCCGGCGCGGACATCGCACTGCAGGCCGAGGTGGACGGGCAGGGCGTGCGCCTGCAGGTGGCGGATCGCGGTGCCGGCATTCCCGACTACGCGCGCGAACGGGTGTTCGAACGCTTCTATTCGCTTGCCCGCCCCGGCAGCGGCCGGCGCAGTTCCGGCCTGGGCCTGCCGTTCGTGCAGGAGGTCGCGCGCCTGCACGATGGTCGCGCCAGCCTCGACGCGCGCGACGGCGGTGGCACCGTGGCCAGCCTGTGGCTGCCGTTGTCAGTGCCGGGCCAGCGTCCGCGCCGCTGACTTCACACTCGCTTCAACTTCGCCACAAACCCTGCTCACCGCAGCGGTCCATCCTGCAGCCCTCTCCAACGAGGATGGACCATGAAATCCCTGAAGATGCTGCTGAGGTTCGCCATTGTCGGCGGGCTGATCCTGTTGCTGCTGGTGCCGCTGATGATGATCCGCGGGGTCATCACCGAGCGCAGCCAGTACCGCGACGAGGCCTTTGCCCGGGTGGCCGACAGCCGTGCCGGCACGCAGCAGCTGGTGGGCCCGGTACGGGTGGTGCCGTGGGTGGAACGCAAGCAGGTTGAACTGGTTGACCCGCTGGGCGTCAAGAAGACCGAGATCCAGGTGACCGAGGGCCACTGGCTGCAGATGCCGGCGTCGCTGGAGGTGGGCGGCGAGATGCTGCCGAGCCAGCGCGAGGTCGGCCTGTTCAAGGTGCCGGTGTACAGCTGGAATGGCCAGTTGAAGGCGACTTTCGCCGAAGACGACTATCCGGTGAAGAACGGCCGCACCTATGGCCAGCCCTATGTGGCGCTGGGGGTTTCCGATGTGCGCGGCCTGGTGGGCACGCCGAACCTGCGGGTGGACGGCAAGCAGCTGCGGTTGCTGCCCGGTGTAGGCGTGGCCAGCGAAATCGGACGTGGCCTGCATGCGCCGGTGAGCGGTTTCGCCGCGGATCAGGGCGGCGCGCTGGCCGCCAGCACCGTTGAACTGGAGCTGCGCCTGGATGGCAGCCGCATGCTGTCGGTGGTGCCGGTGGGCGATGACACCCGGATCGCGCTGCGGTCGAGCTGGCCGCATCCGTCGTTCAGCGGCGCCTTCCTGCCGAACGAACGGCGTGTCGATGCACAGGGCTTCGAAGCACGCTGGGCGGTGTCCTCGCTGGCCTCCGATGCACAGCGCCAGCTGCGCAGCGAGGGGACGATCGATTCGCAGGCCGTGACGGTGTCGCTGGTCGATCCGGTCGATACCTACACCCAGGCCGACCGTGCCTCGAAGTACGGCGTGCTGTTCGTGGTGCTGACCTTCGTCGGCTTCATCCTGTTCGAACTGATCAAGTCGCTGCGCATCCATCCGCTGCAGTACCTGATGGTCGGCCTGGCGCTGGCGATCTTCTTCCTGCTGCTGATCAGCCTGTCCGAGCACATCGCGTTCTGGAAGGCCTACCTGGTCTCGGCCGTGGCCTGCATCGGCCTGCAGGCGGTGTACCTGGCCAACGTGCTGGGCCACTGGAAGCGCGGCCTTGGCTTCGCTGCGCTGCTGACCGTGCTGTACGGCGCGCTGTATGGCCTGCTGGTGTCGGAGAACAACGCACTGCTGATGGGATCGCTGCTGCTGTTCGTGATCCTGGCGCTGGCGATGTGGGTGACCCGCCGGGTCGACTGGTACGCGCTTGGCGCGGACCTGAAGTAAGGAGCACGCCATGAGCTGGCGCCAGGGATTGCGGCAACGGGCGCGGCAGGGCATTCCGGCCCTGCTGGAAGTGGATGCACTGCTGCAGGCACATGGCGTGCTGGCGGCCCTGCCGGGGGCACGGATCGCCCCCGGCCTGGTCCGCTTCCAGCTGGCCGCGGTGACCTGCGAGGGATTGCAGGGCGAGGGCCTGGCCTGGTTGCAGGGCGCGCGGCAGGGACGCGGTGCGCTGGCGGGGAAGGTGCCGCGCTACCGGCCATGGAAGGCCGGGGCGGAAGCACTTGCGGAAATCGGCATCGGTGGCCTGCCCGATGACTGGCCCGCGCATGCGGCGGTGTATGGCTGCAGCAGCATCGACCGGCGGCACTGGTTGCTGCTGCTGCCGGAGCGGGCGCAGCTGTGGCTGGGGTGGAGTGGGTGAGGTGGTTTGGCAGATGCGACCCAACCACTCTTCTGTGGGGGCGAACCCTGGTTCGCACGCTTCCGCGCCGCCCATGACCGATGGGACGGTATCGCGGCGCCGCTGCTGGCTAGACTCGATGGGTTGATGAGCAGGCCGGAAGGCAGGGGTGCGATGTGTTGAAGTGGGGCGTGCTGGCCGTAGCGCTGGCAATGGGTGGCAATGCAGCGGCGCAGCAGCGCGAATCAGTGGACCTGGACATGGTCAGCCGCATCCGCCAGGAGGCCTTCCACCGTTCGCAGGTGATGGACACCTTCAGCTATCTCACCGAACGCATCGGCCCGCGGCTGACCAACTCCCCGGCGATGGGCCGCGCCAACGCGTGGACCCGCGGCAAGTTCAACGAATGGAAGCTGGACAACGTCCACGACGAAGCGTTCGATGACTTTGGCCGTGGCTGGGAGTTCACCTCGGCCAGCGTGGAAATGCTGGGTGACCGTGTGCAGCCGCTGCATGCACTGCCCAAGGCCTGGACGCCGGGCACCAAGGGGCCGGTTGAAGGCGAGCTGGTGCAGGTCGAGATCAAGAAGCCCGAAGACATCGAGAAGTACCGCGGCAAGCTGCGCGGCAAGATCCTGCTGCTGGGCGAGGCGCGCGAGTACAAGCGCGGCACCGAGCCGGATTCCCATCGGCATGACGCGACCTCGCTGGAAGGCCTGCAGGCGTTCACCCTGCCGAAGGACCAGGACGCCACCGCCGAGCGCGCCAAGCGGGTAAAGGAGTACCAGGAACGCCAGCAGCTGGCGACCAGGGTCAATGCGTTCTTCGTCGAAGAAGGGGCGCTGGCCTCGATCAGCATCAGTAGCTGGGACAACGGCATCATCCGCGTTGCAGGTGGTGGTTCGCGCAAGGCCGGCGAGCCGGTCGGCATCCCCGAGCTGGCGATGATCAGCGAGCACTTCAACCCGCTGGTGCGCGCGCTGAAGGCCGGGCAGACCATGCGCCTGCGCGTGGATGTGGCCGCGCGCTTCACCGATGACGCCGACCAGCCCGGCTACAACACGCTGGCCGAGATCCGCGGCAGCAGCAGGCCTGATGAAGTGGTGATGATCGGCGCGCACCTGGATTCCTGGCACAGCGGCACCGGCGCGGCCGACAACGCCGCAGGCGTGGCGGTGATGATGGAGGCCATGCGCATCCTCAAGGCCACCGGCGCCAGGCCCAAGCGCACCATCCGCGTGGCGCTGTGGAGCGGCGAGGAGCAGGGCCTGATCGGCTCGCAGGCCTATGTGGCCAAGCATTTCGGCCGGTTCCCGGAGCCCACCGACCCGGCGCAGAAGGCGCTGCCGGCGTCGCTGCGCGAGCCGACCGGTGCACTGCAGAAGACCCGCGATTACAGCAAGTTCCAGGTCTACTTCAACATGGACAACGGCTCCGGCCGCTTCCGGGGCATCTACGCCCAGGAAAACCTGGCGGCGATGCCGATCTTCGAAGCCTGGCTGGCGCCGTTCCATGACGTCGGCGCCACCACCGTGGCGACCCGCAACACCGGCAGCACCGACCACATCAGCTTCGACCGCATCGGCCTGCCGGGCTTCCAGTTCATCCAGGACCGGCTGGACTACTTCACCAATGTCCACCACAGCCACCTGGACACCTGGGACCACGCCGAACCGGAAGACCTGAAGCAGGCCGCAGCCATCGTCGCCTCGTTCGCCTACAACGCCGCGATGCGCGAGCAGCCGTTCCCGCGCAAGGCGGAACCGTAAAAGGGGACGGAGGGGATTAAGTCGCATCTCCCCTCCGTTTCCCGGTTGCAGTACCCACGGGCTGGGCAATCGCGACTTAATCCCCTCCGTCCCCTTTTTCCGTCGGGGGCGGCGGGCTGGTAAAATCGGGGGATTCCCGTTCCTCGAGCCGTCCATGACCTGCCGCACCCGCTTCGCCCCCAGTCCCACCGGCTACCTGCACATCGGTGGTGCCCGCACCGCGCTGTACTGCTGGCTGGAGGCCCGCCACCGTGGCGGCGAGTTCGTGCTGCGCATCGAGGACACCGACCGTGAACGCAGCACCCAGGGTGCGATCGACGCCATCCTGGAGGCGATGGAGTGGCTGGGCCTGGACTACGACGAAGGCCCGATCTATCAGACCGACCGCGTCGCCCGCTACCGGGAAGTGGCAGAGCAGCTGATCGCCGACGGCAAGGCCTACTACGCCTACGAAACCCGCGAAGAGCTGGACGCGATGCGCGAGGCCGCCATGGCCAGGCAGGAAAAGCCGCGTTACAACGGCGCTGCACGCGAACTGGGCCTGCCGTACAAGGACGACCCGAACCGCGTCATCCGCTTCAAGAACCCGCTGGAAGGTACGGTGGTGTTCGACGACCTGATCAAGGGCCGCATCGAGATCGCCAACAGCGAGCTGGATGACATGGTCATCTTCCGCCCGGACGGCTACCCCACCTACAACTTCGCGGTGGTGGTGGACGACTGGGACATGGGCATCACCGAGGTCATCCGCGGCGACGACCACATCAACAACACCCCGCGCCAGATCAACCTGTACGAGGGCATTGGTGCGCCGGTGCCGAAGTTCGGCCACATGCCGATGATCCTGGACGAGCAGGGCGCCAAGCTGTCCAAGCGCACCGGCGCGGCCGACGTGATGCAGTACAAGGACGCCGGCTACCTGCCCGACGCGCTGCTGAGCTACCTGGCCCGCCTGGGCTGGTCGCACGGTGACCAGGAGCTGTTCAGCCGCCAGGAACTGATCGACCTGTTCGACGTGAAGGACTGCAATTCCAAGGCCTCGCGCCTGGACATGGCCAAGCTGGGTTGGGTCAACCAGCACTTCCTGAAGACCGAGGACGTGGCCGCCATCGTGCCGCACCTGGTCTACCAGCTGCAGAAGCTGGGCCTGGACGTGGCCGCCGGCCCGGCCCCGGAGGATGTGGTGATCGCCCTGCGTGAACGCGTGCAGACCCTGAAGGAAATGGCCGAGAAGGCCGTGGTCTGGTACCAGCCGCTGACCGCGTACGACGAAGCGGCGGTGGCCAAGCACCTCAAGGCCGGTGCCGAGGTAGCGCTGGGCAAGGCCCGCGAGCTGCTGGCAGCGTTGCCGGAGTGGACCGCCGAGTCGGTGGGCGTCGCCCTGCACGACGCGGCCGCAGCGCTGGAGATCGGCATGGGCAAGGTCGCCCAGCCGCTGCGCGTGGCGATCACCGGCACCCAGGTCAGTCCTGACATCTCCCATACCGTTTACCTGGCCGGCCGCGAGCAGGCCTTGAAACGCATTGATGTGGCCATCACCAAGGTAGCAACGGCCTGAGGCATCCTTGCCAGGCCTGAACCGGAGAACACGCATGCCCGCCAAGACCGCCACTGCCTGTACCGCCCCGCACCACCACGTCCACGACGCATCGGATTTCGTGGCGGTGGTCGAGCGTGTCTCGCGCGAACGCGGGCTGCGCCTGACCCCGATCCGCGCCAACGTGCTGAAGCTGATCGCCGAGGCCGGCAAGCCGGTCAAGGCCTACGAGCTGCTGGAATGGGTGCGCAACGGCAAGGGCGTGGGCGCCGATGCCCCGCCAACCGTGTACCGCGCGCTGGACTTCCTGATGGCCAATGGCTTCGTGCACAAGCTGGAATCGGTCAATGCCTTCGTGGCCTGCCATCACCCCAGCAGTGCCGCGCATTCGGTGCCGTTCCTGATCTGCAACAGCTGCCACAGCGCGGTGGAGCTGGAAGACCGCGAGATCGTCACCCAGCTGGAGAAGCGCGCCAAGGAGCTGGGCTTCCAGCCGCAGGCACAGACGCTGGAAGTGCATGGCCTCTGCGCGCGCTGCGCCGGCTAACGCAACGGTAGGGCCGGCCGCTGGCCGGCATTTTTGGAAACGGGGTCAGATCCCTTTGCCACTGGCAAAGGGATCTGACCCCGTTTCATACCGGTGCGGCAGGGCCTGCGTCCTAGTCCATCGGCTTGGACCGGGTATCCACCCGCACGATCACCGACATGCCGGGCCGCAGCTGCTTTGCCAGCTTCTGATCCCTGTTGATCGATATCCGCACCGGCAGCCGCTGCACCACCTTGGTGAAGTTGCCGCTGGCATTGTCCGGGCGCAGCACGCTGAATTCCGACCCGGTGGCTGGGGCGATCTCCTGCACGCGGCCCCGCAGCACCTGGCCCTGGAACGCGTCCACCGAGAACGTCGCCGGTTGGCCGATCGCCATGCCCCAGGTCTGGCCTTCCTTGTAGTTCGCCACCACCCACAGCGTGTCAGGTACCAGGAACAGCAGCTGCGAACCGGCAGCGACGTACTGGCCCACGCGTACGCTGGCTTCGCTGATCTGGCCGTCGCGTGGTGCGTGGATCACCGTGTTGGCCAGGTCGATGCGGGCCAGTTCCAGCTGCGCCTGCGCGCTTTCCACCTGCGCTTCCAGGCTCTTGCGCGCGACCTGGGTCGACACCAGCGTTTCCTCGGCGATGCGGATCTGCGCCTGCGACTGTTGCACGCTGGCCTGTGCCGACGCCTGGGTGGTGCGGAACTTGTCGCGGTCGTTGATGGACACCAGCTGCTGCGCCGCCAGTTCCTCGTAGCGTTTCAATTCATTGCGCGAACGCTGCAGTTCGGCCTGGCCAGCCGACAGCGTGGCGCGGGCGGAGGCAATCTGTGCGCGGTTCTGCGCCTGTGACTGGTCCGAGTTGGCCAGCGCCGCGCGCGCGCTGTCCAGCGTCGCCTGCGCCTGGGCCACGCGCTGCGCATAGATGCGGTCATCGATGCGCAGCAGCGGCTCGCCCTGCTTCACATGCTGGAAATCCTTCACCAGCACTTCGGTCACATAGCCGTTCACCTGCGGCGCCATCACCGTGATCTGGCCGCGTACATAGGCGTTGTCGGTCACCATCACGCTGCTGGTGAACGGCCACAGGTGCCAGGCGCGCAGGATCAGCGCAATGCCCAGCAAGGCCACTACCACCATCACCACCACGCTGCGGGCGCTGGGCTTGAGGTACTTCGGCGCGACCGCAGGTTCTACCGGCGTGGCCGCGGGCGCCGCGTCGGTCGGCGGCGGTGGGGTGACGTTGTCGGTGTCGTCGGGGCGGGGCGGGACGGGAGGCATGGGAGGACTCAACGGGACGCGGCCGGCGTGGACGCGGTGGAAAGGGCGGGGTGGCGCTTGCGCCATTGCTTGAGCACGGCGGTGCGCAGCGACAGCAGCAGCAACCAGCACAGGAAGCCGATCGCCAGCCAGCCGCTCAGCGTGAACACGTCATTGAAGCCACGCACGTTGGCTTCGCGGCGCGTGGTCTGCGCCAGCTGCGCGCTGCCCTGCGCACTGCGCAGCACCGGGTCGGTGATCTGCGCAGCGTACAGCTGCTGCTGGATGCGCAGCCGTTGCGCGACCACCGGATCGGCCGGATCGAGCTGGCTGGTCAGCGCGCTGGAATACAGCTGCTCGCGATGCAGCTGGAAGGTCCCCAGCACCGCCGAACCTGCCAGGCCACCCAGGGTCTGCGTGATCGACAGCGTCACCAGGAAGGTGATCATGTGGTCGACGCCCTGTTTCAACGCGGCGGAGATGCCGAGCATGATCAGCGGGCCCATGAACATGCCGGCACCGACCGAGGCCAGGAACTGGCTGGCGTAGAAGTCGTGCGGCCGGTCCAGGCTGGTGCGGTGCTGGTCGAAGAACGCGGCGGCGCCCAGCAGCAGGATCGCCATCAGCAGCTGCGCGATCAGCCGCTTCGGTCCGAAGGTGAGCGAGGCGCCGGCGATGCCGACGATCACCCCGGCCAGGATCACTACGAACAACGGCCGCATCTGGTCAGGCCCCATGCCCAGCGTGCGCATCAGGTTGACCACGCCGTAGGACTGCTCGGTGGTCAGGAAGCGGATCAGGAACGCGCCGACGATGAAGTGCAGCACCGGCAGCTTCGACAGCCAGCGGATCTGCAGCAGCGGATTGCGCCGGTAGTGTTCGATGATGAAGGCGGTGGTGGACAGCACGATCGAGGCGACCAGCGCCCAGCCCAGCCATGGGGTGTTGAGCCACCAGCGCGTGTAGCCCTGCGCCAGTACGATCACCAGCAGCGCGACCGCCGGCGCGAGCAGGGCGAAAGTGAGGAAGTCCAATGGCTCGAACGCCTTTACCTGGATGCCCGGCGGCAGCTTCAGCACCACCACTGCCGCGAACGCGCACAGGGCCAGGCCGGCTTCGAAGGAGTACAGCTGGTGCCATTGGCCGGTATCGACCAGGCCTGGTGAAACGATCCAGGCGATCGGCACCGCCAGCTGCGACAGGCCGACACCGACCACCAGCAGGTTGCCGGTGAACCGCCGTGGCAACGCCTGCAGCATGTACAGCGTGCCCAGCGTCGAACAGGCCGCGCCCGCGAAGCCGCTGGCGGCTCGGGTCAGCATCGTGGTCTCGAAGCTGCCGACGAACAGGTGCAGCACCGCCAGCGCCGCATACAGGCCCAGGCCGATCTCGGCGAACAGGCGGATGCCGTACTGCTGGCGGAACTTGAAGGCCAGCAGATTGGCGGTGACATTCACCATCGCATACGCGGCCACCAGCCAGCTGCCCTGGGTCGGAGTGAGCGCCAGCTGGCCCTGCAGGAACGGCAGGTTGGCGGTGACAAGCGCATTGCCGAGGCCGCCGGTGATCGCCACCAGCAACGATACCAGCGCATAGGCCACGCGCCGGTACGGCGGGTGCCAGGGCATCGACGCCGAGCCGGGCATGGTCGGCTTCTCATGCTCCTCCCAATCCGGAACCGGCTTCAGATACGGCTGGACCATCAACGGGCCTCGCTGGCAGCTCCCTGGAGACCCCCACGCAGCAGCTGCAGGGCACGCCCGGCCAACTGGGCGCGCTCGTCGCGGGTCTTGCCGCGCAGGGCCGCACCCAGCATGCCCGAGATCAGTGAAATATCCGTCTTTTCCAGGTCGTCACGGCACAGCCCGGCGGCCTTGGCGCGCGCGATCGGTTCCTCCAGCAGGTCGCGCACGGTCTCGCGCGCGGCGCGCATGGACGGCACGTCCGAATCAACCGCACGCCAGTAATCGGCCAGTGCCGGCGAATCGATGATGCGCTGGGCCATGCCCTCGAACACCTCGAACAGGGCGTCATCGCGGTCACCGAGCTGTTCGACCTGGCGCCGGATGCGGTCGACCGTGCGCTGCAGCAGCGCCTGGATCAGCGCGGTGCGGTCGGGGAAGTTGCGGTACAGGGTGGCGCGGCCCACCTGGGCGCGTTCGACCACCAGATCCAGCGGGGCGGTGACGCCATGTTGGCCGAAGACATGATCGGCGGCGTCGAGGATGAGGGCACGGCGGGCAGCAGCATCGGCACGTTGAGCGGTCATGGAATCATTTTCGGACAAAAATGTCCGATTGGCGAGACTTTGAGTGACGGGATTGTCCGGTTGTTGTCGTACGCACACCTTTGTGACGGATGTGTGATGGCGTGGGACGGAATGAAAACGGGGGCCCGAAGGCCCCCGTGGAATGGGGTGGGCCAGAGCCCTTTCCTTCGGAAAGGGATCCGACCCCGCCGTGCGCGATCAGAAGAACGCGCGGATCCCGAATGCGACACCACGGCCTGGCAGCGGCGAGTAGTCGCGCAGCAGCGAGGTATGCGGGCGCACTTCGCGGTTGGTCAGGTTGCTGCCATCCAGGAACACCTCGTAGCTGTTGCCCGCGTTGCGATCCCAGCGGTAGGCCAGGTGCGCGTCGACCAGCGTGTAGCCGTCGCTCGGGGCTTCGTTCTGGGCAACGTCCTTCTGGCGGCTGTAACGCACCGCACCGACCGAGGCGCGCCAGCCGTCCTTCGACCAGCGCAGGTCGGCACCCACGCGGGCCGGGGCGATACGCGGCAGGTAGCCGGTGTTGGCCAGCTCCACGTTGTAATTGTGGTTGTGGTCGCCGTGCGGTACGGCGATGTCGAGGTTGCGGCTGCCGCTGCCATCCAGCTTGGCCTTCACATAGTCACCGAACAGGCGCAGATCCCAGTCACCGGCGCCACCCTCGAACAGGTGCACCAGCGCTTCGGCCTCGGCGCCGCGGAACACCGCGTCCTGCTGGGTCCAGGCGCGGACCGGCAGGCCTTCGGTAACACCGGTGTCGGCGAGGTAGATGAAGTCCTTGAACTTCGTCTGGTAGACCGACGCGGAGAAGTCCAGGCGATCGCTGTGGGTATGGATGCCCAGTTCGACGCGCTGGCCGCGCTCGGTTTTCAGGTTGGCGTCGCCGATCTCCAGCGAGCGGGTGGCGATGTGCGCGCCGGCGGCGTACAGCTCTTCGTTGGTGGGTGCACGCTCTGAGCTGTCCACGCCGATGCGCAGGTCAACGGCATCGTTGAGCTTCCAGATACCGGCGGCAGACAGGTTGGTGGCACCGAACGTGCGGCGACGGTAGTCACCGGTCGGGTCCAGCTTGACCTGGTCGTGGCGGCCACCCAGTTCCAGCTTGAACGGGCCGAACTGCTTTTCCTGCAGCACGAACAGGCCGATGTTCCTGGTGCCGGTATCCGGTACGAACGCCTCTTCGCCCTTGGCGCCGAAATCGCTGTTGCCGAACTGCAGGCCGAACGCGCCGTCCCAGCCGCCGATCTGCTGCTGCACGGCTTCCAGGCGCGCTTCGATACCACGGTTGGTGAAGCGCGTCGACGGCGTGCCGGCCTCCAGCTCCACGTGCTCGTAGTCGGTGTAAGCCACGCGTGCGTTGATGTTCTTCAGGAACGAGACCGGGTTGTAGATGCCGGCCTTGGTCTCGAAGCGGTTCTGCACCATGTCGATGCGCACGTCATGCTCGTCGCCGCCTTCTTCTTCATCGCCGTGGTCGTGGCCGTGGTCATGGCCGTGGTCATCACCATCGGCATGCACGTGCGCGCCGTTGGGAATGCCGTAGTTGGTGCGATAGGTGCTGGCCGACACACCGAAGTAACCACCGTCGCCCAGCCACGTTGCGCCGACGCCGCCGGCGCGGGTGCGGATCGAACTGTTGTCCAGCCGGCCGCGGCGCGGTTCTTCGCCCTCGGCTGCGTCGTGATCATGGTCGTGATCGTGGTCATGGTGGTCTTCAAGGCTGTCGATCACCGCGTAGCCGGGAATGCGGTAGTCGTCGCCATTGCGCACCAGGCCATCCACGTGCAGCACGACGTTGCCGCTGACACCATCGAGGCGGAACATGCCGCTGCGCTCATTGTTCACCGAGTTGCCGCGCAGCTCGGCGCGGCCGCTGAGCGGGCGCTCCGGCAGTTCGCGCGCGATGCGGCCATCCACCACATTGACCGCACCACCGATGGCGCCGCTGCCGAACAGCAGCGTGGCCGGACCCTTCAGCACTTCGATCTGGTCGGCCAGGAACGGCTCGATGCTGGTGGCATGGTCGGCGCTGACCGTGGAGGCGTCCATGTTGCCCATGCCGTTGGACAGCACGGCAACGCGCGGGCCTTCCTGGCCGCGGATGATCGGGCGGCCGACGCCGGGGCCGAAGAAGGTGCTCTGTACGCCCGGCAGCTTGGCCACGGTATCGCCCAGGGTGCCGGCCTTCTGCTCGTCCAGGCGCTCACCGGCCAGCACGTCCACCGGGCGCGCCAGGGATTCGGCATCGCCCTGCAGCGGCGACGCGGTGACCTGTACCGAGGAGAGTTCGGTCAGGTGGCGGTCACGGTGGGAGGTGTCCTGGCCGGCTGCAAAGGCGACGGACGGCAACAGGGCGGCGAGGGCCAGGGCCAGGGAATGCGGCTTGAGCCGAGGGGTGTGGGCGGGCATGGGCAGGTCCTTTGTTACAATGTATCAATCGCAGGGCGCACGAATCCCGTCGAGGGGACAGGGGGAGGGAAAACCGTGCGGTTCGGAGAGGGATGTTATATTATTCCATAACGATTCGCCGACCCTGCTGGAAGTCATGTCCCTGTCCTCACGCCTGCGCCACCTGCTCGACCGTTTCGGTGCCACTGGTTCGATGCTGTGCGCAGTGCATTGCGCGGTGATCCCCGTGCTGCTGGCGGCGGCGCCGTCGCTGGGCCTGTCGTTCTGGCTGAGCGATGGCGTGGAACAGGCGCTGGTGGTGTTCGTGACCCTGCTCGGGCTGTTCAGCCTGGTCTGGGGCTATCGCCGCCACGGTGCGCTGCGTGCGCTCGGCTTCCTGATCCCCGGCCTGGTCGCGCTGTGGGCCGGCGTGCTGTACGACCCGCTGCACCACAATGCGGTGCCGCATGCGGTGGTGATGACCATCGGCGGCCTGCTGGTGGGCGTTGCCCACCTGGTCAACCTGCGCCTCAACCACGGCCACGTGCACGACGCAAGCTGCGCGCACTAGGCACGCCGTGATAGGATTTCCGATCGTGCGCGGGGGCGCCCAGCAAGGCGGCCCCGCCGAACCCGTGTCAGTACGGGGTAACCAGATTTCACACTTGAGGAGTTGAAGACATGGGTAAGGGTGACCGCAAGACCGCCAAGGGCAAGCGCTACAACGCCAGCTACGGCAACGCCCGTTCGCACACCGCGAGCAAGGTCGCCGTAGGCGCCGCCGCCCCGGTTGCCAAGAAGACCGTGGCCAAGGCTCCGGCGAAGAAGGCCGTGGCGAAGAAGGCCGTCGCCAAGGCCTGATCAGGCCGACCGACCGGTCCAAGGAAAACGCGGCGCCTGGCGCCGCGTTTTTTTATGCACGTTCCTGCAGGGCCGAGCCCATGTTCGGCTGGCGTAATGCAGCCGAGCATGGGCTCGCTCTACAGGGAATTCAGCGCAGGGTCTGCTTCAGCGTTTCCGGATTGCCATCGTTCGGCGCGGCCGGCACCTGCAGCAGGTGGGCCAGCAGCGGGTAGACGTCGACATTGTCGAAGCCGTCGATCACCAGGCCCTGGCGGAACGACGGGCCGCTGGCCACGAACACTGCGCGCATGGAGGGCAGGGCGTTGTCGTAGCCGTGCGAGCCACGGTCCTGCTTCGCGCGCTTGGCGATCTTCTCGCGGTGCAGCGCATCCCAGCCTTCATCCATCGCACAGACGATGGCCGGAACCCGCGGATGCGTGCCGTAGTGCCAGCGCGCCGGCAGGTTCTCCTTCTTCCAGCACTCGTAGTGCGCATGGCGGCCGAGCAGGGCGCGTTCGGCCTCAGCCTCACGACCGGCCACTGGCGCGAAGCCCACCGACTGGCCCTGGCTGACGTTGCGCGCGATGGACGGGTCGGCCATCGATTCGGTGGCGATCACGTGGCCGTCGGCGACGCTGGCCATGCCGTGGTCGGACACCACGATCACATTGGTGGTGGCGGCCAGGCCGCGCTGCTGCAGGCCGTCGAGCACCTGGCCGACGATCAGGTCGGCGCGTGCGATGGCGTCGGCGTACTGCTTCGACCCGGGGCCGTAGTTGTGCCCGGCCTTGTCCACGTGCTCCATGTACAGCGTGGTCAGTCGCGGGGCATCGGCGTCGGTCTGTGCCAGCCAGTCGAGCACGATACCGGCACGCTGCTCCAGCGGTTCCTTGCCGTCGTAGATGCGCCACTGGCTGGGGCGCACACCACGGATTTCCGATTCACTGCCCGGCCACGACGTCGTGGCGGTGCGCACGCCGGCGTTCTCGGCGCCGACCCAGATCGGTTCACCGCCCCACCAGGCACTGGTGGTGACGGCCTCGCGGTTGCTCAGCTCGAAACGGCCCAGCGCTTCATCGTCCATGCTGTTGTTGACGATGCCATGGTGGTCCGGGCGCAGGCCGGTGACGATGGTGTAGTGGTTGGGAAACGTCAGGGAAGGATAGGACGGTGTCATCCAGCGGGCGCGCACGCCGCCGTCGATCATCCGCTGCAGGTTCGGGGTCAGCCCGCGGTCCAGCGCATCGGCGCGCAGGCCGTCGATGGAGATCAGCAGCAGCTTCGGCGGTGCGGCCGATGCGACGGACGTGGGAACGGAGGCGGTAGGGGCAGGCGCAGTGGTGCAGGCAGCCAATGGCAGCAGCAGCGCCAGCGAACAGGTCAGGCGTACGGAAGTCATCCGTGCATGATAAGCCGGTGCAATTACCGGCCCAAGACACGGCGCGCCAGGATCGCCCGGGGTCAGATCCCTTTTCCACGGGAAAAGGGATCTGACCCCGATGTTCAGGCGAACAGCGGGGCCTGGCGTTGTTCCAGCCGCAGCAGCGCGGCCTTGGTTTCCAGGCCACCGCCGAAACCGGTCAGTGCACCGTTGCTGCCGATCACGCGGTGGCAGGGCAGGATGATCGGCAACGGGTTGCGCCCGTTGGCCGCGCCCACCGCGCGGGTCGCGCTGGGCTGTCCCAGGTGTTGCGCCAGTTGCAGGTAGCTCCAGGTCTGGCCGAACGGAATCAGCGCCAGCGCCTGCCACACGCGCAGCTGGAACGGCGTACCACGCGGCGCCAGCACAAGGTCGAAGCTGTTGCGCTCGCCGTGCAGGAACTGCAGCAGCTGCTCGCGTGCTTCCGGCAAGGCATCCGGTGCGTAATGCCAGTCATCACGCCCGCGCGCGGGGTGGCGGTTCTCCGGGAACAGCACGTGTGACAGGCCACGCTCGTCGCCGGCGATGGTCAACACGCCGATCGGGCTGTCGAAACGATCGAACAACAGTGTCATGTCGGTTCTCCAACGAATGTGCCGGACAGGTGCCACAGGTGCAGCACGGCGTAGGCGCGCCAGGGACGCCACGGTTGCGAGCGCGCTTCGGTTGCGCGTTCGCTCAGGCGCTGGCCCTGCGCGTGGCCGAGGACCTGCTGCAGTACAAGATCGCCGGCCGGGAAGGCATCGGGCTGGCCGAGGCCACGCAAAGCGATGTACTGCGCGGTCCATGGGCCGATGCCGGGCAGTGCCACGCAGCGGGCAACAAACTCTTCCAGCGCCTGGCCGGGCCCGAAGTCGAGCTGGCCGCTGGCGCAGGCGGTGGCCAGTGCACGCACGGTCGCGGCGCGGCTGCGCGGCAGGCCGATTGATTCCAGAGGCGCCTCGGCCAATACCTCGGGTGCCGGGAACTGGCGATCAAAGTCGGACGACATGCCCGGCAGGTGCGCGCCATAGGCATCGACCAGCCGCCGCGCGAAGGTGGTGGCGGCGGCAACAGTAACCTGCTGGCCGAGCACGGCGCGCACGCCCACTTCGAAGCCATCCCAGCCGCCGGGCACGCGCAGCCCCGGGCGCTCGGCGATGCCGCGCGCCAGCAAGGGTTCCTCGCCCAATGCGGCGTGCACCTGCTGCAGGTCGGCATCCAGATCAAACACGCGACGCACGCGGCGCACGATGTCCGGGATCAGGTGCGGATCCACCGCACCCAGCTGCAGGCGCAGCTCCGGGCGCTTCGGGTCGGCAGTGACGCGCAGCAGGGTGGGGCGCTCCGGCGTGCCCAGCACGCGCTGGTAGCTGTCCTCGCCAATCAGTTCGATGCCGGGCAGGCTGCGCTTGCGCAGGAACGCCAGCATGCGCGGGAAGTCCAGCGGTGGACGGTAGCCCAGGCGCAGCACCAGGCCGCCATCGTCGGCGGCCAGCGGTTGATGCTGGCGGCGCAGTGCGGTGGGGGCCATGCCGCAGCCCTGCAGGAATGCGGTATTGAAGCGGCGCAGGCTGTTGTATCCGGCGGCCAGTGCGACGTCGGTCACCGCCAGCGTGGTCTCGGTCAGCAGTTGCTTGGCCAGCAGCAGGCGATGGGTGGCGTGGATCTGCCCGGGCGTCGCGCCCAGGCGTTCGACGAACAGGCGCTGCAGCTGGCGCGCGCTGAGGCCGAGCTTCGTAGCAAGATCGGCCACCGGCTGCTCCTGCAAGAAGCCGCCGTGGATCAGGGCCAGGGCGCGCTGTACGGTCTGCCCGGCCAGTGCCTGCTGGGCCTGTGGTGCCAGCTCCGGGCGGCAGCGCAGGCACGGGCGATAGCCGGCGGCGGCGGCAGCAGCGGCGGTCGGGTAGTAAGTGATGTTGCGCGGCTTCGGGGGCGGTGCGGGGCAGACCGGGCGGCAATAGATGCCGGTGCTGCGCACGGCGGTGAAGAACACGCCGTCGAAACGTGCGTCGCGGGCCAGGCGGGCGCGATCGCAGGCGGCGGTGTCGAGGGCGAGGGCGGTGTCCATGGCGGCAGTCTAGGCGGGTGCGGGCGGGGATACTCGCCACATTCGGACATGGATGCTGAAGGGGGTCACGCCGGGCTGCGCCCGGACCCGCGGTAGTGCCGGCCGCTGGCCGGCAACAGCAACAGCAGAAGCGGGATTCCTGTGGGATGGCGTGGTGGGTCCGGTGGCAGGGGACGCCGTGAACCCCCAGACCGGCCCAGCCGCTGGCGGCTGTGCGTTCGGGCGCTTGCGAAGCAGTGCTTCGCAAGCAAAGCGCCCTCACCCCTGGGGACTTGGTCGCGGCATCCATGCCGCTCGCACCCCTGCCACCGGACCCACCACGCCTTCGACAGGTTCCTGAGGCCGTTGGTAGGTGTCTACCTTGGTCGACACGCTTTCCCAAGGGTCAGAAGGGGTTCAGTGCCACGCGCTGAATGCGCGGCCTGGACGGGTAGACTGTGGCTCTTGGTCCCATGAATCCCGGTTGCCCGATGTCCGCCAAATTCCGCTGGTTGCCCCTGTTGTGCCTGGCCCTGGCGGGCTGCAGTCAGCTGGAGAATCCGGGCAACGTGACCGCTGCCGACAAGGCAGCGCGGGCGCCGGCCAGTGATGGCGAGAACATGGTTTCGATCAATGCCGCCGACGCGCCACCGGCACCGGCACCACCGCGCAGCCAGGCGGGTCGGCCGTGGCCGCAGGCGCAGCTGGAAAATGGGCGTGCGTGGGTCAGTTGCAGCACGGAATATGCGGGCGATGCCGGCGACGGTGCCGAACTGGAAGGGCTGCAGCGCGAGCAGATCACCCAGGCCCTGGCGCCGTGTGCCGAGCGTGGGCTGATGCGAGTGCGTTACGCCGGCAAGATCAATCCGGGCTTCGCCGAAATGATGTGGCGGTTGGCGGTGGTCGCTGACGAACTGAAGATCCACAAGCGCATCCTCGACCTGGACTCCAGTGGTGGCCAGGTGGAGTCGGCGATCGTGGCCGGTGACAGCATCGGTGAATCGGGCTGGACCATCTGGGTGCGCGAAGGCTCCATCTGCCACAGCGCCTGCGTGTTCGTGCTGGCTGCCGGTGACAACCGCCTGCTGTCGGGCAAGGTCGGCATCCACCGCATGATGCGGATCAGCTCCAAGGCCACCTCGCGCGCCGAGCTCAACCGCGAGCTGCACGAAGTCTACGACAACGTGAAGGACTACCTGCAGCGCAATGGCGTGGCGGTGGGCGTGGCCGATCTGATGATGACCGTGCCCAATCGCAGCCTGCGCCTGCTGACGCCGGATGAGCTGCGCCAGTACGGCCTGGATGGCACCAACGCGGTGCAGGACGATCTGGAACGGATCAAGCAGATGCGCGCCTGCGGCGATGACTTCGTGCAGCGCAAGGACGCATTCCTGATCGCCTTCGACCAGCAGTGCAAGCGCGACGGCGCCGACATGGAATCGATCAACAGCTGCGGCCAGGCCCTGAAGCAGCGCTTCGGTTTCCCGGATGCGGTATGCCCGGACGAAAGCCCGCTGTCGGAGATCGATGTGGCGACGCTGCCACCGGCACCGTCGGAGCCGCCGCCGGTGGCCGAGCAGCCGCCAGCGAACACCGCCGCGCCCGCCGCGCAAGCTGATGCGGCAGCGGTGGAGGGCAACGCTCCGGCACGCTGACGGCGTAGTCACCGCGCTGGCGTAGACTGCGGTTCTCTCCAGAAAACCGGCGGTGTCCATGAAGCGCGCGTTCCTGCTGCTGTCCCTGCTGCCCCTGACCGTGTTGGCGCAGGCCCCTGCGCCGGCCACGCCTGCACCGGCCCCGGCACGCCCGGCACCAGCCTCGCCGGCAGCTGCGAAGCCCGCTACCGCCGGTTCCCCTGCGTTGACCGCTGCTCAACAGGCGCAGGTGCAGAAACAGGACGCGGAAATGGGCGCCGCCGCAGTGAAGGCAGCGCAGCTGGTCGACGCCAACCGCGCCGGCGAATTGTGGGATGGCGCTTCGGCCGTCGCGCGTCGTGCGGTGCCGAAGGCCGCTTTCGTCAGCCAGTTGGCCGCCGAGCGCACGCGCCTGGGTACGCTGGCCGGGCGTGGCCAGCCGACCATCACCCGGGTCAAGTACAGCGCCGGTGCAGCAGTGCCGGAAGGGCTGTACATCAACGTCAGCTTCCCGACCCGTTTCGCCAACAGCGCACAGCCGGTGCGCGAGCTGGTCTCGTTCCGTTTCGACGAGGACCAGGTGTGGCGCCTGGCCGGTTACAGCCTGCGCGCGTCGGCACCCTGAGGAGGTGAATGATGGCAACTGAACTGACGATGCTGGCCTGGTCGGTACTGCTGGGCTTCGTGTACATCTTCGCCACCTCCACGGTGGTCACCCGCGAGCGCGGGATGAAGTGGAATGCTTCGGCACGCGATGGCGATGCAAAGCCGCTCAGCCCGCTGGCCGGTCGCCTGCAGCGTGCGCAGGCCAACTTCCTGGAGACCTTCCCGTTCTTCGCCGCCGCCGCCATCGCAGTGGTCGTGGCCGGGCGCGGCAACGACACCACGGCGCTGGCCGCGCAGGCCTACTTCTGGGCGCGCGTGGTCTATCTGCCGCTGTATGCCGCGGGCGTGCCCTACGTGCGCAGCCTGGTGTGGCTGGTGTCGCTGTTGTCGATCCTGGCGCTGGTGTTCGCACTTCTGTAAGTCGGCCTGATCCAGATCAAGGCCGCTCAGGCGCGCGGCGCTATGCTGGCGCGGACTGGATCAACGGCAGGAGGCGCGCATGCGCAGGATGGACGTGGTGGTGGTCGGCGCCGGACCGGCAGGTCTGTGCTTCGCGCGCGCGCTGGCCGGCAGCGGGCTGCAGGTCGGGCTGGTCGAAGTGCAGCCGCGCCAGGCGCTGGCCGAGGCCGCCTTTGATGGCCGTGAGATCGCGTTGACCCATGCCTCGCGGCAGAGCATGGAGCAGCTGGGGCTGTGGCAGCGCCTGCCGCACGCTGAAATTGCTGATCTGCGCGATGCCAGGGTGATGAACGGCGGCTCGCCGTTCGCGCTGACCTTCGCCAGCAGCCAGGTCGACGGCCAGCCGCTGGGCTGGCTGGTACCCAACCATCTGATCCGTCGCGCCGCGTGGGATGCCGTGCAGGGCCAGGACGGCCTGGAGCTGTTCGACGGGCGCAAGGTGCTGGGCGTGCAGGCCGATGCGCAAGGCCACGTGGTCAAACTCGATGACGGCAGCCAACTGCATGCGCGGCTGCTGGTGGCCGCTGACAGCCGCTTCTCCGCCACCCGCCGCATGCTCGGCATCGGTGCGCAGATGCGCGACTTCGGCAAGTCGATGCTGGTGTGCCGCATGCAGGTCGAGCGCGACCATCACCACACCGCCTGGGAGTGGTTCGGCTACGGCCGCACGATGGCGCTGCTGCCGCTCAACGAGGGCCAGGCATCGGCGGTGATCACGCTGCCGCCGCGGCAGATCGAGGCGCTGCTGGCGATGGACGAGGTAGCCTTCGGTGAGGCCATCAGTGCCTGCTTCGAACACCGCCTGGGCCGGATGCAGCCGGTGGCCACGCCGCAGGCGTATCCGCTGGTGGGTGTGTACGCGGATCGCTTCGTCGGCGAGCGTTCTGCGCTGATCGGTGATGCCGCGGTGGGCATGCATCCGGTCACCGCGCATGGCTTCAACCTGGGCCTGGCCAGCGCACAGCGGTTGGCGCAGGGCATCGTCGCGCAGCAGCGCCGTGGTGCCGACATTGCCGCCGCCGGCATGCTGGCCAGTTACCAGCGTGGTCATCGGCTGGCGTCGCGGCCGCTGTACGAGGCCACCAATGCGATCGCCAGCCTGTACACCGACGACCGTCGCCCGGCGCGCCTGCTGCGTGCGGCCGGCCTGCGCCTGGCGCAGGGCGTGGCACCGTTCAGGCAGCTGATTGCCTCGCACCTGACCCAGCGCGTGGCCTGAACAGCTTCAGATCAGCCTGCAGCCAGCACCCGGATCTGGCTGTCGGCGAATTCGACCACCTGGCCTGCGCGGATCTTGCAGGCCTTGCGCAGTTCCACTTCCCCGTCCACCCGTACCTGGCCCTCGCTGATGACCATCTTGGCCTCGCCGCCACTGGTGACCAGATCGGCCAGCTTGAGCAGCTGCTTGAGTTCGACGTAGTCACCGTCGAGGTCGAATTCGAGAATCTGCATGGAGCGGGGTTCCTGGAGAAGAGGGCGCAGGCCAGCGGCCGGGCCGGGAAGAGGGCGCGTATTGTGCGCCAGCACGGGCCCGACGGCACGTGTGAGGAAAGCTGTATGCCTCGTTCAGCATCAATGCGGTATCATTCCGCTCTGAGCGAGTGAAATCTCCTCCGACCGAGCAGCGCCAGGGCACGCGATAAGAAGGGCGCCCAAAGCGCGGACCATCACCTTTTTTATCGCACTGCCAGGAAGACGGCAGTGCCTTCGGAGTTCCCCATGTCCCAAGATTCCCAAGCGCCGCTGCAGTTTGCGCAGCTCGGCCTGTCCGAGCCCGTGATGCAGGCCGTCACCGCCATCGGCTACGAAACCCCGTCGCCGATCCAGGCCGCCACCATCCCGGCGATGCTGGAAGGCCGCGACGTGCTGGGCCAGGCCCAGACCGGTACCGGCAAGACCGCTGCCTTTGCACTGCCGGTACTGTCCAACATCGACCTGCAGCAGATCAAGCCCCAGGCCCTGATCCTGGCGCCGACCCGCGAGCTGGCCATCCAGGTTGCCGAGGCGTTCCAGTCCTATTCGTCGAAGATCCCCGGCTTCCGCGTGCTGCCGGTGTACGGCGGCCAGCCCTACGGCCAGCAGTTGTCGGCCCTGCGCCGCGGCGTGCATATCGTGGTCGGTACCCCCGGCCGCGTGATCGATCACCTGGACCGCAGCACCCTGGACCTGTCCGAGCTGAAGACGCTGGTGCTGGACGAAGCCGATGAAATGCTGCGCATGGGCTTCATCGACGACGTCGAAGCGGTGCTGAAGAAGCTGCCGGAGCAGCGCCAGGTGGCCCTGTTCTCGGCCACCATGCCGCCGCAGATCCGCCGCATCGCGCAGACCTACCTGCAGGACCCGGTGGAAGTGACCATCGCGGCCAAGACCACTACTTCGGCCAACATCCGCCAGCGTTACTGGTGGGTGAGCGGCATGCACAAGCTGGACGCGCTGACCCGCATCCTGGAAGTCGAGCCGTTCGACGCGATGATCATCTTCGCGCGGACCAAGGCCGGCACCGAAGAACTGGCCAGCAAGCTGCAGGCGCGTGGCCTGGCCGCTGCCGCCATCAACGGTGACATGCAGCAGGCCCAGCGTGAGCGGACCATCGCCATGCTGAAGGAAGGCAAGCTGGACATCCTGGTCGCCACCGACGTGGCCGCGCGCGGCCTGGACGTGGAGCGCATCAGCCACGTGCTGAACTACGACATCCCGTACGACACCGAAAGCTACGTGCACCGCATCGGCCGTACCGGTCGTGCCGGCCGCAGCGGCGAGGCGATCCTGTTCGCCACCCCGCGCGAGAAGGGCATGCTGCGCCAGATCGAGCGCGCCACCCGCCAGCCGATCGAAGAGATGCAGCTGCCGAGCGTGGAAGCGGTCAACGACACCCGCATCAACAAGTTCACCTCGCGCATCAGCGAAACCCTCGGCGCCGGTGGCCTGGACTTCTACCGCCAGCTGCTGGAGCGCTTCGAGAACGAGCAGAACGTGCCGGCCATCGAGATCGCTGCCGCGCTGGCCAAGCTGCTGCAGGGCGATACCCCGTTCCTGCTGCAGCCGCCGGTGCGTGCCCCGCGCGAAGAGCGCGCACCGCGCGAGCGCTTCGACCGTGGTGACCGCCCGGAACGTGGTGATCGCTTCGACCGCAACGAACGGGGTCCGCGCTTCGAGCGTGGCCCGCGCCGTGACGACGCCGAAGGTGGTTTTGAACAGCGTCCGCGCCGTGAGGTTCCGCCGCGTGGTGCACCGGAGCAGGGCATGGAGACCTACCGTATTTCGGTCGGTCACCAGCATGGCGTGAAGCCGGCCAACATCGTCGGCGCCATTGCCAACGAAGCCGGCCTGGAAAGCCGCTTCATCGGCCGCATCGACATCCACGACGACTTCTCGCTGCTGGACCTGCCGGCACAGATGCCGCCGGACGTGCTGTCGCACCTGCAGAAGGTCTGGGTGTCCGGCCAGCAGCTGCAGATGCGTGCGCTGGCTCCGGGTGAAGACACCAACCCGGCCCCGCGCCCGTTCAAGCCGCGCTTCGACAAGCGTGGCCCGGGCGGTCCGGGTGGCCCGCGTCGTGGCGGCCCGGGCGGCCAGGGTGGCGACCGCGGCGGTGACCGCGACAGTCGCCCGCCGCGTCGTGACGGCTTCAAGCCGCGCGGCCCGCGCAGCTTCTAAGCCGCACCCGCAGCCGTCCACACCACCGCCAGCCCCCGGGCTGGCGGACAGAAAAAGGGGACGGAGGGGATTAAGTCGTATCTGGCTGGCCATGCGCCTGTGCCAAGAACGACTTAATCCCCTCCGTCCCCTTTTTCGCATGGCCCACACATTGCCGGTCCTAGGCTGAGCCGGTTCCTAAGGAGGTTGTCACCGCAGCACATTCAGGGGGATCCGGGATGGGTAGGAGTGGCACGGACCAACACAGCCGGCGGGTGCCGATGACCCGGGGGCTGGGACTGCGATTTGCGTTGTTGACCGGCATGGCGATCGGACTGGTCGCACTGTCCGCCCTGATCCAGGAACTGCAGGCGGCCTCTACTGCCTGGATCGCCGGCCAGGGCTACTGGTCGCGTGGCCAGCAGGATGCCACCGCCGCACTCAGTCGCTACCTGGCGCGTGGCGATGCCGAGGACCTGGACGACGCACGCCAGGCCCTGCAGGTGCCGTTGGGCGATCTGCAGGCGCGACTGGCGCTGGAACAGGCCGAACCGGACGAGGAGAAGGCCAGGCAGGGCTTCCTGCAGGGCGGCAATGCGCGTGCCGACATCCCACGCCTGGTGTTCTCGTTCCGCTACGCGCGCGACATCGGTGCATTCCGCGAAGCGAGCGCGTTGTGGCGGCAGACCGATGGCGACCTGATGGCGCTGCAGCGACTGATCGATGAACTGCAGCTGCGGCACGACGGCAACCTGGTGCCCGTTGCCGCACGCGACCGCTACCTGCAGCAGCTGCGTGACCTGGACCAGCGGATGAAGGTGCAGAGCCAGGCGTTCTCGCAGGCGCTGCTGCGGATGGCGACGCTGGTGAGGCTGGCCACGTTGATGGTGGCGGGCCTGTCGGTGCTGGCGATCAGCCTGATGGCGGTCGCCCTGGCGCGCCGCGTCGGCAAGGACCTGACCGAACACGAGAGCCGTTTCCGCGCGGCGTTCTACCAGGCCAACGTCGGCATGCTCAAGCTCGATGCCGAAGGCAAGGTGATCGAGGCCAACCAGGCGATGGCCGATATCCTCGACCATCGTCGTGACATGCTGCTGCAGCTGTCGCTGGGCGACCTGCTGATGGACGGCGAGCTGGTGATCGATGGGGTGGGCCGCATCGATTGGGACCGCCAGCTGCGCCCGAGCGAACTGCGCTTCCGCCGTCGCGATGGCAGCCTTGTCTGGGGCCGCTGGAGCGGCACCGGCGTGCGCAGCACCGGCGGTGGCCTGTCGGTGTTCGCCATCATCGAAGACGTCAGCCAGAACCATGCACTGGCGCGCGAGATCGAGCACCACGCCAGCCACGACCCGCTGACCGGCCTGATCAATCGCCGCGAGATCGAACGGCTGCTGGAACGCGCGCTGCTGCAGGTGCGCAGCGAAGGTGGCACGCACGCGCTGTGCTACATCAACCTGGACCATTTCAAGCTGGTCAACGACAGCTTCGGTCACGCCGCCGGCGACCAGATGCTGCGCAGCTTCGCCGACTACCTGGTGGCGGCGGTGCGCGATGGTGACTGGGTGGGCCGGCTGGGCGCGGACGAGTTCGCCGTGTTCCTGGCCCATGCCGGGCAGGACGAGGCCAAGCGCGTGCTGCAGCGGGTAATCCGCAACCTGGGGCAGGCGACGTTCCCGGTCAGCGAAGGCAGCCCGCAGCTGAGCTGCAGCATCGGCGTGGTCGAGGTCAGCGCCGATGCGCCGGATGTGAACTGGCTGATGAGCGCCGCCGACAGCGCGTGCTATGCGGCCAAGCAGGCCGGCCGCAACCGCGTGCACTGCTTCAACGAGAACCGCATGGCGCTGGAGGAACGGCGCCAGGAAGCCGAGCGGCTGCAGGGCGTCAGCCTGGCCATGGCCGAAAACCGCATGGTGTTGTATGCGCAGCGCATCGCCCGCGTCGGCGATCCCTCCTACCTGCACTACGAGGTACTGGTGCGCATGCGTGGCAGCGATGGCAGCCTGCACCTGCCGGGCCAGTTCATGCCGGCGGTGGAGCGCTATGGCATGGCCGTGGCGCTGGACCGGCACGTGCTTGGCCTGCTGTTCCGGCACCTGCAGGTGTGCCCGGCACACGTGCGGCAGCTGGGCCTGTGCAATGTCAACGTCTCGGCGCAGTCGATCGCCGAGCCCGGCTTCCTCGCCTTCGTCTGCGACCTGCTGGAGCGCAACCGCGCGCTGGCCTCCAAGCTGTGCTTCGAGATCACCGAGACCGCCGCGATCAGCAACCTCAGCCAGGCGCGTGCCTTCATCGATGCAGTGAAGGCGCGTGGCTGCCGGATGGCGCTGGACGATTTCGGTTCCGGGCTGTCCTCGTTCGGCTACCTGCGCCAGCTGCCGGCCGACATCCTGAAAATCGACGGGGCCTTCGTGCGCGACATGGATACCGATCCGGTCAGCCATGCCACCGTGCGCGCGATCAGTGAACTGGGGCGCGAGCTGCAGATGGAGGTGGTGGCCGAATGGGTGGAGACTGCCGACGTCGCCGCCGCGCTGACCCGGCTTGGGGTGCAGGGCCTGCAGGGTTATGCGGTCGAGCGGCCGCAACCGCTGGAGCGGATGACCCTGGCCGACCTGCGGCCGGTGCGCCTGGTGGCGGTGAAAGGTCCGCCCGCCGCTGGTTGAACGCCCGTCGGCGACTTTGGTCTACACGTGGGCTGCAGCCGCGGCTGCGATAATGCCCGGCAGGGGCGACGCGCAGTGGGCGCGGGCGTAAGCAGGAACAGGACGTGGCGTGGGCGGCAGGCAGGGGCAGTACGGAACGGGAGCGGTGCTGGTCGTGCTGCTGGTGTGGTTGGCAATGCCGTGGCCGCTGTCGGCGGCCGTAGCCGAAGCCGGGCGTGACTACCTGCTGGTCGGTGCGGCGACCGATGAACCCACCCCGCATCGCGCATGCACGCCGGAGATGCTGGCGGGGCCACGGCAACAGGTGCAGGTGTCCGCGCCAGCGGGCGGCTGGTCGGGCCAGCCGCAGGCACTGGACGTGTTCAATGTGTTCGCGGGCGAAGTCCGCGTGCAGCATGGGGATCGCGAAATCTGCGGCAACATGCACGATGCCCGTACCCGTGATTCCCGGTTCCGCGCAGGCATCGGCCTGGTCGCGGTGCCGCCGGCGGGCAGCCATGAACCGTTCCTGGTGTCATGGCAGACGCCGCTGAAGGCGCGCTGGGTACCGACCCTGCGGCTGGGCGCGCCCAGTCCCGTGCAGCAGAACGATACCGCCCGCCTGCTGGTGCGCGCGGCCTGCATCGCCGTGGCAATCGCACTGGCGTTGTCGGCCCTGATGGCCTTCCTTACCACCCGCGACCGCAGTTTCCTGGTCTACATCGCCGGTACCACCGTGCTGGTGCTGTGGCAGGCCATTCTCGGAGGGCTGAGCGGCTACCCCGAGCCATGGCTGCCGGTGGGTGAGCGCAGCGCGTGGTGGCTGCTGTCGTTGACCGCTGCATCCCAGGCGCTGGTGCTGCCCGCGTTGTGGCGACTGAACGGCGGCGACCGCCTGCTGCCGCGATCGCGCCCGGTGCAGTTGCTGGCGCTGTGGGGATTGCTGGCGCTGGCCGCGTGGGTGCCCTGGCTGCAGCGGGACAGCCTGGCCTGGGTGGCGCAGGGCCTGCAGGTGTCCTACCTGCTGGGCTGCGGCCTGGCATTGATGGCCGGGGTGTGGGCATGGCTGCGCGGCGACCGCTGGGCGCAGGCGGGGTTGGCGGCGCTGGCACCGATGCTGGTGTTGATCCTGGCAGACGCCTGCCGCGCTGCGTGGTTGCTGGAGTACCGCGTGGAGGCACTGCAACTGTCGGTGACCTGGCTGCTGATGATGGCTGCCTATGCGCTGAACCAGCGGCTGGGCCGCCTGCGCCAGCAGCGCGATGAACTTCGCCAGCTGGCCGAGACCGATGGCCTGACCGGGCTGCCCAACCGCCGTGCCGGGCTGCAGCAGCTGGCACGGCACCTGGAACGGGTCGATCGCGAGCGCGGCCCGCTGGTGATCGGTTTCCTCGATATCGACCTGTTCAAGGACATCAATGACCGCCATGGCCACGCCGTGGGTGACCAGGTACTGGTGGCGGTGGCACGTGCATTGCGTGCCGCGGTCCGCAGCCAGGACCAGGTGGTGCGGATGGGTGGCGAAGAGTTCCTGCTGCTGATGCCGGGCATGCCGCGCGAGGCGGCATCGGCGCGTCTGGATCGCCTGCGCCAGCACCTCACCGAGGCGGCCCGGGCGCTGCAGGTGCCCGGTCTGGAGGTCACCGCCAGCATCGGCCTGGCGCAGTGGCGGCCGGGCGAGGACGATCTCGCCGCGCTGCTGCGCCGGGCCGACCACGCCATGTACGTGGCCAAGCGTGCCGGCCGCAACCGGGTATTCGACGGCGAAGAACTCGATCCGCCGCCCCCGGCATGAAGCGCAGCGGGCGGGGATGCCGGATAATAGGGCGATGACCACCCGACTCAACAAACATATCGCCGACACCGGCTTCTGCTCCCGCCGCGAGGCCGATCGCCTGATCGCCGCCCGCCGGGTAACCGTCAACGGCCATCCGGCCGGCACCGGCGCGGTGGTGGGCGAGGAAGACCAGGTGCTGGTCGACGGCCAGCCGCTGCGCGCGCGCGTGGCCCGCAAGCCCGGTGCCCGCCGCCATGTCTACATCGCGCTGAACAAGCCGGTCGGCGTCACCTGCACGACCGAGACCTCGGTCAAGGGCAACATCGTCGACTTCGTCGGCCATGAACAGCGCATCTTCCCGATCGGCCGCCTGGACAAGGAGTCCGAAGGCCTGATCCTGATGACCAGCAACGGCGACATCGTCAACCAGATCCTGCGCGCCGAGAATGGCCACCAGAAGGAGTACCTGGTGGCGGTGAACAAGCCGGTCACCGACGAGTTCCTGCGTGGCATGGCCCGTGGCGTTCGCATCCACGACCAGATGACGCTGCCGTGCAAGACCTCGCGCATCGCCAAGTTCGGTTTCCGCATCACCCTGCAGCAGGGCCTGAACCGACAGATCCGCCTGATGGCGGCCGAGTTCGGCTATCGGGTGACCCAGTTGCGTCGCGTGCGCATCGACAACATCAAGATCGGTGCGCTGAAGCCGGGCCAGTGGCGCAACCTGACCGATCAGGAGCTGCAGGGCCTGCTGCCGAGGCAGCTGGACTGGTAACGCGCGGTAGTGCCGGCCGCTGGCCGGCTGCACCAGGCATCCAATGAGCGCGGGATGCCGGCCAGCGGCCGGCACTACCCGTTGTGCGGATTACGCACCGGCATCAGCTAGACTTCGCGGTGACCTGCCGGAACGTGACGCTGCATGATCAAGCCCGACAAGCCTGCCAATGAAGCCCTTCGGCTTGAGGCGCTGTACCGCTACCGTATTCTCGATTCGGAGCGTGAAAAATCCTTCGACGACCTGGTGGTGATCGCCAAGGCGGTCTGCGGCACCTCGATGGCGGCGGTGACCCTGATCGACGTCGAGCGGCAATGGTTCAAGTCGATCCAGGGCATCGATGCGGCAGAAAACCTGCGCAGCGAATCGATGTGCGGCCACGCGATCCTGCAACCGCAGCAGGTCATGGTGGTCGAGGACGCTCTGCAGGACATCCGCTTCCACGACAATCCGGTGGTGGTGGGCGATCCGCACATCCGCTTCTATGCGGGCGCGCCGCTGATCAGCTCCGATGGCCTGCCGCTGGGCACGCTGTGCGTATTCGATGCGCAGCCACAGCACCTGGCCAGCGACAAGGCCGAAGCGCTGGCGGCGCTGTCGCGGCAGGTGATGCTGGTGATGGAACTGCGCCGCTTCGCGCTCGACATCCAGAAACACATGCTGGAGCGCGATGACTACGAGCGACTGCTGTCTGAGTACCAGGACGTACTGCTCGCGCAGAATGCCGACCTGGCCGAACAGAGCCGCACCGACGCGTTGACCGGCCTGCCGAACCGCCGTGCGATGGCGGCAGCGCTGGAAGAGGCGGTGGCGGTGAACGGAGACCAGCCCGGGGTGGCCTGCGTCGCGCTGCTGGACATCGACCATTTCAAGCACATCAATGATTTCCAGGGCCACGCCACCGGCGACCGCGTGCTGGCCGAGCTGGGCGTGCTGCTGCGCTCGCATTTCGCCGGTCGCGGCATGGCCGCACGCTATGGCGGCGAGGAGTTCGTGGCGGTGATGCCAGCTACCGACCTGCGCACCGCCGAACTGCAGTGCGAGTTCCTGCGCCTGGCCGTGGCTGATCTGCCGCTGGGATTCCCGGTCACGATCAGTATTGGAGTGGCCCAGCACCAGCCCGGTGAAAGCGTGGATGACACGCTGGCACGTGCCGACAAGGCGCTGTACCGGGCCAAGGGCAATGGCCGCAACCGGGTGGAAGTGGCCGGCTGAAGCATCTGCCACCCGCGCGGTAAACGGATGCCGCTCCAGTAGATCAACGCGACGCGTGGATGCTGTCACCGATTCACATCGCGTCGCAGCTCCTGCGATCAGAACCGGGCAGCATGATCCCCTGGTTCCCCGGACGCCGACCATGCTGCAGACCCTGGCCATCGCCCACTATCGTTCGCTGCACGGGCTCGTACTGCCGTTGCAGCAGTTGAATGTGGTGACCGGTGACAACGGCAGTGGCAAGTCCAGCCTGTACCGTGCCCTGCGCCTGCTGGCAGAGACCGCGCAGGGCGGCGTCGCGGCGGTGCTGGCCCGCGAAGGCGGGCTGGGCTCGGCGCTGTGGGCGGGTCCGGAAAAGATGGACCGTCGGGTTGCTGCCGGCGAAATCCCCCTGCAGGGCGGCCCACGCCAGGAATCGGTGGGATTGAAGCTGGGCTTCGCCACTGACGAATTCGGCTACGCCATCGATCTGGGCTACCCGCCGCCCAGTCGATCGGCCTTCGCACTGGACCCGCAGATCAAGGCCGAGGCGATCTGGGCCGGCCCGTTCCTGCGCAGCGCCAACCTGCTGGTCGACCGTCGCGGGGCGATGGTGCGGCAACGCCATGCGCGCGGCTGGGATCTCGTGGATGACCGGCTGTCGCTGTTCGACAGCCTGTTCACCCAGGTCGGCGATCCGCAGCGCCTGCCGGACACCATCGCCCTGCGCGAGTACATCCGGCGTTGGCGCTTCTACGATCATTTCCGCAGTGATGCCGATGCCCCGGCGCGGCAACCGGCGATGGCCACGCGCACGCCGGTGCTGCATCACGACGGCCGGGATCTGGCGGCGGCCTGGGTCACCATCCTCGAGATCGGTGACCCGGTGGCGTTGGCACGCAGCGTCGACGATGCGTTCCCGGGCGCCACGGTCGGCTTCGAGGAGCTGGATGGACGCTTGGCGCTGCGTTTCCACCAGCCTGGGCTGCTGCGGCCCTTGTCGATGGCCGAACTGTCCGACGGCACGCTGCGCTTCCTGCTGCTGGCCGCTGCGCTGCACACGCCGCGTCCACCGCCGCTGCTGGTGCTCAATGAGCCGGAGACCAGCCTGCATCCGGACCTGCTGCCGGCGCTGGCGCGGCTGATCATCGCAGCCAGTGCGCGCAGTCAGGTATGGGTGGTGTCACATGCCAGCCGGCTGATCGCGGCGCTGGAACAGGCGCCGGGGTGCCATTCGCTGCATCTGTACAAGGAACAGGGCCGCACGCTGTTGAGCGGGCAGGGCCTGCTGGATGCACCTGCATGGCACTGGCCGCAGCGTTGATACGGGCATCCACGTCATGCGTGGATGCACTCAATCGGCGATGTTGCGCGCCTCGGCCGTGCCAAGAATCTCCGGATGCTGCACCGGCTTGCGGCGGTTCAGCAGCGGATGCAGGAACACGGCGCCTACGATGATCGCCACGCCGAGGTAGAACCACGGGGTGACTTCGTGCTGCTCGCGCAGCAGCACCACCGCCAGCACCACCGCATAGACCGGCTCCAGGTTGGTCACCAGCTGCACCGTGTAGGCGCTCAGGTGGCGCAGTGCGACCAGGGCCAGGGCAAACGGCAGCAGCGTGCAGAACCCGGCCAGCACCAGCAGCAGGATGCCGTCGTGCAGGTCCGGGACCACCCACAACGGGCTGGCCAGCGCAGGCAGCAGGTAGGGCATCAGCGGCGCCAGCAGGGTCAGGGTGAGGGTGCCCGCACCCAGCTCCAGCGCGGTGACCGTGAGCGGATCGGCGTGGCTGACCATGCGCTTGTTGAGCGAGCCGAACACTGCCACCAGCAGCGCCGAGATCGCGCCGATCAGCACACCCAGGCGCATGCCGTCGGGCACGCCACCGACCACCAGCGCGACACCCGGCAGCACCGCCAGGCCGAACGCCAGTTCACGCAGCTGGAATGGCCGCTTGGCCACCCACGGTTCGATGATCGAGGTGAACACCGGCGCCAGCGCGATGCAGGTGGCGGCCACCGACGCATTGGCCAGCTTTACCGCACCGTAGAACGTCAGCCAGTGCAGGGCGACCAGGGCGCCGATGCCGGCATAACCGGCCACCAGCCGCACTGGCAGCGTACGCAGTCCACGCCAGACCCGCGGCAGCAGCGCCAGCATCGCCGTCACCAGCAGCATGCGCCACCACACCAGCGGCAGTGCGGGCAGGGTGATCAGCTTGCCGAGGATGGCGGTGACGCCCCACAGCAGGACACAGAAGTGAATCTGCCACAACGCTTTGCGGGTGTCGGGTGTGCTCATCCGCCTATTGTGCGGCAATCGCACGGCCGCCGGCGATGCCTGTGGCATGCTCGCGGAAACTCCCCAGGGGAACCCCGCAATGGCTGCCAACCGTTCCGCCCAGCGTGCATGGGCAGCGCTGACTGCACTGATGGCGGCCACCTCGTTGCTGCTGCAATACCTGTTGCTGCTGCATGGCCCCGGGGCGGCTGCCGGGGTCGGCATGGCGACGCTGCGCTTCGTTGGTTACTTCACGATTCTCAGCAACCTGGCGGTGTGCCTGGGATGCGTCCGGCTGATCCGTGCGGGTGTGCTGAACGCGACTGTCGCCGCGGTGATCGCGTTGTGCATCGGGGTGACCGCGTGCATCTACGTGCTGGCGTTGTAGGGGCTGTGGCAACCCACCGGGCTGCAATGGTGGGTCGATGCCGGCCTGCACTACGCTGTGCCGGCGCTGTACCTGCTGGGGTGGTGGTGGCTGCTGCCGCATGGCGCGCTGCGCTGGCGCGCACTGGGCGGGGTGCTGCTGGTACCGCTGGTGTACCTGGGCTGGGCGATGCTGGTGGCCGAAGTGACAGGACAGGCGCCGTATCCGTTCCTCGAACTGCAACGCCTGGGGCTGGCGGCGTTCCTGCTCAACGTGCTGCGCGTTGCGAGCGTGTTCGTGGTGGGGTGGACCCTGCTGTGGGGGCTGGACCGCTGGCGCTGTCGATGAGGCGCTGCAGGGCCATCGCTGCCGCCGGGTTGCGCGCTTTGCCTGCGCCGATGCACAGCAGGTAGACCTCGCGCGGGGCCTCCGCAGCGGGCCCGGCCAGGCAGGGCAGGTCATCCACGGGTTCACCGCGTGACCAGCGGCGTGCGCGTTCGGCCCAGCGTTGCTGCACGGGCGCCGGCAGGCCCTCGTTCAAGCGGGCCTGGCTGCGCTTGATCCGCGCATAGACGAAGCCGGCACTGACATCACCGTGCAATGGCGCCTCGTCGCTGTCCTCGATCACCAGCGCCACGCCATGGCGGCGGGCGGCGTCGACCAGTGCCGGGCCATGTGCCTCGGCGTTGCGGACCTCCAGCGCATGCTGCAGCGGCACCCCGTCCAGCTGCTTAGGCAGCTGTGCCATCAGCGCCTCCAGTGCATCGGCGTCGGCCGGGTGGCGCGGATCGAACTGCCACAGCAATGGGCCGAGCCGGTCACCGAGCGCCAGTGCCGCCTGCAGGAACGGTGTGGCCGCTTCCACGGTGCTGGACAGGTCGCGTCGCTGCACCAGGTAGCGCGGCGCCTTCATCGAGAAGCGGAAACCGTCGGGTGTCTGCGCAGCCCATTGCGCGCACTGGGCCGCAGTTGGCGTGCGGTAGAACGTGCCGTTGATCTCGATGCAGCGCAGGGTGCGGCTGGCGTGGGCCAGTTCCTCCCGCTGCGGCAGGCCTGCTGGATAGAATACACCGCCGCGCCATTCGGGAAACACCCAGCCGCCGATGCCGCAGCGGATCTCTGCCTGCCGGCCGGCCGTGGTCACTGGCCGTGGTCCGTGCGCCACGGGTCGTAGCTGCCGAACCACCACAGGTAGCCTTCCGGGTCGGCGCAGGCGTAGCCGCGTCCGCCATAGTCCTGGTCGGCGATGTCGATGACGATGCGGGCACCGGCGGCCTTGGCCCGCGCGTAGTGCGCATCGGCATCGGTGACGATCACGCAGGCGCTCTGGGTCTGGCGTCCGCCGACCTCGTCAGGCAGGGCAGCGTGTTTGCTCCACGCACTCTGGTTGCTGGCCGAGCCCAGCATGATCATGCCGCTGCCGAAGGTGAGCTGCGCATGGAAGACCGTATCGCCATCGGCGTAGACGGCCTGGGCATGGAAGCCGAAGGCGCGCTGCAGCCAGTCGATGGCGGCCTGCGCGTCGCGATAGCGCAGGCACGGAATGATCGTGGAGCCGCTGCTGGGTTGGCCGTTCTCGCCCATGACACCCCTCCTATGGCACAGGGCAGGATGCGCCGCCGGACGTTACCATCCCGCGAAACCCCGGTGACGGCCTGCACATGGCCGCCACCCCTGTTCGGAGATCGTGCTGGATGAAACCCTGGATCGGAGGAGCCGTGCTGCTGGCGTGCACGACCATGGCGAGCGCGGCGACCCCGCCGCCGCTGCAGGACCTGGATGCGACCGTCGAGCGCGTGCGCGCGCAGTTCGACGTGCCCGGCATTGCCGTAGCGGTGGTCAAGGATGGCGAGGTGGTGCTGGAGCGCGGCTGGGGCGTGCGCGAGCAGGGCAAGCCGGAACCGGTGCAGGCCGATACGCTGTTTGCCATTGCGTCCAACACCAAGGCGTTCACGGCCACCTCGCTGAACCTGCTGGCGGAAGAGGGCAAGTTGAAGATGGACGACAAGGTGATCGACCACCTGCCGTCGTTCCGCATGTCCGACCCGTTCGTGACCGGGCAGATGACGATCCGCGACCTGCTGTCGCATCGCAGCGGCCTGAGCCTGGGCGCCGGTGACCTGCTGTTCTGGCCAACCACGTCCTACAGCAACGCCGAAGTAGTGCAGCGGCTGGGCAAGGTGCCGCTGAAGGGCGGCTTCCGCGAAAGCTATGCCTACGACAACATCCTGTACGCGGTCGCCCAGCAGGTGATCGAGCACGTCTCGGGCGTGAGCTACCAGCAGTTCCTGCAGACCCGCATCTTCGACAAGGTGGGCATGGCCGGCACGCGCTACAACGCCGACCACCTGAAGCCGGGCGACACGGCGGCGGTCGGCCACGCCAAGTACGATTTCAAGGACCTGCGCACCGTCGCACCGCTGACCTGGTCGAACAATGCCGGCGCCGGTGGCATTTATTCCAGTGCGCACGACATGGCGCGCTGGATGCAGGTGCAGCTGGCCGAAGGCAAGCTGGCCGACGGCACTGCGCTGTTCAGCGAAAAGAGCCAGCAGCAGATGTGGCGGATGATCACCCCGCAGTCGATCCCGGCGCCGAGCGTGCCGGAGCTGGCACCGGCACGGGCCAACTTTGCCGGCTATGGCGAAGGCTGGAGCCTGAGTGACTATCGCGGCCGGAAACTGGTCTGGCACACCGGTGGCTGGCCGGGCATGGTCTCGCGCTTGACCCTGGTGCCGGGCGAGAAGCTGGGCGTGGTGGTGCTGACCAACCAGGAAGTGGGCGCGGCGTTCAACGCGATCACCCTGAGCGTGCTTGATGCCTATCTGGGCGGCGACAAGCACGACTGGGTGGACGCCTATGCCAAGGCCGTGGCCAAGGGCCAGGACAAGGCCGACGAGGCCTGGGCCAAGCATCAGAGCGCGCGCGACAAGGGCAGCAGGCCGTCGCTGCCGCTGGCCGGCTACACCGGCACGTTCCGCGACCGCTGGTATGGCGACATGCAGGTCAGTGCCGCGGGCAAGGGCCTGCGCCTGCGCTTCATGAAGACCGCGCAGCTGAGCGGCCGCCTGGAGCACTGGCAGCACGACACCTTCATCGTGCGCTGGGATGACCGCTCGCTCAACGCCGATGCGTTCGTGAACTTCAGCCTGGACCCGGACGGCAAGGTGCGCGAGGTGCGCATGCAGTCGATCTCCGACCTGACCGATTTCAGCTTCGATTTCCAGGACCTGCTGTTCACCCCGGTCAACGAATGAAGGTAGTGCCGGCCGCTGGCCGGCAACCTCATGATCTTCCGAAATGCCGCAAGGGTGCCGGCCAGCGGCCGGCACTACCGGAGCGGCGGCGATCATCGGCTGGCGTACACATCCGGCGTGGGATACTTCGCCGCTTGCAAGAGGCGAGGGAGTGCGATGTTCCGTTGGTTTGAATCCCTGATCCCGGTGTTCCCGCCCGTGGATGGGCGCATGCCACCGCGCAAGGTGCTGCCGTTCTACCTGCACTACCTGCGCCCGGTGTGGCCGGTGCTGCTGGCGACCCTGATCGCCGGCCTGCTGCTGGCGCTGGTGGAAGTGGCGATGTTCGATTACCTGGGCCGCATCGTCGACATGGTCGCCGAGCAACCGGGGGCCGATTTCTTCAAGCGCCATGCCAATGAACTGGGCTGGATGCTGTTCATCACGGTCATCGCGCGGCCGATCCTGGTCGGCCTTCACAACCTGCTGGTCAACCAGGCGATCGTGCCCGGCCTGAGCAACCGCTCGCGCTGGCTGATGCACAACTACGTGGTGCGGCAGAGCCTGAGCTTCTTCCAGAATGACTTCGCCGGCAGCGTCGCCAACCGGGTGATGCAGACCGGTACCTCGCTGCGCGAGTCGGCGGTGCAGATGGTCGACTCGCTCTGGTACATCGTGGTCTACACCGGCACCGCGCTGTACCTGTTCGCGCAGGCGGACTGGCGGCTGATGGTGCCGCTGGTCCTGTGGCTGCTGGCCTATGCGGTGATCATGGTCTACTTCGTGCCGCGCGCGAAGGAACGGGCCTGGATTGCGTCCGAAGCGCGTTCCAAGGCGATGGGCCGCATCGTCGATGGCTACACCAACATTCCCACGTTGAAGCTGTTCGCCCATGGCGGGCGCGAGCAGGCCTATGTGGCCGAATCGATCCAGGAACTGGCGGTCAAGCACCGCGCGCAGACCCGGGTGACCACCGGCATGGACCTGACCATCGCCATCGTCAACGGTTTCCTGATTGCCGGTACCTGCGGGCTCGCGCTGTGGTTGTGGAATGGCGGCCACATCACCGTCGGCGCGATCACGCTGGCGACCGGCCTGGTGATCCGCATCCACAACATGTCCGGCTGGATCATGTGGACCATCAATGGCATCTTCGAGGACATCGGTACGGTGCAGGACGGCATCACCACCATCGCCCAGCCGCTGACCGTGCAGGACCGCGAGGACGCGGTGCCGTTGCAGGTGACCCGCGGTGGCGTGCACTTCCAGGACATCCACTTCCACTATGGCAAGAAGGGCGGCGTGATCGCAGGCCTGGACCTGGTGGTGAAGCCGGGCGAGAAGATCGGCCTGGTGGGTCCTTCCGGTGCCGGCAAGTCGACCCTGGTCAACGTGCTGCTGCGCCTGTACGACCTGGAAAGCGGCCGCATCCTGATCGACGACCAGGACATTGCCTACGTCACTCAGGAAAGCCTGCGCCAGCAGATCGGCGTGGTCACCCAGGACACCTCACTGCTGCATCGCTCGATCCGCGACAACCTGCTGTACGGCCGTCCGGACGCGACCGATGAGCAGTTGCGCGCTGCGGTGGCCAAGGCGCGTGCCGAAGCCTTCATCGACACGCTGGTGGATGGGCAGGGGCGTCGTGGTTACGACGCACATGTCGGCGAGCGTGGCGTGAAGCTGTCAGGTGGCCAGCGCCAGCGCATCGCCATTGCCCGCGTGCTGCTGAAGGATGCCCCGATCCTGGTGCTGGACGAAGCGACCTCGGCGCTGGACTCGGAAGTGGAAGCGGCGATCCAGGACAGCCTGGATGAGCTGATGGGCGGCAAGACGGTGATCGCGATCGCGCACCGGCTGTCGACCATCGCACGCATGGACCGGCTGGTGGTGATGGACCAGGGCCGCATCGTCGAGACCGGCAGCCACGCCGAACTGATCGCCGCCGGTGGCCTGTACGCGCGCTTGTGGGCGCGACAGACCGGTGGTTTTGTGGCCGCCGATCAATGATTGCTTTCGGGGTCGGAGCCTTCTCTGCGAGCAGGATCCGACCCTGGCCACGTATGCCTTGGGGTCGGATCCCTTTCCGCAGGAAAGGGCTCTGACCCCAACGTGTTTCCGGAGACCTGCATGATCCGACCCGTACGCTCCTTGTTGCTGGCACTCATTCTGGCCACCACGGCCGCAGCCGCGGCGACGACACCGGTGCAAGGCGACCAGCTCGAGCAGGTCGTCCTGCTCAGCCGCCACAACCTGCGCGCGCCGGTGGTGGCGTCGGGCGCCCTTGCCCATGCCACGCCGGAGCGCTGGCCACGCTGGGACGTAGGCCCCGGCGAGCTGACCACCAAGGGCGGCGTGCTGGAAGTCTACATGGGGCGCTACATCGGCCAGTGGCTGCGCCAGGCGCAATTGTTGCCGGCGTCGGGTTGCCCGCAGCCGGCTGACTTCCACGCCCATGCCAACAGCCTGCAGCGTACCCAGGCCACCGCGCAGTTCTTCATTGCCGGTGCGTTTCCGGGCTGCCATGTTGCGGTCGAACAGCGCATGGCGCTGGGGACGATGGATCCGCTGTTCGACCCGGTGATCCACAACGATGACGCGGCATTCCGCAAGCGCGCGCTGGCGGCAATGCAGCAGGCGCTGACAGTATCGGATCTGGCACCCGCACTGTCCGTGGTGGAGGGGATCACCCTCTACCCGCAGTCGGCGGCCTGTGCGGGGCGCAGCGACTGTCATCTGGTGCTGGGCGACACGACCTTCAATGCGGAGCCGGGCAAGGAGCCACGCGCTTCGGGTTCACTGGCACTGGCCAGCGGTCTGGTCGATGCCCTGCTGATGGAGCATTACCAGGGAAGTGGCGTTCCGCGCGAAGGTTGGGGCCGCTTGAACACGGAAGGCCAATGGCTGGCGTTGGCGCAGATCCGCAACCGCTACCAGGACATCCTGTTCGGAACACCCGCGGTGGCGCGTGACGTGGCCGCTCCGCTGCTGGCGCGCGTGGATGCGTCGTTCGGTGATCCGGCGTCGCCGAAGGTGATCCTGCTGGTCGGCCATGATTCCAATATCGGTTCGGTGCTGGCGGCGATAGGAATCGGTGACTACAGCCTGCCAGGCCAGTTCGAGAAGACGCCGATCGGTGGCCTGCTGCAGTTCGAGCGTTGGCGTGACCGCCAGGGCGGTGGCGAGCGGTTCCGCCTGGCCTACGTCTATCCGACCACCGCGCAGCTGCGCGATGCCGTGCCGCTGACCGAGGCGCAGCCGCCGGGACGCGTCGCACTGCCCTTGCCGGGCTGTGACCGGCAGGGCTGCAGCCGTGCGCAGTTCCAGCAGCTGCTACAGCGGGCCCGTCGCTGAAACAGGGGGCTATCGCGGCGGCGTGCGCACGATGCCCTGCGCAGCCATCAACGTAAGGTCGCCGCCCAGCCGTGGGGAACGGAACGGTCCGCGTGCATGCGCGGCATCGAACAGGCCGCCATCGGGTGAGCGCAAGCGGTAGAACTCGACCCAGCCGCTGGCCTGCAGGGGCAGCTGTGCAACGCCGGTGTGTTCGTTGAACCATGCAGGGTCCTTGCTGCCTTCGATGACGCGGCGGGCAAGGCGGTCAATGGCGCGATCCCTGCTGGCGTACCAGTCCTGGCCGCGCAGCCGTGCCAGTTCGGCCATCATCACCAGCGGCGCCAATGCGTAGTCGTGGTAGTGCAGGGCGCGTTGCCCGCGCGCCATCTCCAGCGGCAGGCTGCCATCGTCCTGGATGTCATCGACGCCCTTCTGGAAGGCGGCGTGGCCGGCTTGCCACAGGGCATCGTCGTCGGTGGCCAGTCCGGTGGCCAGCACGCCCAGACCGCCCCAGTAGTAGTGGTTGTTGCGGCGCCGTTTCGGATTGTTCCAGTACGCCAGGTTGGCCCGGGCCAGCCTCTGCAACCACGGATCGATGCGCGCGCGCTGCCGGGCATCTGCCTGGTCGTGCACCTTCAGGTAGGCCATCGCTACCGCATCGAGCATCCACTGCCGCATGTAGAACGACTGGTTGTTGTTGACCCGGATCATCTGCCCGAGCATGGCGCCGTCGTCGGCCCACGCACCCAGCCAGTTCAGCGTGCACTGTGCGGCTGCCGGGTCACCGTCGCGCAGGTAGTCGTCGCTCATGCGCGCCACGTCGGCGGCATAGCGGTCCAGCGGCGCAGTGGCGTCCTTGTTCTGCTGGCGAAGTGCCGGGTCGATCACCGAACCAGCCTTGTCGGTGTAGTAGCCCAGGGCACGGATGTCGGGCTGGCCGGGCGGCGGCGGGGGGCAGGCAGCGAAGGCACCCGCACTGGCCAGCAGCGTGGGCAGCAGGGCGAGGCGAAGCAAGGGGAGAGACATTGGAAACCGGCGGAACGGGGAATCCGGCGAACGATGCGCCCGGCCATGTTGCCGGCATGTGATGCGGCGATGGCGTGGCGATGCTGCACAAACAGAACGGCCCGGGTTTGCCCGGGCCGCTCCGTTTCACCTCACACCGGTTCGATCACTCGATCGGCTGGTCCAGCATCAGCTGGCGTGCGAAACGCACCGGCGGTGCGCCGTAGGACAGTACCTGGTCGTGGTACGCCTTCAGGTTGAACTTGTCGCCCAGCTTTTCCTGCACCGCCTTGCGGGTGTCGAAGTGTTCCTGCGCACCCACGAAGTAGGTCGGCAGCTGCGCCGAGGTCAGCTGCGCGCGCACCCACTTGCCGGCCGCTTCGCTTTCCTGCTGGAACGCGTCGTGGGTCATCAGGTGCATCGCCTTCTCGCGATCCCAGTTGTCCACGTGCACGCCCTGGTCGAGGATCGCGTTGGAGATCGTGCGCAGGTAGAACTTCAGCTGCACCAGGTGGAACAGCGGGTCGTTGTCGAGGTAGCCCTGCTCCTGCATCATGCGCTCGGTGTAGACCGCCCAGCCTTCGGCGAACAGGCCCGAACGCAGCACCGCACGCAGGGTGGAGGGGAACTTGGCCGAATGCCAGCCCTCCAGGTAATGGCCCGGGGTGCCTTCGTGGATGCTCAGCAGGTGGATCATGCGCGAGTTGTATTCACGCAGGAAAGAGTCGACCTGCTTCTCGTTCCAGTCGTCCGGAATCGGCGACACGGCGTAGAAGGTCTTCAGGTTCTTGTCCAGCGGGCCCGGAGAATCGCAGTAGGCCACGGCCACGCCACGCTGAAATTCCGGCATCAGGATGATGTCCACCGGCGCATCGGGCAGGGTCACCAGGTCGTGCTCGCGCACGAACGCGGTGGACTGCTCCAGCGCGGCCTTGGCATCATCGACCACCTTGTCGCGCGCCGGCTTGTCGGCGTAGGCCAGTTCCAGTGCGGCCTCGATCGCCTTCTGCTGCTGCTCGTCGGTCGGCTGGGCCGGCATCTCCGGCGCACCCGGCTTGTCCTTCAGTACGGTCTGCGCGATGCCGTACATGTCCTCGCGCACGCGCTTGAGTTCGGCGCGTGCACGCTCACCGATCTCCTGGCGCGACAGCGAGGAGCTCAGCGCGAACTTCAGCTTCTGGTCGTACTTTTCCGCACCAATGCGGAAGTCGCCCTTGGCGTTCGGCACCAGGGTCTTGTCCAGCCAGGTCTGCTGCTCGTCCACGGCCTTCTTCAGGCCGTCGATGGCGGCCTGCAGGCGCTGCTGGTCGGCCTGCGGCAGTTCGCCGATGTGCGGGGTGATGAAGGTATCGACGATGCTGAGGATGCCCTTGTTCTGCTTGGCCACCGTCTCGGCATGGATCTTCGGAACGCGGGCCGGATCCAGGTTCTCGCGTGCCTGGGCGAAGATCGCCGGCAGCTTTTCCATGCGCGCGGTCGCCGACTTCAGGCGTTCCGGCAGCGGCGCGAACTCCCGGGCCATCAGGCCATAGATCGCGCTGCCGGCGATGCCGTTGTACAGCTGCGGGTCCCACTTGCCGGACTGGAGCACTTCGGCGTTCCAGATTTCCGACTGCAGCTGGTTGCGCAGGATCGCCGCGTCCACCTGGTTCTCGCGGCCCAGTTTGGCCACCTCGATCTTGTCCAGCTCGCCCAGCAGCGCCTTGTAGGCGGCCACGGTCTTCTGCTGGCCGGCGGCGCTCAGGTCGTCCAGTTCGCTGTCGTAGCGGTGGTCACCGATCTGGGTGGCGCTGACCGGCGACAGCTGCATCCAGGTGTCCAGGGCGCGCTTGGACAGATCGGCGAAGGCGGCATCGACCGCCGCGTCACCGGCCTGCTGGCTGGTGGCCGGGGTGGAAGCGTTGGTCGGGGCGTCGGCAGGCTGGCAACCGGCCAGCGCAGCGACCAGGGCGAGGGCAAGAAGATGCGGGCGCATCGGCATTCCTGTACGGGGTCAAACCCTGAGCATAGGGCCCCGTCGCTGCTTTGTCCCCGTGCCATAGGATTACCATGGGCGGTTTCAAGGACCCTCCAAAGGAGCGCAGGACATGGAATACCAGGGAAGCTGCCATTGCGGCAGGATCGCATTCACCGTACAGGCCGAGGCGCCGATCAGCGACGTCATCGACTGCAACTGCTCGATGTGCCGCCGTCGCGGCAGCCTGCTGTGGTTCGCCCCGCGCGAGGCGTTCCAGCTGGCCACCGATCCGGCTGACGTGGCCACCTACCACTTCAACAAGGCGCATATCGACCACCACCACTGCCGCCAATGCGGTATCGCCCCCTACAGCGAAGCGATCGATCCGCGTACCGGCACACCGATGGTGGCGGTGAACGTTCGCTGCGTGCCGCAGGTCGATCTGGCCGGTCTTTCGGTGACCTCCTACAACGGAGCCGCGCTGTGAGGCCGCTGTGCGCGTGGACGCGCACGCTGGCAGTGCCGGTGCTGCTGTTGGCACTGGCAGCCTGCGCCAAGAACGGTGAGCGCGCTGCAGAGGCGGGCGCGACCGCGGCCGATGCCGCTGTTGCTTCGCCGGAAGGCGCATTCCTGGCCTACGAACATGACGTGCAGGTGCAGCTGGAGGCGGCGCAGATCGCACCGCGCATCCAGCAGATCGCCCAGGCCTGCCAGAGCGCGAAGTTCGGCGACTGTGCAGTGTTGCAGGTCGACCAGCGCGGCGGCGAGCAGCCCAGCGGTGAAGTGAAGGTGCGCATCGCGCCGAAGGGCACCGAGCCGCTGATCGCGATGGCCGGTGAGGGCGGCACGCTGCAGTCGCGCAACACGCGCGCGGAGGACCTCGCGCAGGAAGTAGCGGACACCGCGCTGACCAAGTCCCGGCTGGAGAAGGAACACGCGCGGCTGTTGTCCTACCAGGACCGCAAGGACCTGAAGATCGAGGACCTGATGGCGATCACCACGCGGCTGTCGGAGATCGAAGCAGGCGTCGAGCAGGCCAACAAGGATGCCGCACAGCAGCGTCGGCGCATCGATACCCAGCTGGTGACGATCCACTTCGACACCACCTCGGGCCAGCGCAGCCGCAGCGAGATCGGCGAGGCGCTGAGCGAGTCGGGCAGCATCCTCAGCGGCAGCATTGCGTTCCTGATCCGCGCCGTCGCCGCGTTGCTGCCGGTAGGTGTGCTGGCCCTGGTAGTGGCCTGGGGTGTGCGGGCGTGGTGGCGTCGCCGCCGTCGCACGCTGCCGCCCACCCGCTGAGGTGACGGCTGATGCCGGCAGGGAGCCGGCGTCAGCCCTCGTCGGTCTCGTACTCGACGAACACATCCAGCTCCAGCGCCAGTTCCTGCACCGCGTCGCGCACCTTCTGCGCGGTGCTTTCATTGCCGACTTCCACTTCCAGCTCGTGGATGCCCGGGCCGATGTCATCGGACAGCCCGGCCGAACTGGAATCGTCGTCGTCCATGTGCGGCATCAGGTCGTCGGTTTCCTCGACATGTTCGATGCCCTCCAGGCCGAGCAGCAGGTCGCTGATGGCGCGGGCGTCGTCTTCGGTTCCGGTGATGCGCAGTCGCAGCATGGCCATGGCGTAGGTACGTTGTGGAGTTGCCTGCAGCCTAGCCAGCGCCGGGCAAAGAACGGGTGAGGGCGCAGTCAGGCGCGTGTGGCCGGGCGTCCGAGCAGGCTGTCCGGCAATGCGGGAATCGGCGTGCGTTCGTCCTGCGCCTGCTCCAGCAACCAGTCGATGAACAGGCGTGCGGCCGGGCTCGGCGGTTGTCCTTCGGCATGCACCACGTGATACGCATAGCGCGCCTTCAGCGCCGGGCCGGGCAGGCGTACCACCTCGTAGCGCTGCAGGTAGGGCTGCGCGATGTGGGTACGTGCCAGCACCGCGCCCATGCCGTACACCGCTGCACGCATCGCATCGGTGCTGTCGGCGAAGGTGTGCATCGGCGGCAGCGGCGAGGGCGGGCGCACGCCGGCATGACGGAACCAGTCGCGCCAGCCCTGCGGCGACAGGTCGGTCAGCAGCGGCAGGTCGGCGATGCGCGCCGGATCGACCAGTGCTTCGACCCCGGCCAGCGCCGGCGAGGCCACCGGGAACAGGTAGTCGTCCATCAGGTGCTGCGCACGCAGGCCCGGCCACTGGCCCAGACCGTAGCGGATGCCGACTTCCGGCCCATTGTCGTCGTAGCGATCCAGGCCGCTGCCGGTGTGCAGCTCGATGCGGATGTGCGGATGGGCCTGGGTGAAGCGCGGCAGCCGTGGCAGCAGCCAGCAGTAGGAGAGCGAGCGCAGCGTGGTGATCCGCAACGGCACGCTGTCGGCATCCGGCTGCAGGTGATGGGCGACGGCCGCGACATCGGTGAAGGCGGCGCTGGCGGCGTCGGCCAGTTGCCGGCCCTCGGCGGTCAGGCGCACGCCGCGGGCGTGGCGCAGGAACAGGCGTACTTCCAGCACTTCTTCCAGCCGGCGCACATGGTGGCTGACCGCGCTGGCGGTCAGGTGCAGCTCCTGCGCGGCCTGGGCGAAGTTCTGGTGGCGCGCGGCGACCGCGAACACGGCCAGTGCGGGGAGCAGGGAAGGGCGTAGCTGCATGTCGAGCCTCAAACCATATTTGTGGCTGGCAGCGATACTACGCGCTTGTGCGGCAGGCGTCTGCGCCCGATCCTGTCTGCCTTGACGAGGAATTGACGATGGACGGAGGCGAGGCATGAATGCGGTCCCACAGGCAGCCGAGCGCGACTGGCGCACACCGCTGGAGTTGACCCTGCTGGGCGCCATCTGGGGCTGCTCGTTCCTGTTCATGCGGGTGGCGGTGCCGTCGTTCGGCCCGTTCGCGCTGGTCGAGGTGCGGCTGGTGCTGGGCGCGCTGGTGCTGCTGCCGTTCCTGTGGCGTGCCCGCGCGCAGTTCCCACCGCGGCGCTGGCTGTGGCTGGCACCGATCGGGCTGATCAACTCGGCGCTGCCGTTCGTGCTGTTCGCCTACGCGGCCGAGCGAGCCCCTGCGGCGATCGGCGCCATCTGCAATGCGATGACCGTGCTGTTTGCCGCGCTGATCGCCTTCCTGTTCTTCGGCGAGAAGATCGGCATGCGCCGCGCGGGCGCGTTGTTGGTCGGCTTCGCCGGCGTGGTGGTACTGGCCACGGCCAAAGTCTCGGGCCTGAGCATCGGCACTGCAGTGCTGGCTGGTGCGGCGGCCTCGCTGCTGTACGGCCTGGGCGTGAACCTGGTGAAGCGGCACATGACCGGCCTGCCCTCGGCGGCGGCCGCTGCTGCAACGCTGTCGTGTGCCTCGCTGTGGATGCTGCCGATGGCGGTGACCCACTGGCCGCAGGCGGCGATTCCACTGAAGGCGTGGGGCGCGGCGATTGCCTTGGGCGTGGCCTGCACCGGGCTGGCGTTCCTGATGTTCTACCGCCTGATCGGTCGTATCGGCCCGTCGCGGGCGTCGACGGTGACCTACCTGATTCCGCTGTTCGGCGCGGCGTTTGCGTGGTTGTTCCTGGGGGAGGCGGTGACGGTGCAGATGTTGATTGCGGGTGTGTTGATTCTGGGCAGCGTGGCGGTGAGTCAGAAGGGCTGAGCGCGCCGACGCACTGGTAGTGCCGGGCGCTGCCCGGCAGCTCTTTTCCGCGCCTGCGGAGAGGTGTCACTTTCTTTGCTCGTGCAAAGAAAGTAACCAAAAGAAACACGCCGCCAGGTCGCGAGCCGGTGCTGCGCACCGGTGCCCTGCGCTCCTCGGCCCGTCGAGGGACGGCGCGGGAACTCGCTGCGCTCAGACACCCGCGCCTCTTCGCCCTCGCCAGACCTGCGGTGCTCGGCTCGCTCAAGGCGGACTGGAAGGTCAAGATCAACAGCAAAAGCATCCACGCATTGCGTGGATCTTCTGGGTGCAGCTGTGGCCTTTGAACTGGGTCCGCCTTGAGCGACCCGAGCATCGCAGGGGAATCAGGGGCGAAGAGGTGCCGATGTCCTGTAGAGCCGACTGCTAGTCGGCAGCCTTGTGCACACCGTCCCCTGATTCACCGAGAAGCGCAGGGGACCGACGTGCGAAACACGGCGGCTCGCGACCTGGCGGCGCGTTTCTTTTGGTTACTTTTCTTTGCGTACAAAGAAAAGTAACGCCCATGAACAGTGAAGCACCTTCAGCACGCGTCACGCGCAGGAAACCATCAGCGCACCGGCACCGGAATATTGCACAGATCGATATGCCCGGCCGGACGCTTGTAGAAATCATCCACGCGGTTGCGCCGCGCCTCCACCGTATCGGCGAAGGTCTTCGAGTCGGTACGCAGTACCTGGATCGGCGTGCGCTCGGCTGCCGGCACGTCGCTGGCGCGGCGGATCGACACGATCGGCGTGCGCAGTGTCGGGTCGGTGTAGAAGCCCATCGGCGCCGGCCCGCGCGGCGTCGCGCTGAGCAGCTCCATGCCCTTCAGCACGCGACCGACCAGGGTGATGTTGCGGTCCAGTTGGCGCGGCGACTGTCCGGTCACCACGTACAGTTCGGCACCGATGCTGCTGTCTTCCTCGTTGCTGCGGCCCGCGCCCAGCATGCCGTAGCAATGTGCCAGCCAGGCCTTGCCGGCCTGCGGGTCCTGGCCGACCGGGAAGCCGTCGACAAAACCGGTCTGCGCGGCCCAGCCATCGCGGTCCGGCAGCACGGTGACCTTCAGGCCGGCGCTGGCGCGCTCGAACTCGGCCGGCAACTTGCGCGCGGCGCTGCCGAACGGCTTGGCCTTGGCTGCGTCATCGGCGTCGGCATCGCCGAACTGCACCACGAAGTTGTCCTGCGAGCGGTAGATGCTGGTGCCGTCCCAGAAATGCTCGTGGGCGAAGGTCTGGATGTTGGCGACATGGCGCGGGGCGAACTGCGGTGCCAGCTCGATGATGACCCGACCGGCCGGCAGGTCCATGTACAGCAGGTTGGCCGGGTCCGGGGTGCGCCAGTCGCTGGCCGCCGAGGCGTCGAGGATCTGCTGAGGGCTGCGGTAGGGCGTGGCCGCGCTGGCCAGGGCGGGCAGCAGGCAGGCCAGGGCGAGGGCGGTCAGGGCAAGGCAACGGCGGTGCGGCATGGGAACCCCGGAACATGAACGAGGCTTCGATTCTGCGCGAGCCGCGCAGCGGCGCCAACCGGGAGAGTGACTAACGACACATTCGCTATACCGAACTTCGCACTACTGTGGACTTCAACGTAGTGGAGGGCCGGTCATGTCCGAGGACGATGTCCACCTGAAGAAGTTCCAGAAGGAACTCAGCGCCGGAACGGTGTCGCTGGCCCTGCTGGCGGTGCTGGCCCGGGCCGGGGAGCCGCTGTACGGCTACCTCATTGCCAAGGAGCTGGAGCGGGTGGGCGAGGGCGTGCTGAGCGGCAAGCAGAGCGCGCTGTACCCGGTGCTGCGCAACCTGGAGGGCGCCGGCCTGCTGGAAAGCCATGTGGAGCCGTCCAGCAGCGGGCCGCCGCGGCGCTACTACCGCATCAATGAACGTGGCCGCGAGGTGCTGGCGCAGTGGCGCCACGCCTGGCAGGCCACCCGCGATTCCGTCGATTCCGTGTTGGAGGGGGTACCGCAATGAACGACCCGAGCCTGGCAGGCCGCGCCCTGCCCACGACCATCCCGCAGTACCTGGCGCAGCTGCGCGCGGCGCTGGAAGGTGCCGATCCGGCGATGGTGCAGGACGCGCTGTACGACGCCGAGGAATACCTGCGCTCGGAGCTGGCGGCGCAGCCCGGCCGCAGCGAGGCCGAGGTGATCGCCGACGTTGCCGGCAGCTATGGCGCGCCGGATGAAGTGGCCGACATCTACCGCGAGACCGAAGTGACGGTGAACCGCGCGCTGCGTACGCCGCGTGCGGATACCGCGCCGGTGCTGCGTGCAGCGGCGGAAGCCAGTGGCGTCGAGCCGGCCTCACCGCCGCAGGCGCCGGTGCAGCGTTCGCTGCTGGCGCGCTTCTTCGGCGTGGTGACCGATCCGCACACCTACGGTGCGCTGTTCTACATGCTGCTGTCGCTGGCCACCGGCATCTTCTTCTTCACCTGGGTGGTGACCGGCCTGTCATTGTCGCTGGGCCTGCTGATCCTGATCATCGGCATTCCGCTGACCGTGCTGTTCTTCGGCTCGGTGCGCGGGCTGGCGCTGCTGGAAGGACGGCTGGTGGAAGCGCTGCTGGGCGAGCGCATGCCGCGCCGCCCGCGTTACACCGACCGCAGCCGCACCTGGCTGCAGCGCATCGGCGACATGTTCACCGATGGCCGTACCTGGCTGACGCTGCTGTACTTCGTGCTGATGCTGCCGCTGGGCGTGATCTACTTCACCATCGCGGTGACGCTGCTGTCGCTGTCGCTGAGCCTGATCTGGGCGCCGGTCGCGGCGATCTTCAGTGGTGACATCCCCGGCGTGTACATCAACGACGTGAATGTGCTGCCGATGGCGGCCTCGCCGCTGGTGGCGATCGCGGTTGCTGCGGCGGGCGCACTGCTGCTGGTGCTGACGATGCACCTGGCACGCGGCATCGGCAAGCTGCATGGGCTGATTGCCAAGAACCTGCTGGTGCGGTTGTAAGCGGGCGCGCATGCTTCGGCAGGTGCCAACCTTGGTTGGCACAAGCCATCAGCGCCGGGACGTTTGGTGGGCTTTGCTTTGGCAGGTGCCAACCTTGGTTGGCACGATCCATCAGCTGCAGGGATTCACGGTAGAGCGCCAACCAAGGTTGGCATCTACCAAGGCGTACCGACCAAGGTCGGCACACGCCAGAGGCGAGTTACCCCGCCTTGCGCCGCAACGGGGTGACGTTGCTCTTCTTCTTCGCGGCCTTTGCCGCCGGGGCTTCGGCATGCGCGGCGAAGAAGTCGCGCACCTTCGGGTACACCACCTCGCGCCAGCGACGGCCGCTGAAGATGCCGTAGTGGCCGGCACCTTCGACGATGAAATGCTCACGGCGGTCCGCAGTGATGCCGGTGCACAGCGCCTGCGCGGCTTCGGTCTGACCAAGGCCGGCGATGTCGTCCAGCTCGCCTTCGATGCTCAGCAGCGCGGTATCGCGGATCGCCGACGGATCGACCTTCTCGCCGTTGACCACCCACTCGCCACGCGGCAGCAGGAAGTCCTGGAACACCACGCGGATGGTATCGAGGTAGTACCTGGCCGGCATGTCCAGCACCGCGTTGTACTCGTCGTAGAAACGACGGTGCGCGTCGGCGTCTTCCAGGTCGCCCTTGACCAGGTCGGTGTAGAAATCCCAGTGCGAGCTGAAGTGGCGGCTCGGGTTCATCGACAGGAAGCCGGCGTGCTGCAGGAAGCCCGGGTACACGCGGCGGCCGGCACCCGGATAGCTGGCCGGCACGGTGTGGATGACGTTGTTCTCGAACCACGACAGCGGGTTCTGCGTGGCCAGGTTGTTCACTGCGGTCGGGCTGCAGCGCGCATCGATCGGGCCACCCATCATCACCAGCGTGCGCGGCGTCGGTTCACCACGGCTGGCCATCAGTGAAACCGCGGCCAGCACCGGTACGGTCGGCTGGCACACGCTCACCACGTGCAGGCGTTCGACGCCGAGGTGGCGGATGAACTCCTGGATGTAGGCGATGTAGTCATCCAGCCCGAACTCGCCTTCGCTGGCCGGCACCATGCGCGCGTCGACCCAGTCGGTGACGTACACGCGGTGGTCGCGCAGCAGCGTGCGCACGGTGTCGCGCAGCAGCGTGGCGTGGTGGCCGGACAGCGGCGCCACCACCAGCACGAACGGCTGGTTGAGCATGGTGTGCAGCTGGTCGGCTTCATTGCTGTGGCGCTTGAAGCGCAGCAGCTTGCAGAACGGCTTGCTCACTTCCTCGTGCACGACGATCGGCACGCGCTCGCCATCGACGTCGATTTCGTTGATGCCCCACTCGGGCTTCTCGTAATCCTTGCCGATGCGGTGGAAGAGTTCATTGACCGCCGCCAGGCGATCAGCACCGGGCATCTGCGACCACCAATGGCCCTGGTTGGCGAAGAATCTGGCGTTGGCCTGGGCCTGGTGCACCCAGGGGGCGAGCAGGTTGCGGGTCAGTTCGTGCAGTTGATAGAGCATGACGACCGAATATGTATGGTCATATGTTGCCGCGCAGCATATCCCATCCAGGTGTCCCGCAGGTTAAGTCGGCTGAAAATAATGAATCCGGATTCACATCCGTTCCAGCGCGGCCGCATCGCCCGCCAGGGCGGGGCCGAGCCAGCAGTGCGACCCTACCGGCTGCAGGCCCTGGCCGGCCAGCGTGCGGCGGTACCAGCGCGCCGGTCGGGCCTGGAAGCCGTCGTGGTCGCCTTCGAACGCGTCCTCGGCGGCGAAGGTCTCCAGGAAGGCCACGCCGCCGGTCAGCTCGGCCACGCCGGCCAGTCCTGCACGCAGCTCGCGGTCGGGCACGTAGTGCATCACGTCCGAACACACCAGCAGGTCAACCGGGGCGCAGGGCCGCAGCCAAGCGAAGTCGCCGAAGCGGGCCAGGTGCAGGTTGCGGGTCCTGCCGTAGCGGCGCACAGCGTACTCGCTGCTGTCGAAGCCGAGATATTCGACCTTCGGACGCAGCTTCAGCAGCGGCGCGCGCCAGGCGCCTTCACCGCAGCCGATATCCAGCACGCTGCGGATCGGCCGCTCCAGGTAGTACTCGGCGCTGGCCACGGCCAACGCCACCTTGCGCGCCAGGCGGGCGCTGCCGCCGATGTCGGCACGGCGGTACCAGCGTTGGAAGTAGGCGGCGTCGTAGGTCTTGTCCATGGGGCAGTGCGCGATCGGGGAAAACGGCGCCTATCGTACGGTGTTGCGGCGCGGCATGCGTCGATGTGTCGCGGCGGGCGTGCCTGCGGCGGCTTCGCCACGGCATGCGAGAATGGCCGCCAACCTACGCCAGCCGCCGGAGCGAGCGCATGCAGAGCTACTACTGGGTCAAGACCTTCCACATCGTGTTCGTGGTGGCGTGGATGGCCACGGTGTTCTACCTGCCGCGCATCCTGGTGAACCTGGCCGAGACCGCGGGCCAGCCGGCGGTGACCGAGCGCCTGCAGCTGATGGGCCTGCGCCTGTACCGCTTCGGCCACTCGATGTTCGGCCTGGCGTTCCTGCTCGGCCTGGTGCTGTGGCTGGGCTACAAGGTCATCCCCGATTTCCCGACCATGGTGGCGCCGGGAGCTGCCGGCTGGCTGCACGCCAAGCTGGGGCTGGTGGTGGTGCTGCTGGTGTACTTCGGCTGGACCGGCCGCCTGCTCAAGGGCGTGGCCAAGGGCCGGGCGCTGCCGTCGTCGCGCGCGCTGCGCTGGATCAACGAGATCCCGCTGCTGGCGTTCATTCCGATCGTGTGGCTGGTGCTGGCCAAGCCGTTCTGAGGCGGGGTCACCTGCGTCCGGTAGATCCACGCCATGCGTGGATGCTGTCAGGGCGCAAACGAAGGAGCCGGGCAAATGCCCGGCTCTTTCATTTCTGCAATCACCTCGTGTTGCCGGCCAGCGGCCGGCACTACCGGGCTTAGGCCGCTTCGTACGTGCCGTAACTGCGCAGGCGCGTGTAGCGCTGTTCCAGCAGCTGTTCGGTGGACAGCTTGTCCAGCGCGTCCAGTTCGTTCAGCAGCACGGCCTTCAGGCGCTTGGCCATCTGCGTCGGGTTGCGGTGGGCGCCACCGGTCGGCTCGCGCACGACCTTGTCGACCAGGCCCAGGCTCTTCAGGCGCGGCGCGGTCAGGCCCAACTGTTCGGCCGCTTCCTTGGCCTTGCCCGCGTCCTTCCACAGGATCGAGGCGCAGCCTTCCGGGGTGATGGTCGAGTACACCGCGTATTCCAGCATCACGGTGCGGTCGCCCACACCCAGTGCCAACGCACCGCCGGAGCCGCCTTCACCGATCACGGTGCAGATGATCGGCACCTTCAGCTCGGCCATCTCGATCAGGTTGCGCGCGATCGCTTCGGACTGGCCGCGCGACTCGGCGTCGATGCCCGGCCAGGCGCCGGCGGTGTCGATCAGGGTCAGCACCGGCAGGCCGAAGCGCTCGGCCATCTTCATCAGGCGCAGTGCCTTGCGGTAACCCTCCGGCTTGGGCATGCCGAAGTTGCGCTTGATCTTTTCCTTGGTGTCGCGGCCCTTCTGGTGGCCGATCACCATTACCGCGCGGCCATTGATGCGGGCCAGGCCGCCCATGATCGCCTTGTCGTCGGCGAAGGCGCGGTCACCGGCCAGCTCCTGGAACTCATCGAACATGACGCGGAGGTAGTCGGCGGTGTACGGGCGCGACGGGTGGCGGGCCAGCTGCAGCACCTGCCACGAGGTCAGGTTGCGGAAGATCTGCGCGGTGCGCATGCGCAGCTTGTCCTGCAGCGCGTGCACTTCCGCCTCGACATTGACCGCCGGCCCGGCACTGGCGTTGCGCAGCTCCTGGATCTTGGCTTCCAGGTCGGCGATGGGTTGCTCGAAGTCGAGGTAGTTCGGATTCATCGGAAGCCGTCGTGTAAAGAAGGGGGGAATTCTAGCCGAATGCGTGCAAACCACCCGTACGCCTTCGTCTGGAAGGCGACGGTAGCGCAGCCGGGCAGGGGGCGCCAGTCAGCTCAGGGCACCACCAGGGCGCTGCGGCCCATCAACTGGCTGCGCTGGGAGACGAAGTCGTTGTAGGCCTCGTTGGCTTCCCGGCCAAGGCCGCTGCCCAGGGTGGCAGTGGCCGAGGTGAAGGCCATCTGCGCGGCGAAATCCTGCTTGCGCAGGGCCTTCTGTTCATCGGCGGTGGTGGCCTTCAGCCAGCGCGCATAGACCTCGCGCAGGGGCGCGGCGTGGGCCTCGAAGGCCGGCACCAGCGCCGGCAGGCTGGCCGGGGCCGGTTCCAGGCTGTAGGCCGGGGCCACGTAGCCACCTGGTTGTTCGCGCTTGAACGCGCCGGGCTCGCCCATGCCTTCTTCCACGTAAGCGATGAAGTCGGGAGCGGTGAACACCTTGGCCACGATCTGGCCGCCGCTGGAATCAACGTGGGCCACCACCTTTTCCTTGGGGAAGGGTTCGCGCACGCCGTAGGTCCAGGTCTTGTCGATGAACAGGTCGTGGCGCTTCTCGAACGGGCCTTCGAAGTCGACGCCGCCGAGCTGGATACCGCTGTTGCCGACGCCGAAGTTCTTCACCTTGCTCTCGTCGGTGACGTAGATCTCGCGGGCGATCACGTACTCGCTGAGGGTCGGATTGATCAGCCCGCCATGACCGTCGACGTAGACGATGAAGCGCACATCACCGAGCTTGTCGGTATGCAGGCGATGCTCGCCGACAGCGAGCGAGACCGGGCGCGAGCCCTGTGCGGCCACCGGCAGGTCCTGGCCGTCGATGCTCAACGCAAGCGGCGTGTCGGTCGGGTTGTCGATCTGGAACTCGATCTTCGACGGGGAGCAGGCGGCCAGGGCCAGTGCGGCAGCGAACGGGAACAGCAGGGTCTTCATCGGCAATCGTCCTTGACACTTGGAACGGGGAAACAGGGGAGACAGGACAGCGAGGGAGTCAGCCTCAGCTGGCCCATGGCGGGCTGTAGCGCACCTTCAGCGTGCGCACGGCCGGGTCGGCGCGCAGCGCCTCCATCAGCTTGGAATCGATGCGTACCGCGCTCTGCCCGGACACATCGAGCATGCCGGCGACGCCGCCGTGCGGCCCCTTCAGCAGCAGGTCCAGGCGCAGTGGCGTCCGTCCCGGGCGATGGCGGTCGAGCAGCGCATCGATGCGCTCCCAGACCGGGCGCTGCTGGCGCAGGTCCAGGCGCAGCGACAGCCGCGTGGCGTAGTTGGCGCAGACCTCATCGAAGTCCCAGCACTGGCGGATGCGCAGCGCGAAGCCGCCGTTGAACTCGTCCTCGCGCAGGCCGCCCTTGACCACCAGGATGCGGTCCTTGGTCATCAGGTGGCCGAACTCGGCCATCGCGTCGGAGAACGCGCTGCACTCGACGCGGCCACGTCCGTCCTCAAGCTGGATGAAGATCTGGCTCTCGCCCTTGCGGCGCACGCCGACCACCTGGCCGGCCAGCACCGTCTGCACTTCCGGGCGCCAGCGCTTTTCGCCGCCGCCGCCACCACCGCTGTTGGCGCTCCAGATCTTCTCCACCGAACCCAGGTCATTGCCGACCAGGTCGCGCACATCGTCGCGCCAGGGATCGAACGGGTGGCCACTGAGATAGAAGCCCAGCGTGTCGCGCTCGCCGTTCAGGCGCTGCAGCAGCGGCCACTCCTCGGCTTCGGGCAGGTCCAGCTGGATCGTGGTCGCGCTCGGGTCCGGGCCACCGAACAGCGAGTTCTGTCCCGAAGCCCGCTCGCGGGCCATCTGGTCGGTAGCCTTGATCACCTCCGGCAGCTGCAGCATCAGCGAGGCACGGTTGCGGCCGAGCTCGTCCAACGCACCACAGTTGATCATCGCTTCCAGCGTGCGCCTGTTGAGCTTGGCCGAACCAACGCGCGTGCAGAAGTCGAGCAGGTCCTTGAACGGGCCGCCCTTCAGCCGCTCCTCGACCACCGCCTCGCAGGCACCCTGGCCGACGCCCTTGATCGCCCCGAGGCCGTACTGGATGGTGTCCGGCGTCACCGCTTCGAACATGAAGGCCGACTGGTTCACCTTGGGCGGCAGCACGGTCAGGCCGAGGTTGCGCACCTCGTCGAGGAAGCCGACCACTTTGTCGGTGTTGTCCAGATCGGACGACAGCGTGGCCGCCATGAACTCAGCCGGGTAATGGCGTTTCAGCCAGGCGGTCTGGTAACTGACCAGCGCGTAGGCAGCGGCGTGCGACTTGTTGAAGCCGTAGCCGGCGAACTTCTCCATCAGGTCGAAGATTTCGTCGGCCTTGGGGCCATCGACGCCGCCCTTGGCTGCACCTTCGCGGAAGATCTCGCGGTGCTTGGCCATTTCGGCCGGCACCTTCTTGCCCATCGCGCGGCGCAGCAGGTCGGCGCCGCCCAGCGAGTAGCCGCCGACGATCTGCGCCATCTGCATGACCTGCTCCTGGTACACCATGATGCCGTAGGTGTCCTTCAGGATGGCTTCGGTGCGCGGATCGGGATAGATGATCTCTTCCTGGCCGTGCTTGCGCGCATTGAAGGAGGGAATCAGGTCCATCGGGCCGGGGCGGTACAGCGACACCAGCGCGATCAGGTCTTCGAAACGGTCGGGGCGCGCATCCTTCAGCAGGCGGCGCATGCCGGAGGATTCGAACTGGAACACCGCGCCGGTGTTGCCGTTGGCGAAGATGTCCCTGTAGGTGGGCGTGTCGTCCAGCGGGATCGCGGCGATGTCCACCGGCGGGATGCCGGCGCGCTCATGGCGCTTGTTGATCGCCTTCACCGCCCAGTCGATGATGGTCAGCGTGCGCAGGCCCAGGAAGTCGAACTTCACCAGGCCCACTTCTTCCACGTCGTTCTTGTCGAACTGGGTGACCGGGTTCTTGCCGAGGCCGTTCTCGTCGTGTTCGGCGTACAGCGGGCAGAACTCGCTCAGCGGCTCGGGCCCGATCACCACGCCACCGGCGTGCTTGCCGGCGTTGCGGGTCAGGTCTTCCAGCTGCAGCGCCAGGTCGATCAGGTCGCGGACATCGTCCTCGGTCTCGTAGCGCTGGATCAGTTCGGCCGACGCCATCTCAGAGCTCGGGCCTTCCTTGCCCTTGCCCAGCGCATCTTTCAGGTGGATGCCCAGAATGTTCGGGATCAGCTTGGAGACGCCGTCGACCAGGCCGTACGGGAAGCCGAGCACGCGGCCGGAGTCGCGCACCACCGCCTTGGCGGCCATGGTGCCGTAGGTGATGATCTGGCTGACGCGCTCGCGCCCGTACTTGCGGGCGACGTAGTCGATCACCTCGTCGCGGCGGTCCATACAGAAGTCGATGTCGAAGTCGGGCATCGACACGCGTTCCGGGTTCAGGAAGCGCTCGAACAGCAGGTTGTACGGCAGCGGGTCCAGATCGGTGATCTTCAGCGCCCACGCCACCAGCGAACCGGCACCCGAACCACGGCCGGGGCCGATCGGAATACCTTGGTTCTTGCCCCACTGGATGAAGTCGGCCACGATCAGGAAGTAGCCCGGGAAGCCCATCTTGATGATGGTGTTGAGCTCGAATTCCAGGCGCTCGAAATACTCTTCGCGGGTCTTGCCCGGCGCCAGCGGATTCTTCTCCAGGCGCTCTTCCAGGCCATCGCGCGACATCTTCTGGATCCAGGTGTCCAGCGTCTCGTCGTCCGGCACCGGGTAGTTGGGCAGGAAGTAGGTGCCCAGCCGCATCTCGATGTTGCAGCGCTCGGCCAGCGCCAGCGTGTTGTCGATCGCATCGGGGATGTCGGCGAACAGCGCGCACATCTCCTCGGCCGACTTCAGGTACTGCTGGTCGCTGTATTCGCGCGGGCGCTTGGGGTCGTCCAGCACGCGGCCGGTGGAAATGCACACGCGCGCTTCGTGCGCGCTGAAGTCCGACGGCGACAGGAAGCGCACGTCGTTGCTGGCCACCACCGGCAGGCCACGCTGGCCGGCGGCCATCAGCGCGAACTGGTTGAAGGTTTCCTCGCCCTCGCGGCCGGTGCGGGTCAGCTCCAGGTGCAGGCCATCGCCGAACACGCGCTGCCAGTCGGCCAGCTGCTGCTCGGCCAGTTCATGCTTGCCGTCCAGCGCCAGGCGCCCGGCCAGGCTCTGCCGCCCGGCCAATGCGAACAGGTTGGCGTTGCCGGCCTTCAGCCAGTCCGGGTGCACGGCCACGCCGCCCTCGGGGCGATGGCCTTCCATCCAGGCGCGGGTCAGCAGCCGCGACAGGCTCAGGTAACCCTCGCGGTCGCGGCACAGCAGGGTCATCCGCCACGGGTCCTGGCCTTCCTCGGCGATCAGCACGTCGGCACCGGCGATCGGCTTGATGCCCACGCCTTCGGCGGCCTTGTAGAACTTGACCAGGGCGAACAGGTTGTTGAGGTCGGTCACCGCCAGCGCGGGCAGGCCGAGTTCGACCGAGCGCGACAGCAGGTTGGCCTGCTTGGCCTTCTTCGGGTCCGCCTGGTCCGGTTTGGCCGGCACACGGATGGTGGAGTCCGCCAGCGAGAACTCGGTGTGGACGTGGAGATGTACGAAGCGGGAGTTGGACATGCCGGACCAGGTTGGAGCGCGCGGGCCCCGGGTGCTGACGGACGATCGTCGCCGGGGTCGGGAAGCGCTGGAATGCCCGGTCAGGGTAGCGAGGGCAGGGGGTTGCCACAAGGCTTGACAGGGGCACGGCGTGGCGCCGGATTCAGGCGTGCGGGAGGCCGCCTTCTGTAGAGCCGAGCCCATGCTCGGCTGTCCACAGCAGCCGAGCATGGGCTCGGCTCTACAACTCCAGCAGGCTCAGGCGATGGCCGCCGCCTGCGTCAGGCCCAGGCACTCACGCACCGGGGCGAAGCTGCGCCGGTGTTCCATGCAGGGGCCGTGCTCGCGCAGGGCGGCCAGGTGGGCCGGGGTGCCATAGCCCTTGTGCTGTTCGAAGCCGTACTGCGGGTGGCGGGTATGCACGTCCTGCATGTAACGGTCGCGCGAGACCTTGGCCAGGATCGAGGCGGCCATGATCGCGCGGTCGATGCCATCGCCGCCGACCAGCGCCTGCGCCGGCAGCACCAGGCCCTTGGGCACCACGTTGCCATCGATGCGGGCGAAGCCGGCCACATGGGCAACCGCTGCAACGACGTCACGCATGCCCTGCAGGGTGGCCTGGTAGATGTTCAGGCGGTCGATGGTGTCCACGTCCACCAGTACCACGTGCCAGGCCAGGGCACGCTCGATGATGCGGTCATGCAGCTGTTCGCGGCGGGCCGCCGTCAACTGCTTGGAATCGTCCAGGCCGTTGATGCGTGGCCGTGACGGATCGAATACCACCGCCGCCACCGCCACCGGTCCGGCCAGCGGGCCACGTCCGGCCTCGTCGACGCCAGCGACCAGGCGTTCCGGCTCGACCACCGTCGCGCCGTCGAACAGGGCCAGGCTGGCCGCTGCGGCGTGACGGCGGCTCATGCCTGCGCCTGGTCGCGCATCAGCAGTTCGCCGACGGCATCGGCGGCACGCGCCGAAGCATTGCGGCGCAGGCGCTCGTGCAGTCGCACGTACGTGTCCTGCAGGTCGATCACCCGCTGCGGGTGGTCGAACCATTGCTGGATGGCCGCGGCCAGCCTGTCCGGCGTGCAGTCGTGCTGCATCAGCTCCGGCGCCAGGTCCTGGCCGGCCAGGATGTTGGGCAGGGCGAAGCGGTCGACCTTGATCAGGCCCAGCGCCTTGACCAGGCGATAGGTCAGTTCGTTGACGCGGTAACCGACGACCATCGGCCGCTTCACCAGCATGGCTTCCAGGGTCGCGGTGCCGGAGGCCAGCACCACCACGTCGGCGGCGATCATCGCGTTGCGCGCCTGGCCATCCAGCACGTGCGAGTAGGCCACCGGCAACGCCGAGCGCGACAGCTGTTCTTCGATCAGCTGCCGGCAGGCCGGGTTGGCGGCAGGCACCACCACATGCAGGCCCGGAATGCGTTCAGAGACCTGCCAGGCGGCTTCGAAGAAGGGTTCGCCCAGGCGCGAGATCTCGCCCAGGCGGCTGCCCGGCAACACCGCCAGCACCTTGGCCGAGGTCGGCAGCCCGAGCGCGGCACGGGCTTCCTCGCGGTTGCCCTGCAGCGGAATGTCATCGGCCATCGGGTGGCCTACGAAGCGTGCGTCGATGCCGTGCCTTGCATAGATCGGCGGTTCCATCGGGAACAGGCACAGCACCAGGTCCGCGCTGCTGCCGATCTTCTCGGCGCGCTTCTCGCGCCAGGCCCAGACCGAGGGACTGACGTAATGCACGGTGCGCACGCCGCGTTGCTTCAGCCAGCGCTCGATGCCCAGGTTGAAGTCGGGTGCGTCGATGCCGATGAACACGTCCGGCTGCCATTCCAGGGCGCGCTGGCGGAACGCCGAGCGCAGCTTGAGCAGCCGCGGCAGGTGGCGCAGCACTTCGGTCAGGCCCATCACCGCCAGCTCGCTGGCATCGTGCCAGGTCTGGCAGCCGGCGCTGCGCATGGCATCGCCGCCAATGCCGGCGAACTCGGCATTCGGGAAGCGCGCCTTCAGTTCACGCACCAGGCCCGCACCGAGCAGGTCGCCGGACGCTTCGCCGGCAACCAGCGCGATCCGCAACGGGCGCTCGCTGAGCACCCGCTGTGCGGGAACGCTGCCGGCCATCGAGGCCAACGGAATCACCGCGGCGCCGGCCGCCGCCTGGCCGGTCGTGCTGCTCATCGCAGCAAGGGCCTCTCGGCGTGCTCGATGAAGTCCAGCATGGCCTTCACGTCATTGCTGTCACGCGCCTGTTCGGTCAGCTGCTGCTTGGCTTCGGCCAACGGCAGGCCGGCCACGTACAGCGTGCGGTAGGCACGCTTGATGGCCGAGATGCGGTCGGCGTCGAAGCCGCGGCGCTTCAGGCCTTCGCTGTTGATGCCGCGCGGGCGGCCCAGCGAATCGGTACCGACCATGGTGAACGGCGGTACATCGCCATTGGTCAGCGCGCCCATGCCGAGGAAGGCATGCGCACCGATGCGGCAGAACTGGTGGGCACCGGCGAAGCCGCTGATGATCACGTAGTCGCCCACGGTCACGTGGCCGGCCAGGGTGGTGTTGTTGGAGAACACGCAGAAATTGCCGACATGGCAGTCGTGCGCCACGTGCGTGTAGGCCAGCATCCAGTTGTCGTTGCCGATGGTGGTGATGCCGCCGCCGCCGCCGGTGCCACGGTTGAGCGTGACGAACTCGCGGAACACGTTGCGGTCGCCGATCACCAGTTCGGTGCGCTCACCGGCGAACTTCTTGTCCTGCGGCTCGCCACCGATCGCGGCGTGGCCGACGAAGCGGTTGTCGCGGCCGATCCGGGTCGGGCCGTGGATGCTGCAATGGGGGCCCACCACCGTGCCGGCGCCGATTTCAACATCGGGGCCGATCAGGGTGAAGGCGCCCACCTGCACATCGTCGGCCAGGCGCGCGGCCGGATCGATGACGGCGGTGGGGTGGATCCGCGGTGCGTTGTCAGTCATTGCTGCCTCCAGTGGATCAGCCCTTGGCGCCGGCGCACATGACCTCGGCCGACGCGACGACTTCGCCGTTGACCTTGGCTTCGCCGTAGTACCAGCCCATGTTGCGGATCAGGCGCTTCATCTGCACGTCCAGCATCAGCACGTCGCCGGGCACGACCTGCTTGTTGAAGCGGGCGTTTTCCACCTTGACCATGTAGAACAGCTTGGACTGCGCATCGCGGCCGAGCGTGAGCTGGGTCATGACGCCGCCGGCCTGCGCCAGCGCTTCGATGATCAGCACGCCGGGCATGATCGGGCGGCCCGGGAAGTGGCCCTGGAAGAACGGCTCGTTGATGCTGACGTTCTTCTGCGCCAGGATGCGCTTGGCCTCGACGTCGAGTTCAAGCACCCGGTCCACCAGCAGGAACGGGTAGCGGTGCGGAAGCAGTTCCTGGATCTGGCAGACATCGATCGGAAGCTGCAGCGAATCGTTCATTCTTTCTCCTTGCCAGCAGCCAGGACGCGGCGAGCCAATGCGTCCAGCTGCTTGAAGCGCGCGGCGTTCTTGCGCCACGTGCGGTTGTCGGTCAACGGGGTGCCGGACGAGTACTCGCCTGGCTCATGGATGGAGTTGCGGACCACCGACTTGCCGGTGATCACGACCTTGTCACAGATTTCGAGGTGGCCGACCACGCCAACGTGGCCGCCAAGCAGGCAGTAGCGGCCGATCTTGGCGCTGCCGGCGATGCCGGTGCAGCCGGCGATGGCCGAATGCGCGCCGATCTGCACGTTGTGGGCGATCTGCACCAGGTTGTCCAGGCGCACATCCTCGTCCAGCACGGTGTCTTCCAGCGCGCCGCGGTCGACGCAGGTATTGGCGCCGATCTCGCAATCGTCGCCGATGCGGACGCCGCCGAGCTGCGGCACCTTGATCCACTTGCCAGCGTCCATCGCCAGGCCGAAACCGTCGGCGCCGAGCACGGCACCGGGATGCACGCGCACGCGCTTGCCCAGCGTGACCCGGGTGACCAGGGTCACGCGGGCGATCAGTTCACAGCCGGCATCCAGGCTGCAGTCCTCGCCGATCACGCTGCCGGTGCCGATGATGCAGTTCTCGCCGACCACGCTGCGCGCACCGACCGAAACGAACGGGCCGATATGGGCGCTGGCGGCCACCTGGGCGCTGGGGTCGATGACGGCGCTGGGGTGGATGCCCGGCGGGCGGGTCGGCGCGATGTCGAACAGCGCGGCGATCTTGGCGAACGCGGTGTACGGGTCCTTGGCGACGAGCGCAGTGCCCGGGGCGGCCTCGGCGTCGTCGGCACGCAGGACCACCAGCGAGGCCTGGCTGTCGGCCAGCTGGGCGCGGTAGCGCGGGTTGGCAAGGAAGGTCAGCTGGCCAGGGCCGGCATGGGCGAGGGTGGCCACGCCATGGATGGCGGTGGCGGGATCGCCATGGACCTGCAGGCCGAACTGCTCGGCGAGTTGCTGGGCGGTGTAGGTGGGAGTATTCACGGCGGGAGTTTAACGTGTGACGCCATTTCGGTCATGCGGGGGCAGGGCTTGGCGCCTGCCTGGTACGGGCGGGAGGCGGCGGGTGGCCCTGGCCAGGACACGCAAAACCCCCTCCATGGTGCTCGATGGCGCCATCCATGGCGCCAACGGTCCTGTCCAGGGCCACCCGCCGCCTCTGGACAATTTCCCGCGAGCGCGGCCAAAAGCCCGTGCCGTGCAGTGTCATCTGCAAAACGAAAACGCCGGGCAATGCCCGGCGCTTCGCGCCCCGTCTGGTGGAGAGCCCCCCTTCTGTTAAGGGGGGCGCGCCAATGGCGCGGGGGATAGGAGGTAGGTCGGGACCCGCTGCTTGCGCAGCAAGCCGCGGCGCACCTTCGGTGGTCAGTTCTTAGAACTGACCGCCGAAGGTGAACTGCAGACGCTCGATCTTGTCATCGTCTTCCTTCTTCAGCGGGAAGGCGTAGCTGATCGAGATCGGGCCGACCGGGGCGCGCCACAGCAGGGCCACGCCGGTGGACACGCGCAGCTCGTTGGCCTTGAAGTTCTGGGTGCCGTTGTAGACGTTGCCGAAGTCGACGAAGGCCGACACGCGTGCCGACGGGCTGTCGAACAGGCGCGGGAAGTAGGCTTCGACCGAACCGACGGTCTTCAGCGAACCACCCAGCGGCTGGCCTTCCGGATAACCGGTGGTGACTTCGCGCGGGCCGAGGGTGTTGTCCTCGAAGCCGCGCACCGAGTTGGTGCCACCGGCGTAGAAGTTCTCGAAGAACGGCAGGCCGCTGGCGGTGACGGTGCGGGTGGTGCCATCCGGATTGGTCAGCGTACGGGTGTAGTCGTTGCCGTAGGCATCACCGTAGCCGATTTCCGCGCGGGTGTTGATCACCAGCGACGGCATGATCGGCCAGTACTTGCTGATCTGGTAGTTCAGCTTGTAGTACTCGATGGTCGAACCCGGCAGCGTGGTTTCCAGGCCGATGCGCTGGTAGGTGCCGCGGGTCGGCATGAAGTAGTCGTTGCGCGAGTCGCGCGCCCAGCCCAGCTCGGTGCGCCAGGCGTGGAAGGTGCGCTTACCGACCGCGTTGATGTAGTCGATGATCGACTGCGGGGTCGAGCCCTGGTAGGTGGTGATCTGGTTGCTGTCGATGCCGAACATCAGCGAGACGGTATCGGTCTCGGTCAGCGGCACGCCGAACACCACCTGCGCCGAACCATTGGTGCTGTTGTACTGCGCGGTATTGAAGTCGGAGTAGTCCAGTTCGCGCCAGGACAGGTTATAGCCCAGCGACACGCCGTCATCGGTGAAGTACGGGTTGGTGTAGCTGAAGCCGTAGCGCTGCAGGTAGCTGCTGCGCGAGGCTTCGACCGACACGCGGTTGCCGCCGCCAAGGAAGTTGTTCTGCGACAGCTGCACCGAGGTGGTCATGCCGTAGGACTGCGAGTAGCCCAGGCCGAACACGAAGCTGCCCGAGGTGGTTTCCTTGACGTTGTAGACGACGTCGACCTGGTCGTTGCTGCCGCTGACGGCCGGGGTCTCCACTTCCACCGATTCGAAGTAGCCCAGGCGCTGCAGGCGGATCTTGGAGCGGTCGATAGCGGCCTGCGAGTACCAGCTGTTCTCGAACTGGCGCATTTCGCGGCGCATCACCTCATCGGAGGTGCGGGTATTGCCACGGAACAGGATGCGGCGCACCGACACGCGCGGGCCGGGCACGACCTGCATGTTGATGGCGACGGTCTGCTCGGCGCGGTTGGTGGTCGGGATCGGGTTCACCTTGGCGAACGCGTAGCCGATGTTGGACAGCGAATTGGTGATGGTGTCCGAGCTGAATTCCAGCAGGGCACGCGAGAACGTGTCGCCGGACTTCTGGATCACCATGCGCTCGACGTCCTCCTGCGGGAGGATGGTGTCGCCGCTGACCTTGATCTCGGAGATCTTGTACTGCGCACCCTCGGTCACGCCCGCGGTCAGGAACATGTCGCGCTTGTCGGGGCTGATCGAGACCTGGGTGGAATCGATGCTGAAATCGACGTAGCCGCGGTCCAGATACCAGGAGTTGAGCTTTTCCAGGTCACCGGACAGCTTTTCCTTGGAGTACTGGTCGTCACGGCGGTACCACGACGCCCAGTTGTGCTCCTTGGACTCCCAGGTCTCCAGGATGTCCTTGCTCTCGAACTTTTCGGTGCCGACCAGGTTGACGTGGCGGATCTTGGCCGCCTTGCCTTCCTTGATGGCGATGGCGATGTCCACGCGGTTGCGGTCCAGCGGGCTCACCGTCGGGGTGATGTCGACGTTGTATTTGCCACGGTCGTTGTACTGGCGGCGCAGTTCCTGGGTCACGCGGTCCAGGCTCAGGCGATCGAAGGTGCCGCCCTCGGTCAGGCCGATGTCGGACAGGCCCTTGAGCAGCTGGTCGGACTTGATGTCCTTGTTGCCGGTCACGGTCAGCTTGTTGATCGCCGGACGTTCCTTGACGGTCACCACCAGGATCGTGCCCTGGCGGTCCAGCTGCACGTCTTCGAAGAAGCCGGTCTTGTACAGGGCGCGGATCGTCTCGCCGACCTTGTTGTCGGTGACCGTCTCGCCACGTTCCACCGGCAGGTAGGTGAATACCGTGCCCGAGCTGATGCGCTGCAGGCCATCGACGCGGATGTCGCTGACAGTGAAGGGCTCGGCTGCCTGGGCCAGGGCGGGAGCGCCGGTGACGGCGGCGAGGGCGAGGGCCAGCAGGCGGCGATTGGGGAGTCGCGTCATGTCACGTCCGGTAGGAAGGTCGATTTCATTGGTGCGGGATGCCGACGCTGTAGACGGCAACAACATGGAAAAGTTCATCGCGGGACCAGGCCGAGGATGTCGTTGTAGAACGCCAACCCCATCAGCCCGGCCAGCAACGCCAGGCCGATGTATTGGCCGGCGGCGATGGCACGCTCGCTCAGCGGGCTGCCCTTGACCAACTCGATAAGGTAATACAGCAGGTGGCCGCCGTCCAAGATCGGGATCGGCAGCAGGTTGATGATGCACAGGCTGAGGGACAGCAGGGCAAGGAACTGCAGGAACCAGTCGAGGCCGCGCTTGGCCGAGACATTGGCCACGCGGGCGATGGTGACCGGCCCGGAAACGTTCTGCAGCGAGGCCTTGCCGGTGACGATGCGGCCCATCATGCCCAGCGAGTCGGCCGCCAGGCGGCCGGTTTCGCGTACCGCGACGGTGACCGAGTCCAGGGGGCCGTAGCGCAGGAGGGTGTCGTAGGGGGGGCTGAACTTGGTCGGGAACTGAACGCCGATCTGCCACGTGGGGCCGCCCTTGGCGTCCTGGCCCTTGCGTGGCGTCACTTCCAGCGCCAGGCGCTCGCCGCCACGCAGGACCTCGATCATGCCCGGGCCACCGGCACGGCCCAGCGCCTGGATCTCGCCGATCACCTGGTCGGCGCCGTCGATGCGCTGGCCGTCAATGGCCACGATCAGGTCGCCCGGCTGCAGTTGCCCGGCCACCACGGAGTCCGTGGTGAGCGACTCGACCAGCGCGGGCTGCAGCCACGACTGCCAGTACATGCCAGCCAGGATCGGCACCCGCCGCTCATCGAAACCCGGCGGCAGCTGCGACAGCGGCAGCGTGCGCGTGCGCACCTGGTCGGCCGTATCCAGCACTTCCAGCTTCACGTCGCGGCGGTCCATCGCGGCCGCGGTCAGTGCCATGCTGGCCTCGCCGAGGGTGACTACCTGGCGGTCGTCCACGCGCAGCACGCGGTCGCCGCTGGCCAGGCCGGCACTGGCGGCGATGCCGCTGACGCGGCCGACGGTGGGCGAGTAGTCCTGCTTGCCGATCACGAACATCGCCCACAGCAGGAGGATGCACAGCAGCAGGTTGGCGATCGGGCCGGCGGCAACGATCGCGATGCGCTGCCAGACGGTCTTGTGGTTGAAGGCCTGGCCGCGCTCGTGCGGGTGGACTTCGACCTCGCGTTCGTCGAGGAACTTCACGTAGCCACCCAGCGGAATGGCGGCGATGGCGAACTCGGTACCATGCCGGTCGCGGCGCGACCACAGCGGCCGGCCGAAGCCGACCGAGAAACGCAGGATCTTGACCCCGCACAGGCGCCCGACCCAGTAATGCCCGAACTCGTGGAACGTGACCAGCAGCCCGAGGCTGACAATCATCCACCAGACCGATCCGATGAAGTCAGTCATGCAGGCTCACAGTGGCGGGCAGGGGCGGCGGCGTCATGCTGGGCGAGGCGGTCGTTCAGGCGGCGTCGATGGCGTTCAGGGTGAGCTGGCGTGCCCGCTGGTCGGCGGACAACAGGACCTCCAGTGTATCGGCTGCTTGCGTCGGCAGTGTTGAAAGAGCGTTAGCAACCAGCGCCGGGATCGTCAGGAAACCGATCCGGCCCTGAAGAAACGCTGAAACCGCCTCCTCGTTGGCAGCATTCAGCACCGCCGGTGCGGTGCCGCCGGCCTGCATGGCCTGCCAGGCCAGGGCCAGGCAGGGGAAGGCGTCGGTGTCCGGGGCCTCGAAATCCAGCCGGCCCTGGGCCAGCAGGTCCAGCCCGGCCACGCCCGATTCGATGCGCTGTGGCCAGCCCAGGCCAACGGCGAGGGTGGTGCGCATGTCCGGCAGGCCCATCTGCGCCAGGGTCGAGCCGTCGACGAACTCGACCAGCGAATGGACCAGGCTCTGCGGGTGCACCAGCACTTCGATGCGTTCACCGGGCACGCCGAACAGGTGGTGGGCCTCGATGACTTCCAGGCCCTTGTTCATCAACGTCGCCGAATCGACCGAGATCTTCGGTCCCATCGACCACTTCGGGTGGGCAACGGCCTGGGCCGGGGTGACCTGGGCCAGTTCGGCGCGGCTGCGGCCACGGAACGGGCCGCCGGAGGCGGTCAGCAGGATCCGGCGCACGCCGGCGCCGTCGACGCTGGCGTCGCGCGAGCGCAGGCACTGGAAGATGGCGCTGTGTTCGCTGTCGATCGGGATGATTTCGGCACCGGCACGTTCGGCGGTACGGGTCAGCAGTTCGCCGGCCAGCACCAGCGATTCCTTGTTGGCCAGCAGGATGCGCTTGCCGGCGGCGGCCGCGGCCAGGGTCGAGGACAGGCCGGCAGCGCCGACGATGGCCGCGACCACGGTATCGCAGGCGTCGCTGGCGGCCAGCTGGTCCAACGCGGCATGGCCGGCATGGGCTTCGGTGGCCAGTCCGGCGTCGCGCAGGCCGTCACGCAGTTCGGCAAACAGCGATTCGTCGGCGATCACCGCGTGCGCGGGTTTGTGCTGGCGGCACAACGCCAGCAGCCCCTGCACCTGGCGTCCGGCGGCGAGCACGGTCGCCTGGTAGCGCTGCGGGTGGCGGGCGATCACGTCCAGCGTGGAGGCACCGATCGAGCCGGTGGCGCCGAATACGGCGACCCGGCGCAGGTCTGCAGCAGCATTCATGGTCAGAACCCGAAGATTTCCTTGCCCAGCGCGAACACCGGGACGGCGGCGAGGACGCCGTCGACCCGGTCGAGCACGCCGCCATGGCCCGGGATCAGGTGGCCCGAATCCTTGGCGCCCGCGTGGCGCTTGATGAGGCTCTCGAACAGGTCACCCAGCACCGAGGCGAACACGGCCACGACCGCGGTGATCAGCAGGCCCGGCAGGTGTGCGGTATCGATCCCGGCCAGCCAGCCCAGGCCGACGGCCACGGCGACACCGGCCAACAGGCCGCCGAACAGGCCTTCCCAGGTCTTGTTGGGGCTGATCCGCGGGGCCAGCTTGTGCTTGCCGAAATGGCGGCCGGCGAAGTAGGCGCCCGAGTCGGCCGCCCACACCAGTGCCAGTGCAGCCAGCAGCCACAGGTGGCCCTGCTTGCCCGGCGGATCGCCACCGGCATGGATCAGCACCAGCGCGGCCCAGGCGGGCACGATGGCAAGCGTGCCGGCCAGCATCTTCAGGATGCGCGAGGGCGCCGACGGCTGTGCACCGAAATTGAAGAAGCGCAGCCAGACCAGCGCGGCCAGCCACCAGGCAACGCCGGCCAGCGTGGTTATCTGGAACAGCACCAGCGTACTGCCATCGGCCCAGACCAGCAGCACCATCAGCAGCAGGTTCAGCACCAGAAGTACGGTGCGTGCCAGGGTGTCTTCGATACCGGCCAGCTTCAGCCATTCCCACAGGCCGATCAGCAGCACCGCAGCGGCGGCGGCGGCCAGCCATTGCGTGGGCAGCAGCAGGATCGCCGCAATGGCAACCGGCGCCATGATCAGCGCGGCGAGGACTCGGGTCTTGGTCATGGGCTGGAAGTCTCGGTGGCCAGTGCGGCAATCTGGGCGCTGGTCAGGCCGAAACGACGCTCGCGGCCGGCATAGGCGTCCAGCGCCTGCTGCAGCTGCCCGGCATCGAAGTCCGGCCACAGGGCCTCGGTGAACCACAGCTCGGTGTAGGCCAGCTGCCACAGCAGGAAGTTGCTGATGCGGGTGTCGCCGCCGGTGCGGATGAACAGGTCCGGCGGCGGCAGGTCGGCAAGGGCGACCTGGCTGCCCAGCAGCGATTCGTCGATCTGCTCGGGCAACAGGCGACCGGCCGCCACTTCGACGGCCAGGGCGCGCGCGGCGCGGGCGATGTCCTGGCGGCCGCCATAGCTGGCCGCGATCGACAGGGTCAGGGTGGTGTTGTCGGCGGTGCGCTGTTCGGCCAGCTGCATGCGGCTGACCAGCCCGGCACCGAAGCGCTCGCGTTCGCCGATGAAGCGTACGCGCACGCCGCGCCGGTGCAGCTCGTCCACCTCGCGGTCGAGCGCGCCGAGGAACAGCTTCATCAATGCATCCACTTCCTCCTGCGGCCGGCCCCAGTTCTCGCTGGAGAAGGCGAACAGGGTCAGCGCCGGAATGCCCAGTTCAAGGCAGCGCTCGATGGTGCGGTTGACCGCGCGCGCGCCGGCACGGTGGCCGATCACGCGGGGGCGACGGCGCTGCTGTGCCCAGCGCCCATTGCCATCCATGATGATGGCAATGTGGCGGGGCAGGGCGGCCGGTAACGGAGGCGGGGCTGAAGGCATCGACTTCAGACCGACAGCAGTTCTTTTTCCTTGTCGGCGACGACCTTGTCGACGTCCTTGATGTTGGCGTCGGTCAGCTTCTGGATGTCGTCTTCGCCGCGCTTCTTCTCGTCTTCGCTGATCGCCTTGTCCTTGACCAGCTTGGCGATTTCCTTGTTCGCGTCCTGACGGATGTTGCGGATCGCGATCTTGGCGCCTTCACCTTCCTTCTGCACCTGCTTGGCCAGCTCCTTGCGGCGCTCTTCGGTCGGCGGCGGCATGTTGATGCGGATCGCGGTGCCGAGGGTGTTCGGGGTGAACTCGGCGTTGTAGAGACCCTTTTCGATCTCCTTGATCATGCCCTTGTCGAACGGCGTGACCAGCAGCGAGTGCGCGTCGGCGTTGGAGATCGAGGCAACCTGGTTCAGCGGGGTGCTGGCGTTGCCATAGGCACTGACCGTCACGCGGTCCAGCAGGGCAGGCGTGGCACGCCCGGTCCGGATGGAGGTGAGGGTGTGCTTCAGAGCGTCGATGCTCTTGGCCATGCGCGTCTGCGCGTTGTTCTTGATGTCGTTGAGCATCGCCCGGTCCTGGATGTATCTGGAATCGGGCGATTATAGGCGAATACGGGACGCTGCCGGGCCTGAATCGGCCCGATCGCCGCTTTGCGCTCAGGCTCAGGCCGGGTCGCGGCCCTGGACCAGGGTGCCGATGTTCGCGCCGTTGAGGATCTTCAGCAGCTCGCCCGGCTGGCCCATGTCGAACACGCGCATCGGCAGGTCGCTGTCGCGGGCCAATGCGAAGGCCGCCGTGTCCATCACTTCCAGGCCGCGGCGGATCACTTCGTCGTAGCTCAGGCTGTCGAAGCGGACCGCATCGCTGTGCTTGTTCGGGTCCTTGTCGTACACGCCATCGACCTTGGTGGCCTTCAGCAGCAGATCGGCGCCGATCTCGATCGCGCGCAGGGCGGCGCCGGAATCGGTGGTGAAGAACGGGCTGCCGACGCCGGCGGCGAAGATCACCAGGCGGCCCTTTTCCAGGTGGCGGATGGCGCGGCGGCGGATGTAGTCCTCGCACACGTCGTTGATCTTGATCGCGCTCATCACGCGGGCCTTGGCGCCCAGCTTCTCGAGGGCATCCTGCATGGCCAGGGCGTTGATGACCGTGGCCAGCATGCCCATCTGGTCGCCGGTGACCCGGTCCATGCCGCCGGCGGCCAGGCCGGCGCCGCGGAAGATGTTGCCGCCCCCGATCACCAGCGCCACTTCGGCACCGGCCTGCTGGGCTTCGATGACCTCGCGGGCCAGGCGATTGATGACCTTCGGGTCGATGCCGTAGTCCTCGTCTCCCATCAGCGCCTCCCCGGACAGTTTCAGAAGGATGCGGCGATAGGCGAGCTTGGACATGAGGACCTCGGGTGCGTGGAAATCGCGGGCGATTCTACGCGCATGCGGCGTCGTGCCAAAGTGTTTTGTGCACTGCGGCGCAGAATCCGGTCGTTCGCCGCGGTCAAACGGGGCTTCCCGTTCAGCCCAGCTCGGCGCCAGCGGTGGCCGACAGCTCGTCGTGGCCGAGGGCACCTGGCGAGCGGGCGATCACCCGGTTGCGGCCCAGGTTCTTGGAGCGGTACAGCACGTCGTCGGCTGCGCGCAGCAGGTCCTGCACGTCGGCGAAGCGCTCGTAGCCACCCTGGGTGGCCACGCCGGCGGAGAAGGTGACGAACAGCGGCCCGCCCTCCAGCTCGGCCATCGGCGTGGCGACGATGTTGGCCAGCACCCGGCGGATCACGTCCAGGGCCACGCTTTCGCTGGTGTTTGGCAGCAGCGCGACGAATTCCTCGCCGCCGAAGCGGGCGACGGTGTCACTGTTGCGCAGCTGGCCCTGCAGCTTGCCGGCGAAGGCGCGCAGTACCTCGTCGCCGGTCAGGTGGCCGTGGGCGTCGTTGATCTTCTTGAAGTCGTCCAGGTCGATGAAGGCCACCGACAATGGCCAGCCCTGGCGGCCGGCGCGCAGGAATTCCTGCTCCAGCACCGCTTCCAGCTGGCGGCGGTTGAGCACGCCGGTCAACGCGTCACGATGGGCCTGGTCGGCGAGGCGCTTGGCGCGCGCCTCGAACTCGTCGGCGCGGCGTCGTGCCTGGTCGGCGTCCTGCAGTTCGCGCAGGTTGCGCAGCGTGGCCAGCTCCTGCGCGTGATCGATCAGCTCGCGCACCCGCGCCGGGGAATTGAGGCCGGCATCAAACAGGCTGGCGATGTCGGGCAGGGCTTCACTGATGCGGGCGAGGACCTGGTCGAAGCGCGCGCTGTCCAGCTCCAGGCGGTCGTGCACCTGCTGCAGGGCGCGCTCACGCGCGGCGTCGGCGTCGCTGTCCAGCCAGATGTCGGCCACCGCGCCGGACAGCTGCACGCAGGCCTGGAACGGCGATTCGGCGGCGTCCTCGTCCTCGCTGTGGCTGATGCTCTCCACCAGGTAGCGGGGCAGGCCCCATTGCTCGGCCACCCACGCGCCGACTTCGGCATGGCTGCAGCCCAGTTCCTCGCGTTCGCGGGCGACCAGGTCGATGTTGTCGCGTGCCTCGCGCAGCAGCGGCAGGTAGCGCTCCGACTCGGCCTGGGCCAGGCACAGTACGCCCAGGTCCTGCAGCAGGCCGGCCAGCATCAGTTCTTCCAGCCGGCGCAGGCCGCGCGCCTGGCCCAGCTGGCTGGCAGCCAGGGCGCTGAGGATGCTGCGCTTCCACGCGCGCTGGCGCAGGTCGTGGTCGGCGCCGGTGCCGCCGGTCAGGCCCTGGGTGACGGTGAAGCCGAGGGCGAGGCTGATCGTGGCGTTCAGGCCCAGCATGGTCAGCGCCTGGCCGAGGTTCTCGATCCGGCGGCGGCTGGCGTACAGCGGCGAATTGGCGATGCGCAGCATGCGAGCGCTCAGCGCCATGTCGATGGCGATGATGTCGGCAGCGGTGGCGATGTCCGCTTCCGGGTCCTGGGCCAGTTCGATGATGCGCAGGGCAATACCGGGTGGCGAAGGCAGGTTGCGGCAGAGCGCCAGGGCAGCTGTCAGCTCGGGAGGCATGTCGGGTCGTTCAATTCCATTAGGACAAGAATACCTAGGAATGCATCACAGTCCGCGATTTTCGTTCCTGCTAAATGACTGTGGATTCCCTGCGCCGAGTATCGGCTTGATTCGCGCGCAACGCAAAGGTGCCGGTTGTGCGCACCAACGGTGCGCACCCACCGGTGGGCCATGGGTTGATCCCTGGGTCCATGCATAAAAAAAGAGCCGCGGTTTCCCGCGGCTCCTTCTGGTCGCTTCACAGCCGGAAGGCTGGAATCAGACCTGCATCGCCTTGGCAACTTCGGCGGCGTAGTCTTCCACCACCTTCTCGATGCCTTCGCCGACGATCAGCAGCTTGAAGCCTGCCACGTCGGCGCCGGCGGCCTTGACCACCTGCTCGACGGTGGTGTCGCCCAGCACGTAGGTCTGGCCGTACAGGGTCACGTCGCTGACGATCTTGTTGATCTTGCCGCTGATGATCTTTTCCAGGATGTCGGCCGGCTTGGCCTTGTCCTTATCGGTCATCTTGGCCAGCTCGATTTCCTTTTCCTTCTCGACGAACTCGGCCGGGACGTCCGCAGCCTTGTTGTGCGGCGGCTTCAGCGCGGCCACGTGCATGGCCAGGCCACGGGCCAGCTCGACGTCGCCGCCGATCAGGTCGACCAGCACGCCGACCTTGCCGTTGGTGTGGACGTAGGCGCCGATGTTGCCGGTGGTGTCGACCTTGACCATGCGGCGGATCTGGATGTTCTCACCCAGGGTCTGCACGGCGGTGGCGCGGGCTTCCTCGACGGTGCGGCCGTCGGCCAGCGTGGCGGCCTTCACGGCTTCGACGTCGTTGGCGCCCGATGCCAGGGCAGCAGCGGCGACGGCGTTGACGAAGGACTTGAAGTTGTCATCGTTGGCGACGAAGTCGGTTTCCGAGTTGACTTCGACCAGCACGGCCTTGCCGCCGTCCTGGGCCAGGCCCAGGCGGCCTTCGGCGGCCACGCGGTCAGCCTTCTTGTCGGCCTTGGCGGCGCCGGACTTGCGCATGGCTTCAGCAGCGGCGTTGATGTCGCCGTTGGCTTCGGTAAGCGCCTTCTTGCATTCCATCATGCCGGCGCCGGTGCGCTCGCGCAGTTCCTTGACCAGGGAAGCAGTGATTTCCACGGGATTACCTCACGAAAGAAAGGGGTTGGGCCGGCATGGTGGCCGGCCCGTGTGACACGGTCCTGTCACGCGCCGATGGCTGCGTGCAGGGAGGGTGGACGCCGGGCGTCCACCCGGGGCCTGGATCAGGCCTGGGCGTCGTCGCCCTTCTTGGCAGCCTTCTTGGCCGGAGCGCGGCGGGCCGGCTTCTCTTCGCCTTCAGCAGCGGCTTCAGCGAATTCTTCCTCGCGCACCGAAGCGGCGTGCGGGGCAGCCGCCTTGCCTTCCAGCACGGCGTCGGCAGCGGCGCGGGCGTACAGCTGCACAGCGCGGATGGCGTCGTCGTTGCCCGGGATGGCGTAATCAACCAGTTCCGGGTTGTAGTTGGTGTCGACCACGGCGATGACCGGGATGCCCAGCTTCTTGGCTTCCTTGATCGCGATGTCTTCGTGGCCGATGTCGATCACGAAGATGGCGTCCGGCAGGCGGTTCATGTCCTTGATGCCGCCCAGCGAGGCTTCCAGCTTGTCGCGCTCGCGACGCAGGCCCAGCACTTCGTGCTTGACCAGCTTCTCGAAGGTGCCGTCGGTTTCACCGGCTTCCAGTTCCTTCAGGCGGGCAACCGACTGCTTGACGGTACGGAAGTTGGTCAGGGTGCCGCCCAGCCAACGCTGGTTCATGAACGGCATGCCGCAACGCTCGGCTTCTTCCTTGATGGTTTCGCGGGCGCTGCGCTTGGTGCCCAGGAACAGGACGGTGCCGCGCTTCTGGGCAACCGACGAGATGAAGTTCATCGCATCGTTGAACAGCGGGACGGTCTTTTCCAGGTTGATGATGTGGATCTTGCCGCGGGCGCCGAAGATGTACGGAGCCATCTTCGGGTTCCAGTAGCGGGTCTGGTGGCCGAAGTGGACGCCGGCTTCCAGCATCTGACGCATGGTGACCTGGGGCATTGCAATACTCCTGATATGGAACCAGCGATTCCGCCCGCGGGGATAGGTATGCGGGACGCGTGGAAGCGCGATCGGTTCCGGGGTTGGGCTTCCCTGTTGCCTCCGTGGCCGAACTCCTTGCGGAGCACCCCGGCACGGATGGGGGCAGCAGGTGTGGATTCACCGGTGACGTCCGGTGTGGACGGGTTCCCGCGCACGCTGGCGGCAGGAATTCGGTCGATTATAGCCCGCTGGGGGTGCTTGCTGCAATTGCAGGGTCAGTTGCGGCCAGATCGACCTCGCGGCCGTCCTGCAGGCGTGCCTGGAAGCGGCCGCCTGCATAGCCATCGGCGCGGGCAGGCAGGGGCCAGCGGCGTTCATGGCCCGCAAGAATGTAGCCGGCCAGGCCAGCCGTCAGCAGCGTTGCCTGGCCGTCCGCCGTGATGAAGCGCAGATCGTGCAGGCGGCCGTGCAGGGTACCGGCATTGCTGAGTCGCAGTACGGCCAGAGACCCGTGGGCCTCGACGCGGCCCAGCAGCCGGGCCTGCAGTGCTGGCCCCGCTGGGCCGCGGAACAGCGGCAGCGAATAGCGCGGCAACCCCGGCAACGTCGGTGCCAGTACGACCCGATAGGCCTGTTCAGCGGCCGCCGCTGGCGGATCGCCCGGCAACAGCCAGACGCGCTGGGTGCTGCCGGGGGCCAGGTCCAGCCGCGCCGGGCTGACCCGGATCTGGTCGCTGGGGTGCAGTCGTTCGGCGTCCAGCTGCTGATCCCACGCCAGCACCTGCACCTGGCCCTGCCAGCGGCCGGGCCCGGGGTTGTGCAACCACAGTTCGGCGCTGCCGCCCTGGGCCGGCAGCTGCAGGGTGGTCGGCAACAGCTCCAGCGCTGCGGCAGGCAGTGCCAGCAGCAGTGCCAGCAGGATCAGCAACGCGCGCATCAGTAGATGAGGGTCACGGAGGGTGTTGCGTTCCCGTCCGTCGCCGGTGGTGCGAGCTCGCGGACCTGGCGCGGCGCCTGGGGTGCGTCACTGCGCTGGTGCGGTGCCGGGCAGCGGATGCCGCCGCCATCGTCGCTGCAGGATTCAACCACGGTCAGCCGGATCTGCAGGGGGCTGCTGGGTTCGGCCCATGCCGGCAGGCTGGCGACCAGCATCGCCCCGATCAGGAATGTGCGAACCACCTGCCATCCACCATGCTGAAAGACTTGCTGCGCGGTATCGGCGGGATGTGCCGGAACTGTAGCGCCGAGCCGGCGCTCGGCACGGCCTTCGTCCGGTGGGTGCCGACCGTTGGTCGGCACGCCGGTCAGTAGGTGATCGTCACCGTCACCAGGTCGTTGTAGGTGCCGGCCGGCGGCTGGCCGCTGACCGGTGGCACCCGGCCATGGATGGTCAATTGCTGCGCGCTGCCGGTACCGGTGCCGCTGGCCGTGTCGACGGTCAGGGTATTGCCCCAGCGCAGGCTCCGCGCCGAGTCCTGGTAGAGCTCGTAGGCGAGGTAATAGGTGCTTCCGCCGAGGGTGGTGGCCATGCGCCGGGTGGTGGTGGCGGTGGGATTGTTCTGGCCGTTGTCGAGGCCGACCTGGAAGGCAGTGTTCTTCAGGCAGGTCAGGGTGAGGGTGGCGGTCCGGTCGATGTTGGCCGGAATGCCGCCGGTGACGTTGCCGAAGTCCATGGTGGTGGTGACGTAGCTGCCACATTGCGGCAGCACGTTGGCGGTGGCGGTGAAGCTGAAGGCTGCACTGGCGCTGTTGGTGCCGGTGGCGCCGCCATTGCAGGTGGCGGGCACGGTGGCGGTACCGAGCAGGACTTCGTTCCAGGCCCAGGTCAGGACCACGTTGGCCCCGCTGAAGGTGCTGCTGTACGCGCCGGAGGCCAGGATCTGGTTGGCCGGGATCTGCCCGAACAGCTGTATGGACTGCGCACCGCTGCCGCCCGTCACCAGCGGCACGTTGTAGGTCATGGTCAGTTCCTGCGCAGGTGGCGTGCCGCGCGGCACAAGTCCGGTGACCTGGCCGAAGCTGGCGTTGTTGTACAGCTGGAAATTCAGGGTGTCACTGCTGGAGGTGGCCATCGTGCGGAAGGTGGAACTGCTCCCGCCGCCACTGCCTGCGCCGATGCCCACGCAGACGCGCACGCCGGTGGTGGCCAGCAGGCTCAGCGCGGCGGTGGTGCAGGTCACCGTGATGTTGAGGTTGGCCGTACTCGGGCCGGGTGCATTGCTGTTGATGTTGCCGAACGGCAGGGTCGGATTGGCGACCGCCGTGCAGACCGCGGTGGCACCGGCGGGCGCCGCTGCCAGCAGGCCGGCCCAGAGCAGCAGGACGAGCAGCAGCACCCTCATGGCGCCACCTCCGGGATGCACTGCTGCGGCGCCGGCTTCGGCCGTGCGCCGGACGCCACCACCTTGGGCAGGTCCGGCACTTTCACGCGGCAGGGGCCGCGGCTGGTGGTGACGTACAGCACGCTGCCGGCGGCAACGTCTTCCAGATAGAGCAGGCCGTCGTAGCCGACCGTAGCCTGGCGGCCATCGGGCAACCGCACCTCGCTGCCGACCTCCAGAGGCTGGCCGTCCATTGCCAGCAGGGTCAGGCTCAGTGACGGCCGCGAGCGCAGCTGGAAGGTCACGCGGGTGCCGGCGCGCTGGCGCGGGGTCACCCAGTCCTCGATGCGGTCGGCGCGCATGTCTTCGGGCAGGTCCAGGGTGTCGATCGAGACCCGGTTGCGCTGCCAGGACAGCAACGGACTGACCAGCAGCAGGCCGCGATCATCGGTGACGCCGATCAGGCGGTTCTCCAGCCGCACCGGGACGCCGCCCACCCCATTGGTGCTGATCACCGCGAACGCATCGGACACCTCGCGCGTGGCGAAGGTGTGCCCGCCCATCCACACCAGGCTGCCGCTGGCGCTGGCGTAGGCATAGTTGAGTCCATCCTGGCGCGAGGCGCCGAACGAGTAGCGACCGACATCGTTGAGGATGCCGACCTCGGCCAGGCCGCCGTTGCCGTCCTCGCCGTGGCGCAGCTGCGCGCGCCAGCCGACGCCGCCGGCGCTGCCATCGCCCGGCACTGGCTGGGTCACGTCCGCCACCCAGCTCTGGCTGTCGCCGTTGCGCTGGCTCGAAAGGCTGGCCTGGCGGTTGTTGCCCAGGCTGGCAGTCACCGACAGGTAGATGCTGCGGTCGTCGCTGCGGTCCAGGTTCTGGTTTACCGAAAGATAGGCCGACCAGCGCTGGCTCCAGGTACGTGACCAGAACAGGCTGGCATAGCGGTTGTCGTCTCCATCCGGGTAGCGCAGGCGCAGATAGCTGGCGCTGAGCGTGCCCAGCCGCAGCAGGTCCAGGCCGAGCGTGGCCTGCTCGCTGATGCTCGGCGGCAGGTTGCCCTGCAGCGCGCCGAGGTCGCGGTAGTCGCCGTGGCTGCGTACGCTGCGCAGATTGACGTTGAAGCGACGGTTGTTCCAGCTGTAGCCCAGCGCCCATTGCCCACCCTGCAGGCCGTGGTAGCCGCTGTGCGCATAGGCGGCATTGAACACGCCAGCGGCGCCGAGCAGCCACCAGCCACCGACACCGGCCTGGGCCAGGCCGCCGCCGCCTTCGGCATGCGCCTCGCCGGTGAACGTGTCGGTGACACCGCCGCGCCAGCTGGCACTGGCCACCGTGCGATCGTCATAGGCGAAGGAGCGCTGGCCAAAGTCCTCGCGCAGGTGGCCGACGCCGGCCGACCAGTCCGAAAGGCCCCTGGCCAGCAGCTGCTGGGTGCCATAGAAACTGAAATCCAGCGTCTGCATGCGGCCGAACGCATCGGTCACCACCACCTGCGCGTTACCGGTGCCGCTGATGCCGGGCTGCGCCGCCAGCTGGAAGGGCCCGACCGGCACCTGGCCGCTGTACTGGCGCAGGCCATCGACATACAGCTCGACCGTGGAGGGCACCACCGCCTGGCCGAGGAAGCTCGGCGTGGGCGTGAGCACGCGGTAGGGCTGCAGGCCGTAGTTGCGGCCGATCTGCAGGCCGCCCAGGCGAACCGGGCGGGTCCAGTCGACGAAGCCGCTGTAGAAGTCACCGACCTCCAGCGTGGTTGCACTGTCCGGGAAATCCAGGCTCCAGCGTGTGTCCAGGCGCACGCTCTCGCCGCGCCAATGGCGGTCGCCGGGTTGCTGGTAGCGGCGGCTGATGGCGGTGTTTTCGAAGGTGCCGTTGCCGATACCGAACACGCGCAGCTCCGCGCTCAGGCTGAGGTTGCTGAGCGTGTCCACCCGGCTGCCGTAGACGTCGTAGTTGAGCAGCGCGCCGGGCGAGGCGTTGCCGGTGGGCGCGCGCGTCTGCGGGCGGCTGAGCACGGTGGTGGGCAGGATGAGCTGGTCCAGCGGCACGTCCAGTGCCAGGGTCTGCATGTGCGCGTCATAGCGCACCACCGCACCGCTGATCTGGTCCAGGTAGACCGGCGCATCGCCGCTGGCGTTGAAGCCAAGCTGGCGCAGCACTTCAGGGCTGGCCTGCAGCCGGCCGCGGTTCTCGGTGAATGGCAGCAGGCCGCGCGGGGTGCTGTTGAGCGACACATCCAGGTACAGCGCCTGGCTGGCGGTCAGCGGGGTCGGGGGAGGCAGGATGGCATCGGCCGACACGCCGGATACATCAACGGCCGCCACGCCGGACACATCGGCGGCCTCGGTCGCCGCGGGAGCCAGGGCCGCCAACAGCGCGCCCATCAACGCCTCAGCGAGCCGGTGGGGGCGACAGTGGCGTCTGTTCCGACTCGCCATTGAGCTTGGCCGTGATCTGGTCGTTGTCGCGGTCGATCGCCGTGCGTTCGATCGGCCAGCGCATCACCTGGCCCGGCAGCACGTAGCCCAGCAGCCCGGGATGGACAATGCGCGGGCGCGCGGCGCTGCCCAGCGCAAGATCGGCGATCTGTGCGTAGCTGTCGCCCGTATTGGCGACTTCCACGCCATTGCGGCCGTCCGCCAGTTTCACCAGGTGCGCCTGCAGCCGTGGGGCCAGGCGGCCGGCCGAAGGCTGCACGAACACCGGGATCGAATAGCGCAGCACGAACTGCATGCCCTCGGCACGGGTGGCCAGGTCGGGTACCTCGTCCACGATCAGCCGGTAGTGCCGCTGTGCAGGCGGTGGCTCGCTGTCCGGACGCATCACCCGCACCAGCTGCTGCTGGCCGGCGGCCAGTTCCTGCATCGGCGGCGTGGCCATCACTTCATCGGTGGGCAGCAGCTGTTCCTGGCCGTCCTGCTGCACCCAGCGGAACACGCGCACCTGCAGCGTCACCGGTGAGGTGCCGCTGTTGGTCAGCCACAGCTCGCCGGCACGCTGGCGGGCTTCCAGCTGCAGGCTGGTCGGGGCAACCTGCAGGCTGGTGGCGCCGGCACCGGCGGGGGCCAGCAGGTACAGGGCGAGCAGCGCCACGCCGGTGGCGCGCCACGGGCGGGGTCCGGCCATGCGGGCGTGCTCCATCAATAGGTGATCGTGGCGGTAACCGTATCCAGGTAGTTACCGGTGGCCGGGTTGTTGGTGCTCAGGTTCAGGATCTGGCCATAGACGATGTAGGGCACGGCCAGGCCAGTGCCGATGCCGGCCTGGGTATTGGTGCCGGTTGTGGCGCCCCAGACCAGGGTATGTGCCGCATCCTGGTAGAGCTGGTAGCCGACATAGTTGTTGGCGGTCACCGCGGCATTGGTGTTCTTCATGCGCCGGGTGGTGACGTCGTTCGCGGTGCCGGCGTTGGCGCCCGCGTTCAGCGCAATCGTGTAGGGCGTCAGTGCCGAGCACTGCGCGGTCACCGTACCCTGGCCCAGGGTGGGCGTGGCGGTGGTCGAGGCCGCCGTGCCGAAGTCGACGTTGGTGGCGGCCGCCGCCGTGATGGTGCAGGCCTTGGTGACCACCAGGGTGACGTTGAAGGTGGTGGTGTCGGCGGCCAGCGCCGGGCTGGAAAGCAGCAGCCCGGCCATGACCCATGTCAGCGGGGATCGAACTGGGGATCGCATGGACAACCTCCCTGACCCGAAGGTCCGTTGAACAAGGCGAAGACGGCACGTTCGGCGCCGCTTTGACGACAGTGGGTCCAGCTTAGGAGGCGTAAGTGTCTGTAATCCGTGATAAATAGGCAGGCGCAAGAGTGGAGGCCATCACGCTTTCACTTTCCTTGCCGGAATCGTGCATGGCCCGGATCGCCAGTTGGGCGGCGTTCGTTCAGATTGCGGCCGGATCGGCGATAATGGGTGCCATGAGCGTGAATCTGAAAACCCCGCAGGAAATCGAGATGATGCGCATCGCCGGCCGCCTGGCCAGCGAAGTGCTCGACATCGTCACCCCCCACGTCAAGCCCGGTGTCACCACCGAGGAACTGGACCGCATCTGCCACGACCACATCGTGAACGTGCAGGGTGCCATTCCGGCCAACGTCGGCTACCGCGGCTTCCCGAAGACCGTGTGCACCTCGGTCAACAATGTCATCTGCCACGGCATCCCCAGTGAAGGGAAGGTGCTCAAGGATGGCGACATCATCAATATCGACGTCACCGTCATCAAGGACGGCTGGCACGGCGACACCAGCCGCATGTACTTCGTCGGCACCCCGTCGGTGATGGCCCGCCGCCTGGTGGAAACCACTTACGAAGCGATGTGGCGCGGCATCCGTGCGGTGCGTCCGGGCGCCACCCTGGGCGACATCGGCCATGCCATCCAGAGCTACGCCGAAGGCGAGCGTTTCAGCGTGGTGCGCGAGTACTGCGGCCACGGCATCGGCAAGGTCTACCACGACGAGCCGCAGGTGGTGCATTACGGCCGCCCGGGCCAGGGCCTGGTGCTGCAGCCCGGCATGACCTTCACCATCGAGCCGATGATCAACGAGGGCACCCGCTACAACAAGGTGCTGCCGGATGGCTGGACCGTGGTGACCAAGGACCGCAAGCTGTCGGCGCAGTGGGAGCACATGATCGCGGTCACCGAGACCGGCGTGGACGTGCTGACCCTGTCGCCAGGCGAGTCGCAGGTTTCCTGAAGATGCTGCCGGCGAGTTCGCTGCTGGACACGCCGGCCGCGTCGCTCAACGACCCGGATTGGGCTGCTGCCGCGCGCCAGGCGCTGCAGCAGGCCGACGCGCGCCTGTACCGCCGCTTCGACCAGGGCGACAACATCGAGCGCCTGCTGGCGTTGCGCGCGCGCGCTGCCGACCATCTGATCCGCCTGGCCTGGCAGCGCTGCCTGCCGGCCGACAGCGGCCTGTCGCTGTTCGCGGTCGGCGGCTATGGCCGCGGTGAACTGTTCCCGCGTTCGGACATCGACCTGCTGGTGTTCGGCGATCCGCCGGCACAACTGGCGCACGAGGCGGCATTGGCGCGCCTGTTCGCGCTGCTGTGGGACTGCGGATTGGCTGTCAGCCATGCGGTGCGTTCTGCATCGCAATGCCGGGAGGCGGCGGCTGACCAGACCGTGCTGACCGCGTTGATCGAGGCGCGCCCGATCCTGGCCGATGATGCTGCGCGCCGCGCGCTGCGCGAGGCGATCGACGACCGCGAACTGTGGCCGGCACGCGCCTTCTTCCTGGCCAAGCTGGAAGAGCTGCGCAACCGCCACCAGCGCTTCGGCGATACCGCCGACAACCTGGAGCCGGACCTGAAGGATGGCCCCGGCGGCCTGCGTGATCTCAATACGCTGGGCTGGATGGCGTTGCGTGCCTTCGGCGTGCGCGACCTGGAGGCCCTGGTCGGGCTCGGCCACCTGGGCGCCGACGAAGCCGCGGCGTTGAAGCGCGAACGTGCAGTGCTGGCGCGGTTGCGCTTCGGCCTGCACCTGGTCGCGCGCCGTCCGGAAGAGCGCCTGCGTTTCGATTACCAGAAGACCCTGGCCGCGCGGCTGGGCTTCGAAGACGATGCCGAGAACCTCGGCGTCGAGAAGATGATGCAGGGCTTCTACCGCGCCGCGCTGGTGGTGCGCCGGATCAGCGACCGGCTGCTGCAGCGCTTCGAGGAACAGTTCGACGGCGAGGCCCAGCCGGAGCCGCTGACCGTGGGTTTTTCCCTGCGCCGTGGTTACCTGGCCGCCAACGAGGCCGACTGGCCACGCGGCGACATCGGCCAGGTGTTCGCCCTGTTTTCCAGCTGGGCCAACAACCCGCAGGTACGCGGCCTGCATTCGCTCACTGCGCGTGCACTGGCCGAGTCGCTGCCGCTGCTGCCGGCCTATGACCAGGCCGATGCCGATGCACGCGAGCAGTTCCTGGCCCTGCTGCGCGGCCAGCGTCCGGTCGATACGCTTTCGCGCATGGCGCGGCTGGGCGTGCTTGGCCAGTGGATTCCCGCGTTTGCCCAGGTCAGCGGGCGCATGCAGTTCGACCTGTTCCATGTCTATACGGTCGACCAGCACACGCTGATGGTCCTGCGCAACATCGGCCAGTTCGCCAGCAGCCGCGCCGACGAGCGCTTCTCGATCGCGCACGAAGTGTGGCCGCGCCTGCGCAAGCCGGAACTGCTGCTGCTGGCCGGCCTGTTCCATGACATCGCCAAGGGCCGCGGCGGCGACCACTCGGAGCTGGGCGCGGTGGACGCGCGCGCGTTCTGCCAGGCGCATGCGCTCAGTGGCACCGATACCGAGCTGGTGGCATGGCTGGTCGAACAGCACCTGCGCATGTCGGTGACCGCGCAGAAGCAGGACATCGCCGATCCGGTGGTGATCCATCGCTTCGCCACCCTGGTCGGCAGCCGCGACCGCCTGGATTACCTGTACCTGCTGACCTGTGCCGACATCGCCGGCACCAGCCCGAAACTGTGGAATGCCTGGAAGGACCGCCTGCTGGCCGATCTGTACTTTGCCACCCGGCGCGCGCTGCGCGAGGGGCTGGAGCACCCGGTACCGGCCGCCGAGCGCGTGGCCGAGGCACGTGACAGCGTGCGCGCACTGGTGCGCGAGCAGGGTTACGACGATGCCACCATCGACCGCCAGTTCGCGGTGATGCCGGATGAGGGCTTCATCCGCCTGCGCCCCGAGCAGCTGGCCTGGCAGGCCGCCGCACTGGTGCCGGTGAAGCAGGGCCAGGCGCTGGTGAAGGTGCGCCGGATCAGCGTCGACGACCCGGCGCTGGAAGTGTTCGTGCACTCGCCCGACCGTGATGGCCTGTTTGCCGCGATCGTGATGACCCTGGACCGCAAGGGCTACGGCATCCATCGCGCGCGCGTGCTGGACGGTCCGGCCGACACCATCTTCGATACCTTCGAAGTGAACCCGGCCGACACCTTTGCCGATGGCAGCAGTGCCAACCTGGAAGCGGCACTGCGCGAGGCACTCAGCGGTGACCTGTCGCGCCTGCGGCCGTCGCGCCGGGTGGTACCGCGGCAGCTGCGGCACTTCCGCTTCGCCCCGCGCATCGAGTTCCGCGATGAACCGGGCGCAACCCGATTTGCCCTGGTCGCACCCGACCGTCCCGGCCTGCTGGCCGATGTGGCGTTCGTGCTGCGCAACCAGGGCCTGCGCGTGCATGATGCGCGCATTGCCACGTTCGGCGAACGCGCCGAAGACACCTTCGTGATCAGTGACGAACACGACCTCCCCCTGACTGAACCTGCCCGGCAGCAGCTGCATGACGCGATGCTGGCCTGCCTGGACCCTGATCGAAACGCCGGAGACCCCGCCTGATGGCCACCAAGCCCGCCAAGAAGACCGCCGCGACCCCCAAGAGCGCAGCGGCCCGGAAACCCGCTGCTGCCGCACCGGCCGCGAAGAAGACTCCTGCGCCGAAGAAGGCCGCTGCGGTGAAGGCCCCGGCGAAGAAAACGGCTGCAGTGAAGCGTGCTGTGAAGAAGCCGGCCCCGGCCAGGAGCGCCGAAGCCGTCCGCGCCGAAACCATCGCCCGCAAGTCGCTGCGCAAGCCGTCGGCACCAGGCGTGGAAGAACTCAAGTTCGGCATCGAGAGCGCCTTCGAGCGCCGCGCCACCTTGACCCTGCACGAGCTGGAAGGGTCGACCAAGCCGCTGGTCAACCGCGTGATCGACGGCCTGGAGAGCGGTGAGTTCCGCGTCGCCGAGCCGGACGGCCAGGGCGGCTGGAAGGTCAATGAGTGGCTGAAGAAAGCCGTGCTGCTGTATTTCCGCGTCAACGACATGGCGGTGGTCGATGCACGCCCGGCGCCGTTCTGGGACAAGGTCGAATCGCGCTTCGCCGGCTATGACGAAGCGAAGTTCCGCCGTGGTGGCGTGCGCGTGGTGCCGGGCGCGATCGCCCGCCGCGGTACCTACTTCGGCAAGGACGTGGTGCTGATGCCGAGCTTCACCAACATCGGCGCCCATGTCGGCGAAGGCACCATGGTCGACACCTGGGCCACCGTCGGTTCCTGCGCGCAGATCGGCCAGCACTGCCATCTGTCCGGCGGCGCCGGCATCGGTGGCGTGCTGGAGCCGCTGCAGGCCAGCCCGACCATCATCGAGGACCACTGCTTCATCGGTGCGCGTTCGGAAGTGGTGGAAGGCGTGGTGGTCGGCCACCACAGCGTGATCGGCATGGGCGTGTTCCTCAGCCAGAGCACCCGCATCTACAACCGTGCCACCGGCGAGGTCACCTACGGCTACATTCCGCCGTACAGCGTGGTGGTGTCCGGCTCGCTGCCGAGCAAGGACGGTACCCATTCGCTGTATTGCGCGGTGATCGTCAAGCAGGTTGATGCCAAGACCCGCAGCAAGACCAGCGTCAACGACCTGCTGCGCGGCCTGGCTGACTGAAGATGACGGCGCCGGAGGATCTGGCGCAGTCCGCGATCTACCAGCATCCGTCCGACACCCTGTTCGGGCGGATGCTGCCGCGCCTGCTGCACGCTCCACGCTGGACCCGGCTGCGCCGCGCGCTGTCGCGGCGCTGGCCGATGCCGGCGCTGGTAAGCGATGTGCGCGACGTGGTCTACGTGAGCTGGTGGGTCGACGTACGCCAAGCGCCGATGCCACCACCAGGCCATCACTACGTGGTCCATGCCGGACGCACGCCCTACACCATCCTCAGCTACCGGCACGGCCACTTCGGGCCCGCGCTGGCCGGGCCGCTGCGCTCGCTGATGCCGTCTCCCAGGCAGAGCAACTGGCGCTGGTACCTGCGTCGTGACGACGATCGGGACGGGACGCCGGTGGTGCTGTTTGATCGCAACGTGATGGACCAGCTGGCCTTCGTCGCCGGCGCGCGCGCTTTCAGCGATGCCATGCAGCCGCATCTGTCGGTGCGCTTCGCGCACGTGGTGCGCGCCGATGGCGGTGGGTACACCCTGATCGAGGGCGGGCAGGGCAGTGCGCCGGCGCTGCACCTGCAGTGGCAGGGCGCTGCGGGCTGGGACGATGCCGGGTGGGCGGCGGCCTTCGGCGGCTACCAGGCCCTGCTGCGCTTCCTGACCTGCCAGGACGAGGCCATCGCCCGCACCTGCGACCAGCGCTGGGCCAGCACCCGCATTGCTCTGCCGGTGGACATCGCGCAGCTGCAACCGCTGCAGCTGGAAGGCGAACAGCAGTGCCCGCGCCTGCAGGCGATGGGCGTGGCGCTGCACGAGGGGCTGGCCTTCCAGCTGCCAAGAGTACCTTTCCGGGTCGTGTCCGAGCGCCTGTTGTGAGATTCTGGCCCTCTGTTTTCCAGCATCACAGATGGCCATGAGCACCACTGTCTACGGTTTGAAGAACTGCGATACCTGCAAGAAGGCGACCAGGTGGCTGGACCGCTTCGGCGTGCCGTACACCTTCGTCGACTACCGCGACAACAAACCCAGCCCGGAAATGCTGCTGGCGTGGGCCGCGCAGCTGGGTGGCCTGGCCGCGATGGTCAACAGGTCCTCCACCACCTGGCGGCAGCTGCCGGACAACCGCAAGGCCGCCGATTCCGAGGCCGAATGGAAGCTGCTGCTGCGCGAGTACCCGCAGCTGATCAAGCGCCCGCAGCTGATCAAGCGCCCGCTGGTGGTCACGGCCGATGGCACGGTCAGCCAGGGCTTCAGCGACAACGGCTTCAAGGCCCGCTTCGGCGTGGGTGACGCATGAGCGCGGTGCTCGACCTGACCTGCGAGCTGATCGCGCGGCCCTCGGTGACGCCCGATGATGCCGGTTGCCAGGCGCTGCTGGCGGCACGCCTGAAGCAGGCCGGGTTCCAGTGCGATCACCTGCGGTTGGGTGAGGTCGACAACCTGTGGGCGACCCACGGCCAGGGCGCGCCGGTACTGGTGCTGCTGGGCCATACCGACGTGGTGCCGACGGGCCCGCGTGAGGCCTGGGCCAGCGACCCGTTCATGCCGCAGATCCGTGACGGCGTGCTGTACGGCCGTGGCACCGCCGACATGAAGGGCAGCGTGGCGGCGTTCGTGGTGGCCGCCGAGCAGTTCGTTGCCGCGCATCCTGATCATCCCGGCACGCTGGCGGTGCTGCTGACCAGCGACGAGGAAGGCGACGCCATCGATGGCGTGCGCCACGTCGCACGCCTGTTCGCCGAACGCGGCCAGCGCATCGACTGGTGCATCACCGGCGAGCCGTCCTCGACTGCGACGCTGGGTGACCTGCTGCGCGTGGGGCGTCGCGGCAGCCTGTCGGCCAAGCTGCGCGTGCAGGGCGTGCAGGGCCACGTGGCGTATCCGGAGAAGGCACGCAACCCGATCCACCAGGCGGCGCCGGCCCTGGCCGAGCTGAGTGCGCGGCGCTGGGATGACGGCTACGAGAGTTTCCCGCCGACCAGCCTGCAGGTCTCCAACATCCATGCCGGTACCGGTGCCAACAACGTGATTCCCGGCGAGCTCGAGGTGGATTTCAACATCCGCTACAACCCGCACTGGGATGCATCGAAGCTGGAAGCGGAGATCACCGCGCTGCTGGAACGGTATGGCCTGCAGTACACGCTGAAGTGGCACCGCAGCGGCGAGCCGTTCTACACCCCGGAGGGCACGCTGCGTGCCACCGCGCGTGCGGTGCTGGCCGAGCACATCGGCCGTGCACCGGAAGAAAGCACCGGCGGCGGCACCTCCGATGCACGCTTCATCGCGCCCTTGGGCGCGCAGTGCATCGAAGTGGGGCCGGTCAACGCCAGCATCCACCAGGTGGACGAGAACGTGCGCGTGGCCGATCTGGAGGCATTGCCGGGGCTGTACCAGCGGCTGGTGGAGCGGCTGCTGGCGTGAACCTGCGACGCTGGGTGCCGACCGTTGGTCGGCACGCCTTTCGCCGGCATTGCTTTCCTGTAGAGCCGAGCCATGCTCGGCTGCTTCTGCAGGGAATGCCCAGCCGAGCGTGGCTCGGCTCTACTCAGAAAAAATGAAGAACGGCGGCTCGACCGCTTTTTCCCAGTAGCTCGGCGCTGCCATGTAGAAGCGCTGCGCCTCGGCCCGGGCGAACCAGCGTGCGGCTGCGTCGGTGTCCTTCTCCACGCCCGGTGCACCGCGGCCCAGCAGCAGTCCGGCGAAGTACTGGCCGAACACATTGCCCTTCTCGCCGGCACGCTGGTACAGCTGCAGCGCACGTGCGGGATCGCGCGGCAGTCCCATGCCCTTTTCCAGCAGCGCGCCCAGGTCTACCTGCGCTTCGGCATCGCCACGCTCGGCGCGGCGCTGGATCTGCGCAACCAGTGGATGCACGGTGCCATCCTGTGCGGCCACCGCATCCGGTAGCCGTGACGATGAACTCGGGTAGCGCTCGTAGATCATTCCGCGCAGGTCCCAGCGCAGCGCCTGTTGCGCGTCGCCTCGCTGACGATAGGCCTTGGCGAGTTCGTAGAACGCATAGGGATTGCCGTGGTAGGCGGCCGCCAGATACGCGCGTTCGCCACGTCGCCAGGACGCGCGCAGCACCGGTGCCGGGTTGATGTGGGGGCTGTCGGCATGCCGCAGCGTGCCGGAGATCCAGATCCGTCCCAGCGCTTCTTCCGCCTTGGTGTTGTGGAAGGTCCAGGGTGTGACCGCGGCGGCACGCTCGTAGTAGGCGATGGCGCGTGGATCGTTGAAGCGCTCGAAGGTTTGCGCAGTGTCAAAGGCACCCTCGAAGCTGCCGTCGGTGCCGCGTTGTTCCAGGCCCTGCAGCTGGGCCGGCGGCAGGGGCGACGGTGGGGCCAGGGTCTGGCAGGCGACCAGGCCCAGGCAGAGCAGGGCGGCCAGCGCCACGTTGCGTCCAGTGCGGTGTTGCATTTCCATTACACGTTTCACGGCGCGCCATTATGCGCGCCGGGGAGTGGTTGCCAACGCAACGGTTGCGCTGCGCCGGAAAGCGGGGTAGGGTCGATGCCATGTCGATCCGCCTGGCCACCGCCGTCAATAACAACAACCGCAATAATCTGCGCGCGAATAATCGTGCGCGGCCGATGCGGGACTGCGCCCTGGGTAGATAGACAGCAACACACGCCCGGACACCAGAAAACCCGCATCAGCCGATGCGGGTTTTTTTGTGCCCGGGCGCAGCCTGCCCGGGCCTGGATGGCCGGTCGAACACCTTCCCACCCGTGAAATTCCCCAACAGGAGCTCCCCCATGTGTTCGATCTTCGGAATCTTCGGCCTGCAGGCCGGTGACGATCTTCCCACCCTGCGCCGCCACGCGCTGGAACTGTCGCAACGCCAGCGCCACCGTGGCCCGGACTGGAGCGGCGTGTACCTCGACGAAGGTGCGCTGCTGGTCCATGAACGGCTGGCCATCGTCGATCCGGCCGGTGGTTCGCAGCCGCTGCTGTCGGCCGATGGCCAGCTGGCGCTGGCGGTGAACGGCGAGATCTACAACCACCAGGCGTTGAAGGCGGCGCTGACCACCACCTACGACTTCCAGACCGGCTCGGACTGCGAGGTGATCAACGCGCTCTACCGCCAGGGCGGCGCGCCGGCGCAGTGGCTGGAACAGCTCAACGGCATCTTCGCCTTCGCGCTGTGGGACCGTGACAGTGGACGCGTGCTGGTGGCGCGCGACCCGGTGGGCGTGGTGCCGCTGTACTGGGGCCACGATGCCCAGGGGCGCTTGCGCGTGGCCTCGGAAATGAAGGCGCTGGTCGATACCTGTGCCGATGTCGCGCAGTTCCCGCCGGGCCACTATTTCGACAGTGCCAGCGGTGAGCTGGTGCGCTACTACCAGCAACCGTGGCGCGACTACGCCGACGTGCAGGGCCGCCAGGCCGATCTGGCTGAACTGCGCCAGGCGTTCGAGCATGCGGTGGAGCGCCAGCTGATGAGCGATGTGCCTTATGGCGTGCTGCTGTCCGGTGGCCTGGACTCGTCGCTGGTGGCGGCGGTGGCCGCGCGCTATGCACGTCGTCGCATCGAGGATGGGGGACAGACCGAAGCCTGGTGGCCGCGCCTGCACTCGTTCGCGATCGGCTTGAAGGGCTCACCCGATCTGGCCGCCGCAGCGATCGCCGCCGAAGCGCTGGGCACCGTGCATCACGGTTTCGAGTACACGTTCGAGGAAGGCCTCGATGCGCTGCCGGAGGTGATCCGCCACATCGAGACCTACGACGTCACCACCATCCGCGCATCGACGCCGATGTTCCTGCTGGCGCGGCGGATCAAGGCGATGGGCGTGAAAATGGTGCTCTCCGGCGAGGGCAGCGACGAGATCTTCGGTGGCTACCTGTACTTCCACAAGGCACCGGATGCGCGTGAATTCCACGACGAGCTGGTACGCAAGCTCGACGCCCTGCACAACTACGACTGCCTGCGCGCCAACAAGTCGATGATGGCCTGGGGCGTGGAGCCACGCGTGCCGTTCCTCGACCGTGAGTTCCTCGATGTGGCGATGCGCTTCGATGCCGCACACAAGATGGTCGGTGCCGGTTTTGGCGGCCGCCGCATTGAGAAGGCCGTGTTGCGCGAGGCGTTCGACGGCTACCTGCCGGACAGCATCCTGTGGCGGCAGAAGGAACAGTTCAGCGATGGCGTGGGCTATGGCTGGATCGATGGGCTGAAGGCACATGCCGAGGCGCAGGTGAGCGACCGTGTACTGGCGGCGGCCGACAAGCGCTTCCCGCACAACCCGCCGCAGACCAAGGAGGCGTACTACTACCGCCACCTGTTCGAGCAGTTCTTCCCGAGCCGGGCAGCGGCCGAGACCGTGCCGGGAGGCAAGTCGATCGCCTGTTCGTCGCCCGCGGCCATCGCCTGGGACGCCAGCTTCGCCGCGGCGGCAGATCCCTCCGGTCGCGCGATCGCCGGCGTGCACGAGCAGGCACTGGCCTGAGCACCCCCAAAAGGGGACGGAGGGGATTAAGTCGTTTGTGCCATTAACGCCTTAATCCCCTCCGTCCCCTTTTTGTATGATCGCCCCCTGCACATTGGGGAATGTTCATGGACGTACAGGCAGGCGGCAACGCGCCGCCCACGAAATGGGGATGGCGCTACCTGGCGTGGGCCGGGGTTCCGTTGCTGGCTGGCGTGCTGCTGGCGCGGTATGCCGGGCCGGCGGCGCCCGAGGCGGTTGCCCGTGCCTCCGTCGCCGCCGAAGGCGGCTGGGTGCAGCATCTGGCGTCTCCGCTGGGCCTGTTCCTGCTGCAGCTGCTGGTACTGCTGCTGGTGGCCAAGGGCGCGGGGGCGCTGCTCAAGCGCATGGGACAGCCGGCGGTGATCGGCGAAATGGCCGCTGGCCTGATGATGGGGCCGCTGGTGCTTGGCAGCCTGCTGCCGCAGCTGCATGGTGCGCTGTTCCCGGCCAGTTCGCTGGGCCCGCTGGGCATGCTCAGCCAGCTGGGCGTGCTGATGTTCCTGCTGGTGGCCGGTGCCGAACTGGACCTGGCGGCGCTGCGTGGCCGTCGGCGTTTCGCCTTTACCGTCAGCCATGCCGGCATTGCAGTGCCGTTCGTGCTCGGCGTCGCCTTGGCGATCTGGCTGTATCCGCAGCATGGCCCACAGGGTGTGGGCTTCACCGCATTCGCACTTTTCGTAGGCATCTCGATGAGCATCACGGCCTTCCCCGTGCTGCTGCGCATCCTGGCCGACCGCGGGATCACACAGACGCCGCTGGGGCAGACCGCGATCGCCTGCGCTGCCTTGGGCGATGCCACCGCGTGGTGCCTGCTGGCGCTGATCGTGGCTGCCGCCCAGGCCAGCGGCTGGTTGCCGGCCAGCCTCAACCTGGTGTGCGTGGTCGCGTTCGTGGCGCTGATGCTGGGGCTGGTGAAGCCGTGGTTCGCGCGCCGGCAGATTGCGCCGGGCCGTGAGGGGCGCTGGCTGCTCGGCATCCTGCTGCTGTCGCTGGGCAGTGCGCTGGTCACCGAGATGCTGGGCATCCACGCGCTGTTCGGCGCGTTCGCTGCGGGTGTCGCGGTATCGTCCAACGCGCAGCTGCGTGACCTGCTGATGGCACGTGTCGAGCCGTTCGCGGTCACGCTGCTGCTGCCGTTGTTCTTCGCCATGACCGGGCTGCGCATGCGCGCCGATGCGCTGCAGGCCAGCGACATCGTGCTGTGCGTGGTGGTGATCGCGGTGGCCACGACGGGCAAGCTGCTGGGCACCTTCAGTGCCGCGCGCAGTGCCGGCATGCCCACGCGCGAAGCGTGGCGGCTGGGCGCGCTGATGAACACCCGCGGCCTGATGGAGCTGATCGTGCTCAACCTGGGGTATGAGCTGGGCCTGCTCGGTGACCGCCTGTTCGCGGTGCTGGTGATCATGGCACTGGTGACCACGGCGATGACCGGGCCGCTGCTGAACCTGATCGAACGGCGCAGGGCCTGAGCGTTGAACGGTAGTGCCGGCCGCTGGCCGGCAACCTGATGATGCTGGACACACCTGCATGGATGCCGGCCAGCGGCCGGCACTACCGCGCTGGCACCAGTGTCATCACGTGCTGCGTCTTGCCCGGCAGGAACGGTGTCGGGCGCCCATGCACCCAGTCCTCGTGGCCGGCACCCCAGTACGGTGACAGCGGATGGCCGCTCTGGCCGCCGGGCATGTGCACGATGCCGTCGGCCTCGTGGCCGGGCGAGACCACCATGCGCTCGGAGGCGCCGAAGTTCGGCGTCTGCACGCGCGGCATGTCCCGGTCGCCGGGCAGGCGGTCGGCGGGCATGCACAGCCAGCGCTTGGCGATGTCCGGCAGCGCCCGTGCGATGGGGTGGCAGATCGCCGCGGTATTGCGTTCACCCCAGCTGCGCTTGGCCAGCGGCCCCTGCTTGGCCAGCTCACCCTCGGTACGGCGGGCGGCGTCGATCAGCAGCGCATCCCAGCTGTCGAAGGCCGGTGGCAGCAGGTTGGCCGGGCGCTGTTCCAGCATCGGCCAGGCCACGCCTTCCAGCTGTGCCAGGCGTGGGTCCAGGTAGGCATCGCCCAGCTGCGCGTTGGCCGGGGCCAGCAGTGCATCGGACAGCGTGGCCATGACCTGCGTGCGGAATTCACGCACCACCCGGTAGCTGACCGAACTGGCCGAGGCGCGCCCGCCCCATTGATGGCTGGCCTCCTTCAAACGCTTCAGCGCAGGGTCGTCACTGCGTTCGATGACGTCGTGCAGCAGAGCCCACCAGCGCTGCAGGAACACCGCGCGGTCGTCGAGCTGGATCGCCAGCAGGTCGTGCTCGTCGAAGCGCTCCTGGATTGCCAGCAGGTCGCGGATCTGCCGCGCCCGCGCACCCAGGTCATAGCCGCCGTTGCCGACGCTGGCGAGTGCCTCGCCGTCGAGGACGCGTCCATTGGCGGTCCACAGGCGATGGTTGGGGGGATCGATCAATGCCGGCGAGGCATCGCTGCGGATCGGCCACGGCGCGCAGCCCTGGTTGCTGGCGGCATTGAAGCCGGCCGGTGCACAGCCGGGGCCGCGGTCCGGGCGAGCGCCGATCAGGCGCCAGGCAATGCGCCCGCTGCGATCACCGACCACCAGGTTCTGTGCGGGGATGCCGGCACGGTCGGCGAAGTGCAGTGCACCGTCGAGGTCACCGGCGCGGGCCAGGTCAGCGAAATCCAGGCGTACGGCACCGGGCAGGTGTGCGACCCAGCGCAGGGCGTCGCCACTGCCATCGGCATGGGTATGCAGGATCGGCCCCCAGTCGGTTTCGCGCACCGCGAACAGCACGTCGGCCTGGCCGGCCACGGCGATGCGCTCTTCGTGCACGGTCACGGCGGCGTTGGCCGGTTCCGTGCGATAGTCCGCCGTGTCGATGTAGCTGTTGGTGAAGCCCCAGGCGACGTGCCCGTTGCTGCCGACGATCACCGCCGGCAGGCCCGGCAGGGAGAAGCCGGTGACATCGACCTGGCCGCCGGCGGCCTGCGGGTCGGGGTAGCGCAGGCGCACGCGGAACCACAGGCCGGGTGCACGCAGGCCCAGGTGCATGTCGTCGGCAACGATGGCGCGGCCGTCGGCGGTAAGCGCGCCGGCCACCGCGAAGTTGTTGCTGCCGATGACGTCGCCCTCTTCCTGCTCAGTGCCCGTTTTTCCCTTCAATGTGCGCAGGTCCAGCTGGCTGGCATCGGGCAGGGCGGCGTTGCCGGTGGGGTCGCCAAACAGCGGCGCATCCCATTCGGTGCCGTCGTGGGCGATCAGCGCGTACAGCGCCGGCGGCACCACTGCGCGGATGCGGCTGAGCGCAAGCTCGGTCTGGTTGCCGGGGTCCTGCAGGTCGGCATACATGGCCAGCCCGGTCAGCACGCTGTCGCTGGCCTGCCACGGTTGTGGTGATTGCCGCAGCAGCAGGTAGGCCCACGGGCGCACGGAGAGATCGGCCAGGCCTTCGTTGACGCCATCCACGTAGGCGCGCACGGCCGTGCCGTTGTCGCCCAGTGCGGCCTGCAGATTCGCCTCGGTGCGTGCACGCAGCCGATGCACGCGCATGCGCTTGTCGGCGTCGATGGCCTTCGGCCCGAACAGCGCCGACAGCTCGCCAGCGGCACTGCGGCGCATCAGGTCCATCTCGAAATAACGTTCCTGCGCGTGTACGCGGCCGAGCGCACGCATCGCGTCGGCCTGGCTGCCGGCAGTGATGGTGACCACGCCCAGCCCATCGCGCTCGATGGTGACCGGCTTGGCCAGCCCCGGCAGCGCATGCTCGCCGTCCAGGTCGGCCAGGCTGCCGCGCAGCAGCAGCCACAGCACCAGTGCGGTGACCAGCACGATGGCGATCAACACGCCCAGCACCCAACGCCATGTACGTCGCATCGCACGTCCTTTCCGAACTCGTGGGCCGATTGTAGCCGCAGGCGCAACTGCGACTGATTCCGATTAGATCACCGTATTTTGAAATGCGGCACCCTATGCCGCATCGATTCACAGGAGCCCCCCCATGAAAGGCAACCCGGACGTCATCGCCTGCCTGAAGGAACTGCTGCGCGGCGAGCTTGCTGCGCGCGACCAGTACTTCATCCATTCCCGCCGCTACGAGGACCAGGGCCTGTTCGCGCTGTACGAGCGCCTGAACCACGAGATGGAAGAGGAAACCCAGCATGCCGATGCGCTGCTCCGCCGGATCCTGTTCCTGGGTGGCGACCCGGACATGCGCCCGCATGCCACCGAGCCGGGCAAGACCGTGGAGGAGATGCTGCAGAAGGATCTCGATACTGAATACGCCGTTCGGAACAATCTCGCCGCCGGCATGAAGCTGTGCGAGGAGAAGGGCGATTACGTGAGCCGCGACATCCTGCTGGCGCAGCTGAAGGACACCGAGGAAGACCACGCCTGGTGGCTGGAGCAGCAGCTGGGCCTGATCAAGCGCATCGGCCTGGAGCTGTACCAGCTGAGCAAGATCGACGGCAACGGCGCCCCGGCGCACTGAGCGGGCATCGTTTTTGTAGAGCCGAGCCAATGCTCGGCTGCCTTCTGGTAGAGCCGACCGCTGGTCGGCTGCTCTGCAGAAAGCAGCCGACCAGCGGTCGGCTCTACCAGGAGCCAAAAGCAGCCGACCAGCGGTCGGCTCCACCAGCAGCACAGCGTTCTGTCGCCCGCCAGCACCGGAGCACCGCCAGCCAGCCTTCGCCCGCCAGCCGCTCCACCGCCCGCCAGCCGACAACGAAAAAGCCGGGGAATGCCCCGGCTTTTTCGTGCCTGGGGTCAGAGCCCTTTCCCATGGAAAGGGATCCGACCCCCGTACCTCTTATTCGACCGACAGCCCTTCCACCTTCTGCCAGCCGCGCGGCAGCAGGTGGCCGCGGGTGGCACGGGCGCCGAGGTAGGCGTCGAGCTCGTTGAACTTCAGGCCCATGGTGCGCTGGCCGCTGCGCACCTGCAGGGTCTGCCCCGGGCTGATCGCCACGATGGCGACCACGCGTTCGGTGGCGAGCTTGGCCTTCGGGATCTCGATGATCTTGTTGCCCTTGCCCTTGTCCAGTTCCGGCAGGTCGTTGGCGGCGATCGCCAGCAGGTTGCCGGAACTGGTCACCGCCACGATGCGGTCGGTGGCCACGTTGGCGACCATCGACGGGGTGAGCACCGACGAGCCGGACGACAGGTTCAGCATCGCCTTGCCGGCCTTGTTGCGACCGATCAGGTTCTCGAAGCGGGTGACGAAGCCGTAGCCGTGGCTGGAGGCCAGCACGAAGCGGGCATCCGGCTCGGCACTGGCCAGGGTCACGAAGCTGGTACCCGCTGCCGGCGAGAAGCGGCCGGTCAGCGGTTCGCCATTGCCACGCGCGGAGGGCAGGGTGTGCACCGGCGTCGAGTAGGCGCGGCCCTCGCTGTCGAGGAACGCGACCTGCTGGGTGCTGCGCGCACGCACTGCGCCCTGCAGGGCGTCGCCGTCGCGGTAGGACAGGGCGGACGCATCGACGTCGTGGCCCTTGGCCGCTCGGATCCAGCCCTTCTCCGACAGCACCACGGTCATCGGCTCGCTCGGCACCAGCTCGGTCTCGTCGATGGCCTGCGCGGCCTGGCGCTGCACCAGCGGCGAGCGGCGTGCGTCGCCGAACTTCCTGGCGTCGGCGGTCAGTTCGTCGCGGATCAGCTTCTTCAGCTTGGCCTTGCTGTCGAGGATGCCGAGGATCTTCTCGCGCTCCTTGGCCAGCTCGTCCTGCTCGCCGCGGATCTTCATCTCTTCCAGGCGGGCCAGCTGCTTCAGCTTGGTTTCCAGGATGTACTCGGCCTGTTCCTCGGACAGGCCGAAGCGCGCGATCAGCGCCGCCTTCGGTTCGTCCTCGGTACGGATGATGTGGATCACCTCGTCCAGGTTGAGGAAGGCGACCAGCAGGCCTTCCAGCAGGTGCAGGCGGCGCTCGACCTTCTGCAGGCGGTGCTGCAGGCGGCGGGTGACGGTGTTGCTGCGGAAGGTCAGCCATTCGCTGAGCAGCATCTTCAGGTTCTTCACCTGCGGACGGCCGTCCAGCCCGATCACGTTGAGGTTGACGCGGTAGCTGCGCTCCAGGTCCGTGGTCGCGAACAGGTGGCCCATCAGCTGGTCCGCGTCGACGCGGTTGGAACGTGGCACCAGCACCACGCGCACCGGGTTGGCGTGGTCGGATTCGTCGCGGATGTCCTCCAGCCACGGCAGCTTCTTGGCGCGCATCTGCGCGGCGATCTGCTCGATCACCTTCGACGGCGACACCTGGAACGGCAGCGCCGTCACCACGATGTTGCTGGCCTCCTTGGTGAAGGTCGCACGTGCACGCACGCTGCCGTTGCCGGTCTCGTAGATGTTCCGCAGGTCGTTGGCCGATGTGATGATCTCGGCGCTGGACGGATAGTCCGGGCCCTGCACGTGCTCGCACAGGTCGCGCACGCTGGCATCGGGGTTGTCCAGCAGGTGCAGCAGTGCGCTGACGATCTCGTTGAGATTATGCGGCGGCACGTCGGTGGCCATGCCCACGGCGATGCCGGTGGTGCCGTTGAGCAGCAGGTGCGGCAGCCGTGCCGGCATCCAGGTCGGCTCCTGCAGGGTGCCGTCGAAGTTCGGTGCCCAGTCGGTGGTGCCCTGGCCCAGTTCGCCCAGCAGCACTTCGGCGATCGGGGGCAGCTTGGATTCGGTGTAACGCATCGCCGCGAACGACTTCGGGTCGTCGCTGGAGCCGAAGTTGCCCTGGCCCTCGATCAGCGGATAGCGGTACGAGAACGGCTGTGCCATCAGCACCAGGGCCTCGTAGCACGCGCTGTCGCCGTGCGGGTGGTACTTACCGATGACGTCACCGACGGTGCGCGCGGACTTCTTCGGTTTGGACGCGGCATTCAGGCCCAGCTCGCTCATCGAATAGATGATGCGGCGCTGCACCGGCTTCAGGCCGTCGCCGATGAACGGCAGGGCGCGGTCCAGGACCACATACATCGAGTAGTCGAGGTAGGCGCGTTCGGCGTACTCGCGCAGCGGCAGTTGTTCGAATCCGTGGAACACGGGGCGGGCAAGTTCGGTCATGCGGCGTTGTTACCTGTTGTCGGGAGGCGGCGACGGCGGTCGCCGCTCGCAATCCTGTGATTATCCGGATGCGGCGGGGGATGCCAAGCCGCGCGCAGGGTCCAGCCCGGTTTCCAGGCCGTGCCCGGCCCGTGCCAGGTAGCGACCGGGCGGCAGCCCGAAGTGGCGGCGGAACACGGTAACGAACGCGCTGGCGCTGCTGAAGCCCAGCGCGTGGGCGATGTCGGCCACGCTGCGGCCGTCGGTCAGCTGGCGCAGGGCCTCTGACAGGCGCGCCTGCTGCCGCCACTGGGCGAAGCTGAGCGTGGTCTCGTCGCGGAAGTGACGGGTCAGGCTGCGCGGTGACAGACCGGCCCAATGCGCCCATTCGGCCAGGCTGCGTTCGTCGGAGGGGTCGGCCAGCAACTGCGAGGCGATCTTCAGCAGGCGCCGGTCGTGCGGCATCGGCAGGTGCATGCGCTGGCGCGGCGCGGTGCGGATCTCGTCCAGCAGCACGTCGATGATGTGCTGGCGCTCGGGCGTGGTGTCATGGCCGAGCGGCCATTCGCAGATGCGGTCGGCCAGCGCCTGCGCCAGCTTGGACAGGCCCAGCACGCAGGGGGGCGGCGGGCAGGGTGGCGCAGGCCGGTGCAGCCAGTGCCATGCCCCAGCCGCGCAACGGGCCGTCGAGGGTGACGGTGTGCGGTTCCAGCGGCGGCATCCAGCCGGCCGAGCCCGGCGCCAGCGACCACGTGCCATGCGAGGTGCGGGTGGTCAGCAGGCCGCGTTCGACGCAGATCAACTGGGCACGCTGGTGGTGGTGCCAGTCGACCTCGCGGGCCAGGCCCTGCTGGCTGTCGAAGCGGAAGGCGATGACCGGCGGGCCGTCGTTGCGCTCGAACCAGTCCAGTGCCTCATCTCTGAGTAGGCGTTTGGGAACCTGAATTTCTGCCTTGTTCATCATGTCCGCTGGCTGAAATGTGACATCCATTGGCTGGATTGTACTACCGGGCCACCTGACCAGATCATTAAGGTAGGCGCCTTCACTGATCGAGCCCGCTGCTGCAACACAGCATTCGATGCCAGATCGAATATTTCCATTGAGAAATATTTTTTTTGGAAGAGAATGCTCCCCCATGATCTGTCCTGCAACCACTCCTCCCAGCTTCGGCCTGCTGCTGCGCCAGGTGCGCGACGGCCTGGTGCGCCAACTCGACGCGTCCATGGCGGAAGAAGATCTGGGAATCGGCTTCACCCATTACATCGGGTTGAAGGTGCTTTCCCACATGGCGCCCTGCACCGCCAACGAACTGGCCCAGGCCATCGACCAGGTGCCCAGCGCGGTCACCCGCCTGCTGGACAAGCTGGAGGCGCTGGGCTGCGTCCGCCGCGAGGCGCATGCGCAGGACCGGCGGGCACTGCAGATCGTGCTGACCGACGAAGGCCGTGCGTTGTGGGCGCGGCTGAAGCTGCGCGGCGACGCGGTGATGGATTACGCGCTGCGTGATCTTTCCGCCGACGAGCGCACGCTGCTGCTGTCCCTCCTTACCCGAATCCGCGATTCACTGACGACCCCATGAACCCGATCCCGCATTCCACTCTCCGCCGGTCCGGGCGCGCGCTGCTGGTGTCAGCGCTGGCGCTGGCCCTGGCCGCCTGCGCCAGCAGTCGTGGCCTCAACCCGCAGGGCCACGTGCTTGACGTGGACAGCCTGCACAGCGAACGCACCCTGGCTGACACCGACCTGAGCGCCGCCGGCTTCCCGGCGCAGGACTGGTGGAAGGCACTGGGCGATGCGCAGCTGGACGCACTGGTCGCCGAAGGCCTGGCCGGTCATCCGAGCCTGGACGCCGCCGACGCGCGCCTGCGCCAGGCCCAGGCCCAGGTCGGTACCGCGCGCGCCGACGAGCTGCCCAGCCTGTCGGTGTCCGGCGGCTACACCGGCCTGCGCCTGCCCGAGTCGATGGTCGGCAGCGAGATGGGCGGCCGCTATGGCGGCAGCAGCCAGGTCGCCTTCGATTTCAGCTACGGCGTGGACCTGTGGGGCGGCAAGCGCGCTGCCTGGGAAGCCGCCGTGGATGGCGCGCATGCCGCCACCGTTGAAGCCCAGGCCGCACGCCTGAACCTGTCCACCGGCATTGCCCAGGCCTATGCCGACCTGGCCTACGCGTGGCAGCTCAACGACGTGGCCGAGGAAGAACTGACCCGCTCGCAGAAATCGCTGCAGCTGACCCGCCAGCGCCGCAGCGCCGGCATCGACAGCGATCTGCAGGTGCGCCAGGCCGAGGCCCGCGTGCCGGCCGCGCAGCAGCAGGTGCTGGCCGCGCAGCAGCGCATCGACGCCGCCCGCACCGCGCTGGCTGCACTGGTCGGCAAGGGGCCGGACCGTGGCCTGTCGATCCAGCGCCCGCAGCCGTTGAACCCGATGGCACTGCAGCTGCCGGGCGTACTGCCCAGCGAACTGCTCGGCCGTCGCCCCGACATCGTGGCTGCGCGCTGGCGCGTGGAAGCGGCCGACAAGCAGATCAAGGTCGCCAAGACCAAGTTCTACCCGAGCTTCAACCTGACCGCGCTGGCCGGCGTGGTCGCCCCGAACGTGGGTGACCTGCTGAAGAGCAGCTCGACCTTCGCCTACATCGGCCCGGCGTTGAGCCTGCCGATCTTCGAAGGCGGCAAGCTGCGCGCCAACCTGGCCAACACCGACGCGCAGTACGACCTGGCGGTGGCCAACTACAACCAGGCCGTGCTCGATGCACTGCGCGACGTCGCCGACCAGGTCAACGCGGTGCGCTCGCTGGCGCAGCAGGCGCACGCGCAGCAGCAGGCAGTGGACACCGCACGCTCGGCCTTCGACCTGGCCCAGCAGCGCTACCGCGCCGGCATCGGCAGCTACCTGGACGTGCTGACCGCGCAGTCCACCCTGCTGCAGTCGCAGCAGCAGCTGGCCGGCCTGCAGTCGCAGCAGGTGCAGACCTCGGTGCGCCTGAGCAAGGCGTTGGGCGGTGGTTTCCAGCCCGCCGACACCGACCGCGCACCGATCGCCTCCCATTCCGATTCCTCGCATTCCTGAAGACGCCCGCCATGAGCCAGACCCAAGACACCGCGGCCCCGGCCGCCCCCAACCGCCGCGGCAACCTGCTGCGCGGCCTGTTCGTGATCGTCGTGCTGCTGCTTGCCGCCCTGGCGCTGTGGTACTTCATGTTCGGCCGTTGGTTCGAAGAGACCGACGATGCCTACGTGCAGGGCAACCAGGTGCAGATCACCCCGCTGGTGGCCGGTACCGTGGTCGCCATCAATGCCGATGACGGCATGCGCGTGGAGCGCGGCCAGCTGCTGGTGCAGCTGGACCCGTCCGACACTTCGGTGGCGCTGCAGCAGGCCGAAGCCAACCTGGCCAAGACCGTGCGCCAGACCCGTGGCCTGTACCGCAGCGTGGAAGGCGCGCAGGCGGACCTGAACGCCCGCCAGGTGACCCTGAAGCGCGTGCGCGAGGACTTCGCCCGCCGCAAGGATCTGGCCGCCACTGGCGCCATTTCCAACGAAGAACTGGCCCACGCCCGCGACGAGCTGGCTGCGGCCGAAGCGGCCGTTGCCGGTTCGCGCGAGACCGTCGAGCGCAACCGCGCGCTGGTCGACGACACCGTGATCGCCACCCAGCCGGACGTGCAGGCCGCCGCCGCGCAGCTGCGCCAGGCCTTCCTCAACAACGCCCGCGCCGGCATCGTCGCGCCGGTCACCGGCTACGTTGCCCGTCGTTCGGTGCAGGTGGGCCAGCGCGTGCAGCCGGGCAATGCCCTGATGGCCGTGGTGCCGACCGAGCAGATGTGGGTCGAGGCCAACTTCAAGGAAACCCAGCTGCGCCATATGCGCCTGGGCCAGGAAGTGGAGCTGAAGTCGGACCTGTATGCCGGTGACGTGAAGTACAAGGGCCGCATCCAGAGCCTGGGCCTGGGTACCGGCTCGGCGTTCTCGCTGTTGCCGGCGCAGAACGCCAGCGGCAACTGGATCAAGATCGTGCAGCGCGTGCCGGTGCGCATCGCCATCGATGCCAAGCAGCTGGCCGAACACCCGCTGCGCATCGGCCTGTCGATGAAGGCCGAAGTGAGCCTGCGCGACCAGAAGGGTGAAGTACTGCCGAGCACCCCGGCCAAGGGCACCGTGTTCGACACCGACGTATATGCCAAGCAGCTGCATGATGCCGATGAGGTGATCCACACGATCATCCAGGGCAACCTGCCGCAGCAACAGGCAAAGGTGGGCTGAGGTCGCCATGTCCGCACAAGCTCCAGCCGCACCCGGCGCTCCGGGTGCACCGGCGGCGCCGGGTGCGGCCTCCGGGTTCCTGCCACCCAGCGTCGCCCTGTGCACCGTGGGCCTGGCGATGGCGTCGTTCATGCAGGTGCTCGACACCACCATCGCCAACGTTTCACTGCCGACCATCGCCGGTAATCTCGGCGCCAGCTCGCAGCAGGCGACCTGGGTCATCACTTCGTTCGCGGTCAGCACGGCCATCGCGCTGCCGCTGACCGGCTGGCTCAGCCGTCGCTTCGGCGAGCGCAAGCTGTTCGTCTGGGCCACGCTGGCCTTCGTCATCACCTCGCTGCTGTGCGGCCTGGCGCAGAGCATGGGCATGCTGGTGCTGTCGCGTGCGCTGCAGGGTTTCGTGGCCGGCCCGATGTACCCGATCACGCAGTCGCTGCTGGTCTCGATCTATCCGCGCGAGAAACGCGGACAGGCATTGGCGCTGCTGGCGATGATCACGGTGGTGGCGCCCATCTGCGGTCCGATCCTCGGTGGTTGGATCACCGACAACTACAGCTGGGAATGGATCTTCCTGATCAACGTGCCACTGGGCATCTTCGCCGCGCTGGTGGTGGGCAACCAGCTGAAGGGACGCCCGGAGCAGATCGAGAAGCCGAAGATGGACTACGTCGGCCTGGTCACCCTGGTGATCGGTGTCGGTGCCCTGCAGCTGGTGCTCGACCTGGGCAACGACGAGGACTGGTTCTCGTCGATGAAGATCGTGGTGCTGGCCTGCGTGGCGGTGGTGACGCTGACGGTGTTCCTGATCTGGGAGCTGACCGACAAGGATCCGATCGTCGACCTGAAGCTGTTCCGGCACCGCAACTTCCGCGCCGGTACGCTGGCGATGGTGGTGGCCTACGCGGCGTTCTTCAGCGTGGCGCTGCTGATCCCGCAGTGGCTGCAGCGTGACATGGGCTACACCGCGATCTGGGCAGGCCTGGCGACGGCGCCGATCGGCATCCTGCCGGTGATCATGACGCCATTCGTCGGCAAGTACGCATCGCGCTTCGACATGCGCATGCTGGCCACGGTGGCCTTCATCGTGCTGTCGATGACCAGCTTCCTGCGTTCGAACTTCAACCTGCAGGTGGACTACATGCACGTGGCCGGCGTGCAGCTGATCATGGGCATCGGCGTCGCGCTGTTCTTCATGCCGGTGCTGCAGATCCTGCTGTCGGACCTGGATGGGCGCGAGATCGCGGCGGGCTCCGGCCTGGCCACGTTCCTGCGTACGCTGGGTGGCAGCTTCGCGGCGTCACTGACGACGTGGCTGTGGGCGCGGCGTACCCAGGTGCACCATGCCGACCTGACCGAGCACATCTCGGCCTATCAGCCCGGCATGCAGGACCAGGTGACGGCGATGGGGCAGGGCGACCTGCAACACGGTGCAGCGGTACTGAACAACATGATCAACCACCAGGCATCGCAGATGGGCTTCAACGACATCTTCTTCCTGCTGGGCTGGATCTTCCTGGCGATCATCACGTTCCTGTGGCTGGCCAAGCCGCCGTTCGGCGCGGGTGCAGGTGCTGCCGCCGGCGGCGGGCACTGACCGTTCATTGCTGTTGAAACGCAGAAACCCCGCCGCAAGGCGGGGTTTTTCTTTTGGTGGATCCACGCCACGCATGGGTGGATCTCGGGCGTGAATTCCCAGACCCCGGAAACGAAAAAACCCGCTTTCGCGGGTTTGATCATCTTGAGTCGTGGTGCCCAGGAGAGGACTCGAACCTCCACGGTTTTACCCGCTAGTACCTGAAACTAGTGCGTCTACCAATTCCGCCACCTGGGCGACTCAGGAGATGAATTATGGGGAGCCACAGAAGATGTGTCAACAACATTTCACACTTTTTTCTGGGGCTGCACGCCCAGGTGATGCAGCAGGCTGCGCATCGCCGGTGACAGTCGTGTCCACTCGGCAAAGCACGCGCACAGGCGTCGTTGCGCCCACGCATCGGCGAGCGGTACGGCGACGGTGTGCGTGCTGCGCCGATGCTGGCGCGCGATGGTCCGCGGCACGATGCCGACGCCGATGCCGTGGCCGACCATGATGCACACGCCTTCGAAGGTCTTCATGCGGATGCGTACATCCAGGCGGCGCCCGATGTCGCGCGCCTGGTCCTCGATGTAGGTCTGCAGTGCATTGCCATCGGCCAGGGCAACGAAGGTCTCGCCGGCAACCTCGACGAAGGTCACGCTGCGCCGCGAGGCGAGGCGGTGATCGGCCGGCAGCAGCATCACCAGCGGGTCTTCGGCAACCACATGCTGCTGCAGGCCGGCAGCGTCGACCGCATCACTGATGATGCCGGCCTCGGCCTGGCCCGCATTGATCGCACGCACGACCTCGGGGCTGGTGCGCTCCAGCAGTTCCACATGCAGGCGTGGGCGTTCGGCCAGCCACGGCGCGAGCCGCGAGGGCAGGTAGTTGGTCAGCGCGGCGGTGTTGGCATACAGGTGCAGGGTGCCGCGCGCACCCTGCGCGAACGCCTGTAGTTCGCCACGCAGCTGTGCCTGCTGCTGCAGGATCAGGCGTGCGTGGTGGGCGAGGGCGGCGCCGGCCTCGGTCAGGCTGACGCCGCGTGGGTGCCGGTGCAACAGCGCGGTGCCGGCATCGGCTTCGATCGTGCGCAGGCGCTCGCTGGCTGAACCCAATGCCAGGTTTGCCTGTGCCGCGCCGGCGGTGATGCTGCCGGCTTCGGCGATTGCCAGGAACAGGCGCAGGTCGGCGATGTCCATCCGCATGTCGTGCCTCATTGCTGATCCGGCGCCTTCGGGTCAGCCGAAGGCTGGGCCGGGAAGACCGCATTGTGCGCCTGGCGAGGGCCCGGTCCAATGAAGCCATGCATGAATCGACATACTTCTATTTGCTGCTGGTGGTGGTGTTCGTGCTGGCCGGCGTGGTCAAGGGCGTGACAGGGATGGGGTTGCCGACGGTGGCGATGGGCCTGCTGGGCAGCACCCTGTCACCGGTGGCGGCGGCGTCGATGCTGTTCATTCCAACCTTCGTCACCAATGCGTGGCAACTGCTGTCCGGGCCGTCGCTGGGCCACATCGTGCGGCGTTTGTGGCCGATGATGCTTGCCGTGGTGGTGGTGACGCTGGGTTCGGCCGCACTGCTGGTGCGGGTCGATCGCACCTGGTCGCGCGTTGCGCTGGGCGTGGCATTGGTGGTCTATGCCGCCTATGCGTTGCTCGCGCCGGTGTTCCGCGTGCCGCAGCGGCGCGAGCGCTGGCTGGGGCCGCTGGTGGGTGCGCTGTCCGGCGTGGTGACGGGGGCGACGGGTGTGTTCGTGATGCCGGCGGTGCCGTACCTGCAGTCGCTGGGATTGCAGCGCGAGGAGCTGGTGCAGGCGCTCGGGCTGGCGTTCACCGTGTCGACGATTTCGCTGACCACCGGTCTGGTGCTGCACGGTGCGTTCGGCATCCAGCAGCTGGGGCTGAGTGCGCTGGCGGTGCTGCCGGCGCTGCTGGGCATGTGGCTGGGCCAGGTGATCCGGCAGCGCATCAGCGCGCGCGTGTTCCGCGCCTGCTTTCTGGGGTTCCTGCTGCTGCTCGGGCTGGAACTGGTGCTGCGGCCGTTGTTCTGATGCCGGATCCGGGGCATGAAAAAACCCGCTTTCGCGGGTTTTTCTCATTCTCGACGTGGTGCCCAGGAGAGGACTCGAACCTCCACGGTTTTACCCGCTAGTACCTGAAACTAGTGCGTCTACCAATTCCGCCACCTGGGCGTCGAGGAGCGAGATTATGGGGTGCCGTGACGGGGGTGTCAACACTTTTTGCTGATCCCGGGTCGGTTGCCGTTGCGCATGCGAAACGGGCTCTGCCCCCCATCTCACTCGCTTGGGGCCAGAGCCCTTTCCTCTGGAAAGGAATCCGACCCCGGCTGCCGGATCACAGGCAAAAAAAATCCCCGCCGAAGCGAGGAGTTTTTTCGTTGGTGCCCAGGAGAGGACTCGAACCTCCACGGTTTTACCCGCTAGTACCTGAAACTAGTGCGTCTACCAATTCCGCCACCTGGGCGTTCCAGAGGCGCAATTGTGAAGATGAATCCGCAGGCTGTCAACGACTTCCTGAATATTTTTGACGCGATCGCTTGAAGGCGACCGCTGACCCGTTCTGCACGCCGCCAGCGGCTACCATGTAGGGCGATGACTACCAAAAAACCAAGCAAGGGCGGGAGCAAGTCCCGCAGCCAGGCCCCGAACAAGGGCGCCAAGGCGGGTGCAGCCCGCACCACCAAGCCGGGCAAGCCGCTGCCGGGCTGGTTCCCCGAATTGAATGAAGGCGGTGCACCGCCACGCGGCCGCAAGGTCCGCAGTACCGATGCACCGGGCCCGGCCCCGGGCCGCAAGCTGCCGCCGGCCGGCAAGGTGATCGACGATCCCTATGCCGCCCGCGAAGCGGAGAAGTACGAACAGCCCATCGCCAGCCGCGAGGCCATCCTGGCCCTGCTGGAGCGCTGCGAAGGGCCGCAGACCGCCGAGGAACTGGGCGCGCGCCTGGGCCTGACCGCTCCGGACCGGGCCGAAGCGCTGTCGCGCCGGCTCGGTGCGATGGTCCGCGACGGCCAGCTGGTGCAGAACCGTCGCGGCGGTTTCGCCCCGATCCAGACCCTGAATTTGGTCACCGGTGTGGTGATCGCCAACCCGGAAGGGTTCGGCTTCCTGCGCCCGGTCGAGGGCGGCGACGACCTGTTCCTGCCGCCTTATGAAATGCGCAAGGTCATGCACGGCGACAAGGTGCTGGCCCGCGTGACCGGGATCGATCACCGTGGCCGTCGCGAAGGCAGCATCGCCCGCGTGCTGGAGCGCGGCATGACCCGCCTGATCGGCCGCTTCAGCATCGAGATGGGCATCAACTACGTGGTGCCCGACGACAAGCGCGTGCAGCGCAACGTGCAGGTGCCGCCGGACCAGACCGGTGGCGCGCGCGACGGCCAGCTGGTGGTCTGTGAACTGACCCAGGCGCCGGACAGCCGCCGCCCGCCGATCGGCCGCATCATCGCGGTGCTCGGCGACAAGCTGACCGCGTCGCTGGTGGTGGAGACTGCCATCCATGGCCACGAGCTGCCGTTCGAGTTCCCGCAGGAGGTGCTGGACGAAGCGGCCTCGGTGCCGCTGGTGGTCGAGCCGGCGATGATTGGCGACCGTGTCGACCTGCGCAGCACGCCGCTGGTCACCATCGATGGCGAGGATGCCAAGGACTTCGACGACGCGGTGTACTGCGAGCCGAATGCCGAGGGTTTCCGCCTGGTGGTGGCGATTGCCGACGTCTCGAATTACGTTCGCCCTGGTACGCCGCTGGATGAAGAGGCGCAGAAGCGTGCGACGTCGGTGTACTTCCCGGGCTTCGTGGTGCCGATGCTGCCGGAGACACTGTCCAACGGCATCTGCTCGCTGATGCCGAAGGTCGACCGCATGTGCTTTGTCTGCGACATGCAGATCGACCGCGATGGCCTGGTCACGCATTCGCGCTTCTACGAGGCGGTGATGAACTCGCATGCGCGCCTGACCTACACCCAGGTGTGGAAGGCGGTGGGCGAGGACGATGCCGATACCAAGGCCTGGATGGGCGACCTGCTGCCGCAGGTGCAGCGCCTGCACCAGCTGTACAAGGTGCTGTCCAAGGCACGCGCCAAGCGCGGTGCCATCGAATTCGAAAGCAGTGAAGTGCGCTTCGTGCTGGACAACCGTGGTGAAGTGACCCAGGCCGGCATGCTGGTGCGCAACGACGCGCACAAGCTGATCGAGGAGTGCATGATCGCAGCCAACGTCGAGGCCGCCAGGTACCTGCTGTCGCGCCATGTGCCGGCGCCGTACCGCGTCCACGAGAAGCCGCCGGAAACCAAGTACGCCGACCTGCTGGAATTCCTCAAGGAGTTCAAGCTGAGCCTGCCGCCGTGGTCGAAGGTGCGCCCGGGCGATTACACCAAGCTGCTGAAGAAGATCCGCGACCGCCCCGATGCCACGCTGCTGGAATCGGTGTTGCTGCGCAGCCAGAGCCTGGCGATCTACAGCCCGGAGAATCACGGCCACTTCGGCCTGGCGCTGGAGGCGTACGCGCACTTCACCTCGCCGATCCGCCGTTACCCCGACCTGCTGGTGCACCGTGCGATCAAGCATGCGTTGTCCGGCAAGCCGCTGGACAAGTTCACCTACAACGCGCGCGAAATGGCGGCCCTGGCGCTGCAGTGTTCCGAGCGCGAGCGCCGTGCCGACGAAGCCGAGCGCGAGGTCGACGAGCGTTACCGCGCGGCGTGGATGGAAAAGCACGTGGGCGGCCAGTTCGACGGCGTGATCAGCGGCGTGACCAGCTTCGGCCTGTTCGTGGAACTGGACGAGTCCAAGGTGCAGGGCCTGGTGCATGTGACCCAGCTGCCGCAGGACTATTACAAGTTCGACGCCACCCGCAAAACGCTGACCGGCGAACGCCGCGGCAGCAGCTACCGGCTGGGTGACCGCGTGCGGATCCTGGTGCTGAAGGCCAGCATGGAAGAGCGCAAGATCGACTTCCGCCTGGTCGAGCACAAGGGCGAGGACGAGGGCGATGGCCTGCCGCCGCCGCCGCCCGAGCGGGGCAAGCCGGCCAAGCGCACCAAGAAGAAGTATTGAAAGGTGTGCCGACCAACGGTCGGCACCCACCTCACCCGGTCGGCATCCACCTCACCCGGTAGGTGCCAACCTCACCCGGTAGGTGCCAACCTTGGTTGGCACGACGTTCCGGAGGAACCCCAGCATGCAAGGCCAACCCGAATACAGTGGCGGCTGCCAGTGCGGCGCGGTCCGCTTCCAGGCGCGTGGCGAGCTCACCGACAGCTCGATCTGCCATTGCCGGATGTGCCAGAAGGCGTTCGGTGCCTATTACGCGCCGCTGGTATCCGTGCGCGGCGTGCAGTTCAGCTGGACCCGCGGCCAGCCGCGCTATTTCCAGTCGTCCAACCTGGTGCGGCGTGGTTTCTGCGCCGACTGCGGTACACCCCTGACCTATGAAGCCCCGGATGGCGTGGCCGTGGCTGCCGGCGCCTTCGATGAGCCGGAACGCCTGCCACCGACGATCCAGTACGGGGTGGAGCGCAAGCTGCCGTTCGTCGACAGCCTGTCCGGCCTGCCGGCGCGGCGCACCGAGGACGACGTCGCCGCGCTGGAGTTCCTGGCCACCATCGTCTCCCACCAGCACCCCGACCACGACACCCCGCACTGGCCGCCGCGCAGTCGGTAACGCCCCTCTGCGGCCGGTCGCAGCGCCCGGCCTGCCGATGCTCTACCATAGCCACCCCCTTTCCGGTCCCCGCCCGCATGAGCAAGAACAGCCAGTGGATTGTCGGCGTCAACGCCGTCGCCTCCTCCATCGAGAACGACGCCGAGAACGTCCGCGAAGTGCTGGTCGAGGCCGGTGCGAAGAACCCGCGCCTGACCGAGATCGAAGAGAACGCCCGCCGCAAGGGCATCGATGTGCGCAAGGTGAACAGCCAGGCGCTGGACGGTGTTGGCGGTTCGGTGCGCCACCAGGGCGTGGCCGCGCGCTACGCCGCCGCCCGTACCTACAGCGAGAACGAGCTGGAAGGGCTGGTCACCGCGGCCGAGGGCAAGGCCCTGCTGCTGGTGCTCGACGAGGTGCAGGACCCGCACAACCTCGGCGCCTGCCTGCGCTCGGCCGCTGCCGCCGGGGCGACCGCGGTGATCATCCCGAAGGACAAGTCGGCCACGGTCAATGCCACTGTGCGCAAGACTTCGGCCGGTGCCGCCGACCTGATCCCGGTGGTGGCGGTGACCAACCTCTCGCGCTGCCTGAAGGACCTGCAGAAGCAGGGCGTATGGATCTACGGCCTGGCCGGTGAAGCCACGGCCTCGCTGTACCAGCTGGACCTGAAGGGCAATATCGCGCTGGTGCTGGGCGGCGAAGCCGATGGCCTGCGCCGCCTGACCCGCGAGAACTGCGATGGCCTGGTCAAGATCCCGATGCCGGGCGAGATCGAGAGCCTGAACGTCTCCGTCGCCGCCGGCGTCAGCCTGTTCGAGGCCGTGCGCCAGCGCGGTTGATCGGCCAGCGCGATGTGATCGGGGTCAGATCCCTTTTCCAATGGGAAAAGGGATCTGACCCCGTTTCATGTCCCGCCTCACCCCGCGCTGCCGCCCAACGCCTTGAACAGCGTCACGTCGTTGTTGAGCTGGCCCTGGCGCGCGCGTGCCAGCGACAGTTCGGCATCACGCCGGGTCTGCTGCGCTTCCAGCCAGGTGCGCAGATCGGTGGCACCCACGCGGTAACGCACTTCCTGCGCGCGTTCCACTTCCACCGCTTCGTCGTATGAAGCCTGCGAGGCCGCCACCTGGCGCGCCAGCTGCTCGCGCGCCGACAGTGCGTTGTCCACTTCCGAGAGCGCGGTATACAGCGTCTTGCGGAAGTTGCTGGCGGCGATCTGGTAGGCGGTGCCGGCGATATCGGTATCCAGCTGCGCACGCTGCAGGTTGAGGAACGGCAGCGACAGGCCGGCGCCCAGCGTGGCCACCGGGTTGCGCAGTACGTCGCCCAGCGAGGTCGCGCTGGAACCGAGGCTGCCGGTCAGGCTCAGCGCAGGGTAGTACTGGGTGGCGGTGACCTTGATGGTCTTCAGGCTGTTGCGCAGGCGAAGTTCGGCCGCGCGCAGATCGGGGCGGCGGCCGAGCAGATCGGTCGGCAGGCCTTCGCTGATGGCTGGGCTGCGTGCGCCCAGCAGGTCCTGTGGTTCGTCCTGCTGGGGCCAGGGCGTGCCGTCCAGCAGCACGGTCAGCGCGTTGCGCACCTCCACCCGCTGCTGTTCCAGCGCGCTCTGCGAGGACCGCTGCGACTGCAGGTTCTGCAGTGCCTGGCGCACTTCCAGGCGCGATACCGCACCGGCGTCGAAGCGGGCCTGCACCAGTTCGCGGGTGCGTTCCAGGCGCTCCAGGTTGGCCTGGCCGGTGGCGATCGACTGGTTGAGGTAGGCCAGGTTCCAGTACTGGGTGATGGTGTCGCTGATCACCAGCAGCGCGGTGTTCTGCCGATCTTCCTCGCTGGCCTCGGCTTCCCAGCGGGCGATGTCGCGCTGGGTGCGCAGGCGGCCCCACAGGTCCACTTCCCAACCCAGCGAGACGCCGGTGGAATAGCTGCGGCGCCAATCATCAGACTGGTTGGTGGCGCGGCTGGCGCTGCCGCTCACGCCGGATGACGAGGGCTGCGGCCACAGTGCGTTGCTGGCCAGGCCGGCCTGCAGGCGCGAACGCTGCACGGCCAGGCCGGCGGCGGCCAGATCGCTGTTGGCGGCCAGCGCCTGCGCCACCAGACGGTCCAGGCGTTCATCGCCGAAGCCGGTCCACCAGGTGTCCTGGCGGATGTCGCGGCCCGGTGTATCCAGGCTGCTGCGCGGGTCATCGGCTGGTGCGTTGAGGGTGGCATCGCCACGTCCATACTGCGCCGCCACGGCCGGGTCGTGCACCGGGTAGCGGCCGACCGACGCGCAGCCGGACAGGGCGAGTAGAACGGCACCGGCCAGCAGCAGGTGCCGGGGAGCGGGGAAGGGCAGTCGGGTCATCATCTTCATTCGCGGGCCAGGGCCTCCACCGGGTCGAGCTGCGCGGCGTTGCGCGCTGGCAGGAAGCCGAACGCAACGCCGATCAGGGTCGAGCAGGCAAACGCGGCGACGATCGAGGCGGTGGAGAACAGCACCTGGAAGTCGCTGGCGAAGCGGCCGATCATCGAGCCCAGCAGCAGGGCCAGGCCGATACCGAGCACGCCGCCGAGCAGGCAGACCAGCACCGCTTCGATCAGGAACTGCTGGCGGATATCACTCTGCCGTGCACCGACGGCCATGCGCACCCCGATCTCGCGGGTGCGCTCGGTCACCGATACCAGCATGATGTTCATCACGCCGATGCCACCGACCAGCAACGCGATGGCGGCGATGGCACCGATCAGCAGGGTCATCGTGCGCGTGGTCTGCTCGATGGTCTCGCGGATCTCGGCGCTGTTGCTGAGGAAGAAATCCTCGGTGCCATGGCGCAGGGTCAGCAGGCGGGTGATCGCTTCCTGCGCGGCGTCCATCGGCGTGTCATCGTCCACGCGCACGGTGATGCTGGACACGTGGCTCTGGCCGAGCATGCGCGACATCACCGTGGTGTACGGCACCCACACGCTGAGGCTGGTGCTGCCGCCGAAGCCGAAACTCTGCCGCTTGGCCACGCCGACCACGCGCGCCGGCACGTTGCCGAGCAGGATCACCTGGCCGACCGGGTCGACATCGGGAAAGAACTGGGCCTGGGTGTTCTCGTCGATCACCGCCACCTGGCCCAGGCCCTTGACCGCATCGGCATCGAAGAAGCTGCCGCTGAGCAGGGTCACGCCCTTGACCCGGAAGAACTGCTCGCCAACGCCGCTGACCTGGGCGGTGGACGACTGGTTGCGGTAACGCGCGGTGACCGAAGTCGATACGCTGGGGGTGGCGCTGTCCACGTAGCTCTGCCTTGCCAGTGCATCGGCATCGCTGGCCTTGAGCGTCTGTACGCGCGCCGAGCGCATGTCGCCGAAACCGCGGCCGGGATAGACGTCGATGGTATTGGTGCCGAGCGCGCTGATGTTCTGCAGGATCTGCTGCTGGGAGCCATTGCCCAGCGCCACCACCGAGACCACCGAGGCGATGCCGATGATGATGCCGAGCATGGTCAGGAAGGTTCGCAGCCGATGTGCGTTCATCGCCAGCAGCGCCATGCGGAACGCTTCGGTGAAGCGGTCGCGCGCGGCCCGCCAGCTGTTGCCGTGGGCGACGCCGGTACTGGCCTCGCGCTGCGCACGGTAGGTCGGCGCATTCGGGTTGGCGCGGTCGGCGATGATCTCGCCATCGCGGATTTCGATGATGCGCTGCGCGTGCTCGGCCACGCTCATGTCGTGGGTGACGATGATGATGGTGTGGCCTTCGGCATGCAGTTCGCCGAGGATCGCCATCACTTCCTCGCCGGATTTCGTGTCCAGCGCGCCGGTCGGTTCGTCGGCCAGGATCACCTCGCCGCCGTTCATCAGGGCGCGTGCGATCGACACGCGCTGCTGCTGGCCACCGGACAGCTGGCCCGGCTTGTGATGCATGCGGTCGCTCAGGCCCAGCCGCTGCAGCAGTTGCTCGGCACGCGCGTTGCGCACCGGGCCGGGGCTGCCGGCGTACACCGCCGGCACTTCCACGTTGCCGCGCGCATCCAGGTCGCCGAGCAGGTGGTAGCGCTGGAAGATGAAACCGAAATGCTCGCGGCGCAGTTCGGCCAGTTCGTCCGGTTGCATCTTCCCGGTTTCGCGGCTGGCCACCTGGTAGCTGCCACGGGTGGGACGATCGAGGCAGCCGAGGATGTTCATCAGCGTCGACTTGCCCGAGCCGGACTGGCCGACGATGGCCACCATCTCACCGGCGTGGATGTCGAGATTGACGTCGCGCAGCACGGCGATCACATCATCGCCGGCCGGGAATTCACGTCGCAGGTCGCGCAGGCGCAGCAGCGGCGCCGTCGTGCTCATCGGCGCCCCATGCCCGGGCCGCCAACCCGCATCTGCATGCCGCCGCGGTTGCCGCCGCCGGCGCTGGCACCGGCCGCACCCGCTTCGCCAACCACCACGCGCTCGCCTTCCTTCAGCCCGGACAGGATCTCGGCCGAGGCGCCATTGTTGATGCCCACCGTGACCTTGCGCGGCTGCGGCTGGCCCTTGTCGTCCAGCACCCGCACCATGCGCTCGTCGCCACGGCGCTTCGGCCCCAGCGCCACTGCCGGCACCATCAGCACGCCCTTGGCCTGCTTGAGCAGCACCGAGACCTGCGCGGTCATGTCGATGCGCAGCGTGCCATCCGGGTTCTCCACGTCGAACAGCGCGTTGTAGTAGACCGCGCTGCTGGAACTGGAACTGGAGGAGCTGCTGGAGCTGGATGAATTCTCGTTGGCGATCGAGGCTGGCGCCGGATTGATCTGGCGCAGCGTGGCGTGGTACTTGCGGTCCGGGTCGCCGAGCGTGGTGAAGTACACCGGCATGCCGGCCTTGATCTTGACCACGTCGGCCTCGGAGATCTCCGCATTGACGGTGACCACGTCCAGCCGCGCCAGCATGACGATGGTCGGCGCGGTCTGGTTGGCGTTCACCGTGCGGCCTTCCTCGGCCACCACCGCCACCACGGTGCCGTCCATCGGCGCGGTGATGCGGGTGTAGGCCAGGTTGGCGCGGGCGGTGCCCAGCTCGGTTTCGCGGCCCTTGATCTGCGCCTCGTAGGACTGCAGCTGGGCACGGGCGGTCTTCAGCTGCGCCTCGGCGGCATCGTATTCCTGGCGCGAGGTGGCCTCGGCGGCCAGCATCTGCTGCTGGCGCGCGAATTCCAGTTCGGCCTGGCGCAGGGTGGCCTGCTGGACGGCGCGCTGGGCGGTGACCTGGTCCAGCGAGGCCTGTGCGTTGAGCACCTGGTTCTGCTGGGTGGTGGCGTCGATCTCGGCAATCAGGTCGCCTTCCTTCACGGTGTCGCCCAGCTGCACCTTCAGCGACTTGATCTGGCCCGAGGCCTGCGCACCGACGCTGACCAGCTTGTAGGCATCGATCACGCCGGTGGCGTCCACCGTCTGCTCGATGTCACCGCGGCTGACCGGCGAGGTGGCCACCGCCGGCGCGGCGGGCTTGCGCAGCAGCCACCAGGCGGTCGCGGCGACGATCAGGGCAAGCAGGGCGATCAGTATCAGGCGACTCCGGCGGGTCGCGGGCAGCAGGCGGAACGTCACGTCGTGGCTTCACTCTCGGGGCCGCGCGTGCGGCGTTGGCGGGCATTGTGAAGACCGGGCGATGGACGGCTCAATCCTCGGGGTATGTCTGTATGTAACACTGTCGGTGAATACGCGTAACCACAGGTATCCCGCCCGTGGGTGGATACACTGGTACGCATTGCCCCGGATGCGGTTCAGCTGCCGACACGGGATGATCGCGACATGGAGACTGAAAACCCGATGCATCGACTGCTGATCGTCGACGACGACAACGACATCCGCACGCTGCTGGCCGAGCAGCTCGGCCGCGCCGGTTACCTGGTGAGCACGGCGGCCGATGGCACCGCCATGCGCCAGCTGCTGGACCGCGAGCACGTGGACCTGATCGTGCTCGACCTCAACCTGCCGCGCGAGGATGGCCTGACCCTGTGCCGTGACCTGCGTGCGCGTTCGAACACGCCGGTGATCATGCTGACCGCACGCGCCGAGCCGATCGATCGCGTGCTGGGCCTGGAAATGGGCGCCGATGACTACCTGGCCAAGCCGTTCGAACCGCGCGAGCTGCTGGCACGCATCCGCAACGTGCTGCGCCGGACCGAGGCGCTGCCGGCCAACCTGGAGCCGCTGGCGGTGCGCCGTGCGCGCTTCTCGCGCTGGGTGTTCGACCTGGAGCATCGCCACCTGGTCGATCCGGATGACCGCGTGGTGGTGCTGTCCGGCGCCGAGTTCCGCCTGCTGCGGGTGTTCATCGCGCACGCCAACAAGGTGCTGTCGCGCGAGCAGCTGGTCGCGCTCAGCAGTGGCCGCAACTACGAGGCACAGGACCGCGCGATCGACCTGCAGGTCAGCCGCCTGCGCAACAAGCTGGGCGACGACGGTGGCCCGGACGGACTGATCAAGACCGTGCGCAACGAGGGCTACGTGCTGGCCTCCGCGGTCAACCTGGAATAAGCCGCGATGAAGCGCCTGCGCCATTTCCTGTCCTCGATGGTCGGGCGGTTGTTCGTGATCCTGCTGCTGGGCATGGCGGTGGCTGCGATCGGCGCGACCATGCTGGCCACTTCCAAGCGCCAGCAGGAGTTCGAGCGGCAGAACCTGAACCGCATCGCCGACCGCCTGCAGGGCTACGTCAACCTGCTGGACGGCAATCCGGAGCTGCGCGAGCGCCTGCTGGCGATCGGCGGGCCGAGCGTGCGCGCGCTGCAGCCCGGAGCCCGCCTCGGGCGTGCCGACACGGCGCTGATGGAAGTGCTGGAAGACCGCCCCGGACCGGTGTCGCGCGCGCATGTGCACTTCGCTTCGTTCCGCTCCTGCATTCCCAAGCTGCAGGACCTGCTGCCGCCGCCACCGCCGGGTCACCGGCGGCCGCCGCGCGAACGCGACCCGGCGTTCATCCCGCCCAAGTGCCGCGCGGTGGACGTGACCCTCAACGACGGCACGCTGCTGAAACTGGCGCTGGACTCGCCGGCGGTGGCGCACAACGGCATCCTCGCCGTGGACCCGTGGTTCCTGACCCTGCTGGTGCTGGCGATTGCCGTGCTGGCCTATATCGTTGCGCGCATGGCCAGTGCGCCACTGCAGGAACTGGCCGCCGCTGCCGAGGATCTCGGCGACGATCTGCAGCGCGACCCGTTGCCATTGCGCGGGCCGCGTGAAGTGCAGCGCGCCGCCGAAGCCTTCAACGCCATGCAGCACCGCCTGCAGCGGCACCTGGCCGAACGCACGCAGATGCTGGCGGCGATCACCCATGACCTGCAGACGCCGCTGACCCGGTTGCGCCTGCGCCTGGAGAATGTCAGCGACGAAGCCCTGCGCGAGCGCCTGATCGGTGACCTGGCGGCGATGCAGGCGCTGGTGCGCGAGGGCCTGGAACTGGCCCGCAGTGCCGAGAGTGCCGAGCAGCGCGCCGCACTCGACCTGGATTCACTGCTGGAGAGCATCGTCGAGGACACCGCCGAAGGCGGCGCCGACGTGGTCTTCGAGGGGGGCAGTGGTTCGGTGCTGATGCTGCGTCCGCTGGCCATGCACCGCCTGTTCTCCAACCTGGTGGACAACGCGGTGATGTACGCGCAACGGGCGCGGGTACGGGTCGAGCGCAGCGGCGGTGCGATCACCGTAGTGGTGGCCGATGACGGCCCCGGCCTGGCCGAAGAGCAGCTGGAGGCGGTGTTCGATCCGTTCGTGCGGGTGGAAACCTCGCGTTCGCGCCAGACCGGCGGGGCCGGCCTGGGCCTGACCATCGCCCGCGCCCTGGCCGAGAAGGACGGCGCGCGGCTGTGGCTGCGCAACCGGGCCGAAGGTGGCCTGGAGGCGGTGGTGCAGTGGCCGGCCAGTGCCCAGGTGGTGGCGCCCGGCCGCGCCGGCTGAGCCGGCGGGCCGCGGACGGTGACGCCGGGGCCGGGGTTTGGCCTATCATCTGCCCATCTCCCCAGTCTCCCCTCGATGAGCCAGCCCGTTCCCGCCGGCATGCCAGTGCGCGCTGCCCGGCTGTTCCCGCACGCTGCCGCGCCCTGCAGCCGCACCTGGCCGCCGCTGCTGCGGTGATGGGCGGGCAGGGGGACGAGGGGCGCTGGGTGGAGCGCCGCGCATCAGGATTCAGGCGGGCACTGCGGCAGGGCCTGCTGTGGTTGCTGCTGGCCCTCGCGCTGCCGCTGGCGGCACAGGAGGGCGCGCCCCCGCTGCGCGACTACGCCATCGATGTATGGACCTCGCGCAACGGCCTGCCGCACAACTCGCTGCGCGACATCGCACAGACGCCGGAGGGCCATCTGTGGTTCGCCACCTGGGAAGGGCTGGTGCGCTACAACGGACTGGACTTCACCGTGTTCGACCGCAGTACGCGCCCGGGCCTGCGCGACAACGGCATCGGCGCACTGTTCGTCGACCGCCAGGGTGGGCTGTGGATCAGCGATTCGCGCGGCAACGTCAGCCACCGCGGCAGCGACGGCCAATGGCGGGTCTGGGAGCACCAGGCCGGTACACCGCAGGTGCTGATCCAGTCCATGCAGATGGACAGCCAGGGCCGGCTGTGGCTGCTGTACGAAGGCAAGGGCATCGGCTACCTGACGCCGGATGCCGGCATCGTCTACCAGGCACCGGCGGCGGACCTGCCGATGGCGATGAGCTTCACCAAGCTGGTGGTCGATGCACAGGACCGGGTATGGGTCGGCACGCTCGACGGGCTGGTGCTGCGCGACAACGACGGCGTGCTCAAGCGCGCGCCCGCCGCGTGGGGGCTGGGCGCCGGCAGCGGCCTGTCGTGGCCGTACCGGGCACCGGATGGCGCGCTGTGGATCGTCGCCGGCGAGCGCCTGTACCGGGTGGAGGACGACGAGCTGGTGCTGGTGCACCGCCTGCCGGGCCAGCTGCACATGACCTCGATGCTGCAGGACCGGCATGGCGATCTGTGGCTGGGTACCGAGAACCAGGGCCTGCTGCGCATTTCCGCCCATGGCCTGGAGCGGCTGCCGGCCGGCCTGAACCTGCCGGGCGGACGCGTGGTCAGCCTGCGCGAGGATGCCGAAGGCAGCATCTGGGTGGGAGCCAATGGGGGCCTGTACCGCCTGCGCGAAACACTGTTCAGCAGCTTCACCGAGCGCGATGGGCTCAGTGGCGACTACGTGCGCACGGTGTTCGAGGATCGCGACCGCCAGCTGTGGGTCGGCAGCGCCAGCGGCCTTGACCTCCAGACCCGCGACGGTCGTTTCCGCGCGGTGCCGCTGCACAACCGCGGCGGCAAGGCGCCCTCGGTACTGAGCCTGGCACAGGGGCCGGACGGTGACCTGTGGGTGGGAACCTTCGGCGACGGCGTTTACCGGCTGGGTCGCGATGGGGGCCTGCGCCACAACTATGCTGCGGCTGACGGCATGCCGGGCGGCAACATCCGTGCGATCACCGTTGACCCGCAGGGCGTGGTCTGGGCCGGCACGCAGAAGGGCGTGGTGCGCATCGACGGCGACCGGGTGCAGGTCTCGAACGTGCCGGGCATGCCCGGCGGCCTGATCACCGCGCTCGAGCATGACCACCAGGGCAACCTGTGGATCGGCACCATCGAAGGCATCCGCGTGCTGCGTGGCGACCACGTGCAGTCGATCGACCTGGCCCCGCTGGGGGGCGGCCGCAGCGTGTTCGGTTTCCACCAGCTGGGCGATGCGATGTGGATCAGCAGTGATCGTGGCCTGTACCGCTGGCGCAACGGTGCGCTGGCGCGGGTCGGCCTGGAGCAGGGCATGCCGGTGGACGCGGTGTTCCAGCTGGTGCCGGACCGCCTCGGCAATGTCTGGATCAGCAGCAACCGTGGTGTGCTGCGCACCGACATGGCCACCCTCAATGCGGTGGCCGATGGCCGCACGCCGCGGGTGGTGCTGGAGCGCTACAACGAGATCGACGGCATGGCCAATGCACAGGCCAATGGCAGCTCCAGTCCATCGGCGATCCTGCGCCAGGATGGCACGTTCTGGGTGGTCACCGCCGGTGGCCTGAGCACGGTCGACCCGCAACGCCTGCAGCGTTTCCGCGAGCGGCCATCGCCGCCGGCGGCGATCGAGAGCGTGCAGGTGGATGGTGCGCCGGTGCACTGGGAGGGACCGGATCGCAATTACATTCCCGGTGGCCGCCGGTTGGCGGTGAGCTATGTCGGCCTGAGCTACCTGATGTCCGACCGGATCCGCTACCGCACGCGGCTGGACGGCCTCGATGCCGGCTGGGTCGAGCGTGGCCCGCAGCGCAGCGTCGAGTTCGTTGGCCTGCCGCCGGGCGACTACACCCTGCATGTGGCTGCGGCGCATCCGGGCGGCAGCTGGGGACAACAGGAGGCGGTGTGGAGCTTCAGCGTCGAGCCGTTCTGGTGGCAGCGGCGCAGCGTGCAGGCGCTGGGCGGGCTGTTGCTGCTGGCCGGCCTGGTGGCACTGTACCGCCTGCTGCTGCAGCAGCTGAAGGCCAGCAACCTGCGCCTGGCGCGGCGGGTGGACGACGCGACCTTCGACCTGCAGGCCAAGACCGTGCACCTGCAGGCGCTGAACCAGGAAAAGACCGAGCTGGCCGAACGCCTGGCGCGCCAGGCCGAAGCCTTCGAGCGCCAGGCCCGTGAGGATGCGCTGACCGGGCTGGCCAACCGCCGCGGCTTCGACGAGACGCTGGCGCGTGACTTCGCCCGTTCGCAGCGCAGTGGTCATCCACTGTGCCTGGTGGTGCTGGACATCGACCATTTCAAGGACGTCAACGACCGCCACAGCCACAGCATCGGCGATGCCGTGCTGGTGCAGGTGGCGACGCTGATCGCAGCCGCCAGCCGCGACTCCGACCTGCCGGCGCGAACCGGCGGCGAAGAGTTCGCGCTGCTGCTCAACGACACCCGCCTGGAGGAAGCCGCGCAGCTGTGCGCGCGCCTGCGCGGCCTGTTCCATGACCACCCCGACTGGGCCGGTGTGGAAGGCCTGCGCGTGACCTTCAGTGCGGGGCTGGTGGAGCTGGATGCCGACGACCGCACCCCGGCGCTGCTGTACCAGCGCGCCGACCGCGCGCTGTACCGCGCCAAGAGCGACGGCCGCGATCGCACGAGCATTGGTTGATCGCATCCACGCATGGCGTGGATCTACTGTGCGGCGATTGATTCGCCACCATGCATCGATGGAACGACGTCGGCCTGTAGAGTCGAGCCGTGCTCGACTACCGCGCGACAGCGCGGAAAAAGGTGCAGCCGAGCATGGCTCGGCTCTACAGAAAGCGCTGTCTTACCGCGGCCAGGCGTTGGCGATGGTGCAGAACAGCCGCGCGGTCTGCTCGGTGTCATATACCGCGCTGTGCGCTTCATTCGCATCCCAACCCAGCCCGGCGGCAGTGGCCGCACGCGCCAGCACGGTCTGGCCGTAGGCGATACCGGCCAGGGTGACCGTGTCGAACACGCTGAACGGATGGAACGGGTTGCGCTTGTGGCCGGTCCGCGCCACGGCCGCGTTGACGAAGCCGAGGTCGAAATGGGCGTTGTGGCCAACCAGGATCGCGCGCTGGCAGCCGTACTTCTTCATCGCCGCACGCACCGGAGTGAAGATGTGGTCCAACGCCGCTTTTTCTTCCTTGGCCAGCCGGAACGGATGGTCGAGGATGATGCCGGTCACTTCCAGCGACTTCGGGTCGATCTCCAGGCCCTCGGCCGGGACCACGTGGGCACTGGCGGTCTGGCCGGGGTAGAGCAGGCCGTTCTCGTCCATCTCGATCGGCACCGCAGCGATTTCCAGCAGCGCGTTGCGCTGGCTGTCGAAGCCGCCGGTTTCCACATCCACCACCACCGGCAGGAAGCCGCGGAAGCGTTGTGACATCGCGCGCTGCGCCTGGGGAAGTGCGGAATCGGGAACGGCGGCAGGTGCGGGGATGGGGTCAGTCATGCGTGAATTCTATCAGAGCGGCCCTGAGCGCCCGGCCACGCAGCCCATGCCAGCCACCGTGGTGGCACGAACGCAGAACCCGGTAGGTGCCAACCTTGGTTGGCACATGACGCGCCGACCAAGGTCGGCATCTACCGAACCGCTGGCCGCGCGGGTGTGGCCGAGGGAGACCACCGCGCCAACCAGGCGTCCACGCTCAGCTTGCCGGCGCCGGTGAAGATCAGCGGCAGCAGCATGGCCATGAACAGCACCGGCAGCTTGAAGTTGCCGAAGCCCTGGTCGCTGATCGCATAGCCCATGGCCAGGTCGGCCAGCGAGTTCCACTCCATCGGCCAATGCACCGCATAGGTGGCCACCACGGTCAGCACCAGCAGGCTCGCGGCGGCGAAACGGGTGCCGAAACCGAACAGCAGGCAGGCCGCCCCGAGCAGTTCGAACCAGGTCGCCAGTTGCCAGTTCAGGGTGGCCGGCAACTGGTCGAACGGGAATGGAAAGGCGTCCTGCAGGTCGGCGAACCAGTTCTGGCCGCGCAGCTTCTCGCGGCCGGATTCGAAGAATTCCCAGGCCAGCAGCAGGCGCAGGCCGAGCGGGGCCAACCAGGGGGCGAGACGGTCCAGCTGGTCACGCGCGTCGGCCAGGGTCGGAAGGTTCATCAGGGGATCTCCGCAAATGGGGTGTCAGGGCGGGGCGGTGAGCGGGCCGATCACGCCGGCCTGCAGGAACTGCCGCAGCAGCGCGGCACCGGGGCCGGCCAGCGCGTCTTCGGCCAGCCCATGCGTGGTGGCGAGGCGTTGCAGGTACGTACGGCCTTCCAGCCCAGGCTGTTCACCGATGCTGGACAGCAGGTGCACCGCCAAGGGGCTGAGCGCGGCGAATCGCACTTCACCGTCGGCTTCGCGGCGGACCAGCAGGCCGGTGGGTTCTGGGAGGGGCTGGGTCGGCGCATCCTCTGCACCGAGACGGTGCACCGGCCACTGGTACAGCAGCGGCCACGCCAGCGGCGAACGCTGCAGCGGCACCCGCAGCGGATCGACATCGCCAGGCGCAGGAAGTGGCTCGGCCTGCAACTGGTACAGCGCGGTTTCCACCCACTCGTAGTGGGCCAGTTCGGCCAGCGCCGGGTGCGGCAGCTGCGACTGTGCCTGCAGCCACTGCACGAACTCGGCGGCCAGCTCGGTGAACAGGGGGGTCTGGCAGCGATGGGTGGCGAAGTAGTGGCGCACCAGCGCGCTCCATGCCGGTTCGCCGAGCAGGCGGACGCAGACCGGGAAACCGTTGCTCAGGAGCCCGAGCAGGTTGTTGAACAGCAGGTGCTGGTACACCGCCAACCGGCGTGCATCCAGGCCGGCCGGTGCCGGCACCGCCTGTGGATCGCGCAGGTGCGCGGTGAACGCGTGCTGCTGCGCGCGCAGGGTGTCGATAGCGTCAGCCATGTGCAGCCCCGGCGTGTGCGGCCTGCAGGCGGCGGATGGTCTGCAGTTCGCCCTGCAGTTCCGCATAGGGCGGGAAATTGAAATCGCGTTCGAGCAGGGTGGGGCGTGGGCCGATGCGAGCATAGGTACGCGCCAGCAACTCCCAGACCGGATCAATCACCGCGCTGCCATGGGTATCGATCTTCAGGTCGGGTGCCTCGTCCAGGTGCCCGGCCACGTGCAGGCAGACGATGTGCTGCGCGGGCAGGCCGGCGATGAAGGCATCGGCATCGTAGCCGTGGTTGCAGGCGTTGACGTAGACGTTGTTGACGTCCAGCAGCAGGTCGCAGTCGGCTTCGGCGAGCACCGCATTGGTGAACGCCAGCTCGTCCATCGCCGGTTCCGGCGCCAGGTAGTAGGACACGTTCTCCACCGCGATGCGGCGGCCGAGCAGGTCCTGCACGCGGCGGATGCGCTGCGCGGTATGGCGCACGGCTTCGTCGGTGAAGGGGATCGGCAGCAGGTCGTACAGGTGGCCGTCGTCGCTGCAGTAGCTCAGGTGCTCGCTGTACAGCGGCACGCGGTGCTTTTCGAGGAACCGGCCGACCTGCTCCAGCAGCGGGGTGTCCAGGGCGGCACTGCCGCCCAGCGACAGCGACAGGCCGTGGCAGCTCAGCGGATGGCGGTGTGCCAGTTCGGCCAGGGCATCACCGGCCGGGCCGCCGACATGGATCCAGTTCTCCGGCGCGCATTCCAGGAAGTCGAAGTCGCCTGCCGGAGCGTCACGCAGATCCTGCAGCAGCGCCCGGCGCAGGCCCAACCCTGCAGCCGCCGCGCGAAGCGGCGACTGCGGGTGGACGAGGCTGGCGCGGACGTCAGTGCTTGCCACCGCACTTGCCTTCGCCGCACTTGCCTTCAGCCGACTTCGTGTCGCCGGTCTTGGCCTTGGCGCCCGCTGCGCCGGCAGCCTTGCCCTTGTCGGCACCGCACTTGCCTTCGCCGGTCTTGCCGTCGGCACCACACTTGCCTTCGGCGTGCTTGGTCGCGTCGGCTGCCATCTTGGTATCGGCGGGCTTGGCATCGGTGCTGGCCTTGGCTGCCTGGCCGGCCACCAGGTAGCCCTGGGCGAGGTCGCTCATGCTCAGCGCCGAGGCGCTGGCGGTCATGCCCAGGCCGGCGGCCAGGGCGGTAGCGGTCAGCAGGGACAGGGTCTTGTTGGAACTGCTCATCGGTCTTACTCCTGGGTGGTGGGCAGGTGCCCGGGGTGAATCGATGGTGCAGCGATCCTACTCAACGAATCCTCGCCAAGAACTCAAATTTTCGTGAGATCTGTTACAGAAGCATCCGGCAGGTCCACACCGGGCACGCGTGGCGCCCACAATGCGGATGAAACACCCCAAAAAAGAAGGCCGCTGTCACCAGGACAGCGGCCACCTTGGAGTCGACTCCGGTGTTGCAGTGCAGCGTCAGGGCTGGCCGGTGCTGGAGGTCTCGTCGCGCTTTTCACGCGGTGGCAGCGGCTGCTCGCCATGCACCAGGAACCATACGTTCTCGGCGATGTTGGTGGCGTGGTCGCCCACGCGCTCCAGGTTCTTTGCCATGAACAGCAGGTGCGTGCACGGGGTGATGTTGCGCGGGTCTTCCATCATGTAGGTCAGCAGCTCGCGGAACAGCGCGGTGTACTGCGCGTCCAGGCGGGCGTCGTCCTCGCGCAGTTCCAGCGCGGCATCAGCATCGTTGTCGCGGTAGGCGACAATGGCACGCCGGACCTGCTGCGCGGCCAGGCGGCCCAGTGCACGCAGGCCCTGGATCTGCGGCAGCGGCGGCACCTTGCCCAGCGCGATCGAGCGCTTGGCGACGTTGGCAGCGTAGTCACCGATGCGCTCGATGTCGGCCGGAATGCGCAGGCCGGCAAGGATCTCGCGCAGGTCGCGCGCCATCGGGCCACGCAGCGCCAGGCGCATCACGTCGTGGCTGATCTGCTGTTCCAGCGCATCGATCGCCTCGTCGTTGGCGATGATGCGATGGGCAGCGTTCTCGTCGCGCTTCTCGATCACGTCCATCGACGCTTCGAGCTGGGCGACGGCCATCTCGCCCATGCGCACGATCTCGGCCACCAGGCGCTGCTGCTCTTCGTCGTAGCTCTTGACGATGTGGTCGTTGGGAAGGTTCATGGTTGTTCCACTCTGTAGAGTCGAGCCACGCTCGACTGATGGTGTCTGCAGGGTCGAGCCGTGCTCGACTGACGTTTCAGCCGAAGCGGCCGGTGATGTAGTCCTCGGTCTGCCGCTGCGACGGCTGCGAGAAGATCACTTCGGTGCGGTCGTGCTCGATCAGGTCGCCCAGGTACATGAAGGCGGTGTAGTCGGACACGCGAGCGGCCTGCTGCATGTTGTGGGTGACGATCACGATGGTGTACTCGTGCTTGAGTTCTTCCACCAGCTGCTCGATGCGGCTGGTCGAGATCGGATCCAGCGCCGAGGTCGGCTCGTCCAGCAGCAGCACCGACGGGCGCAGGGCCACGGCACGGGCGATGCACAGGCGCTGCTGCTGGCCGCCGGACAGGCCCAGTGCGCTCTGCCCCAGCTTGTCCTTCACTTCGTCCCACAGCGCGCCCTGGCGCAGCGCCTGCTCGACGCGGTCGGCCATGTCGGCCTTGCTCAGCTTCTCGTGGTGGCGGATGCCGTAGGCCACGTTCTCGAAGATGGTCATCGGGAACGGCACCGGCTTCTGGAACACCATGCCGACCTTGCTGCGCAGGCGGTTCATCGGGTACTTCGGCGACAGGATGTTCTCGCCGTCCAGCAGCACTTCACCGCGCGCTTCCAGCTTCGGGTACAGCGCGTAGATGCGGTTGAAGATGCGCAGCAGGGTCGACTTGCCGCAACCGGAAGGACCGATCAGCGCGGTCACGCGCTTTTCCGGGATTTCCAGGTTGATGCCCTTCAGGGCGTGGAACTTGTCGTAGTAGAAGTCCAGTCCACGCGCAGCCAGCTTCACCGGCGACGGCGTGTGCAGGCTCTCGTGCGAGGACGGCACGGCGATGCGCTGCATCGGCACGGCGTTCGAAAGGTCGTTCATGGCGTTATCCACGGAAAGGTCAGTCATGGGAGATACGGTTGCGCAGCAGGATGCCGCGGGCGGCAAGGCTGACCAGCAATACGAAGACAGTCAGCACCAGGGCACCGGCCCATGCCAGCACCTGCCAGGATTCATACGGGCTGCCGGCGAACTGGTTCATCACCACCGGCACCGAGGCCATCGGCTGGAAGATGTTGTTGTTCCAGTACTGGTTGCCGAAGGCGGTGAACAGCAGCGGTGCGGTCTCGCCGGAGATGCGGGCCAGTGCCAGCAGGATGCCGGTGATGATGCCGGCCGAGGCACTGCGGTACAGCACCTGCACGATCACCTTCCACTGCGGGATGCCCAGCGACAGGGCCGCTTCGCGCATCTGCGAGGGCACCAGGCGCAGCATCTCGTCGGTGGTGCGTACCACCACCGGCAGCACGATGAAGGCCAGCGACAGCGCACCGGCGAACGCCGAGAAGTTGCCGCCGGTCTGCATCACGTACAGGGTGTAGACGAACAGGCCGAGCACGATGGACGGGGCCGACAGCAGGATGTCGTTGACGAAGCGGACCACGGTGCCGGCCTTGCGGGCGTTGCCGTACTCGGCCAGCCAGGTGCCCGCCAATACGCCCAGCGGGGTGCCGATGCCGATCGCCAGCGCACACATCACGGCGCTGCCGAAGAACGCGTTGGCGAGGCCGCCTTCCTGCATCGGCGGCGGCGTCATCTTGGTGAACAGATCCAGGTTGATGCCGGCCAGGCCCTTGGAGGCCAGGGTGAACAGGATCCAGCCCAGGAAGAACAAACCGAACAGCGCGGTGGCGCAGGAGGCGGTGATCGCAACGACATTGCCGATGCGGCGGCGCAGGTACAGGGAGTCAGCGGTGCTGGACATCAGTTGCCCTCCTTGCGGGACAGGCGCATCAGCATCAGGCGGGCGATGGCGAGCACCACGAAGGTGACGATGAAGAGGACGAAGCCGAGCAGCAGCAGGGCCGAACGGTAGGTTTCAGTGGCTTCACCGAAATCGTTGGCGATCAGCGCAGCAATGGTGGTGCCCGGTTCCAGCAGCGACGGCGACAGGCGCACGCTGTTGCCGATCACGAAGGCCACCGCCATCGTCTCGCCGAGGGCGCGGCCGAGGCCGAGGAAGATGCCGCCGATCACCGCCGAGCGGGTGTAGGGCAGCACGATGTCCCAGCTCACTTCCCACTTGGTGGAGCCCAGCGCATAGGCCGATTCCTTCAGGCGGGTCGGCACGGTCAGGAACACTTCGCGCATCACCGAGGAGATGAACGGAATGACCATGATCGCCAGCACGAAACCGGCGGTGAGCATGCCGATGCCCAGCGGCGGGCCCTGGAACATCGGGCCGATGATCGGCCATTCGCCCAGGGTCTCGTTGAGGAACGGCGTGACGTACTCGGTCATCACCGGCACCAGCACGAACAGGCCCCACATGCCGTAGATGATCGAGGGAATGCCGGCCAGCAGTTCGATGGCTGTGCCGACCGGGCCACGCAGCCAGCGTGGTGCGACTTCGGTGAGGAAGAAGGCGATGCCGAAGCTGACCGGCACGGCGATGACCATCGCGATGACGGCGGTGACCAGGGTGCCGTAGATCGGGGCGAGCGCGCCGAACTTGTTTTCGACCGGATTCCAGTCGGCGGAGAAGAAGAAGCTCAGGCCCTGCATCTGCAGGGCATGGCGGCCGCCCCACAGCATCGACAGCGCGGCGCAGGCCAGGGCGATCAGGACGAAGATGACGGTGCCGACCAGCACCCATCGGAACAGTTTGTCGTTGCGGGCATCACGCGCATCACGCGTGGACGGGGCGGCTACAGGCTGGGCGATGGCATTCATGGGGACGGCAGGGCCAGGAAGGGGCGGGGCGGCACGGCGTGGAAGCGGTGCCCGCGCGGGGCGGGCACCGTCGAGTCCGTCACTTCAGGTCGGTCGCCCAGTAGGCCTCGATCTGCTTGACCAGTTCGGCCGGCAGCGGCACGTAGTGCAGCTCGTTGGCCTGGGCCTGGCCGTTCTCGAAGGCCCACTTGAAGAAGGCCAGGGTGTCCTGGTTGCGCTTGGCGTCCTTCGGCTGCTTCTGCATCAGCATGAAGTTGGTGGCGGTGATCGGCCACGCCTGCTCGCCCGGGGCGTTGGTGATGACCAGGTTGAAGTCCTTGGCGCTGGCCCAGTCGGCGCTGGCGGCCGCCGCGGCGAAGGTTTCCGCGCTGGGCTCGACCCAGTTGCCGGCGGCGTTCTGCATGGCGGTGTACGGCATGCCGTTCTGCAGCGCGTAGGCCAGCTCGACGTAGCCGATGGAGCCCTTGATCTGCTTCACGTACGAAGCGACGCCTTCATTGCCCTTGCCACCGACGCCGTCCGGCCACTGCACCGAGGTGCCTTCGCCGACCTTGCTCTTCCACTCCGGGCTGACCTTGGACAGGTAGTTGGAGAAGTTGAAGGTGGTGCCCGAACCGTCCGAACGGTGGACCAGGGTGATCTTGCCGTCCGGCAGCTTCACGCCCGGGTTGGCGGCGACGATGGCCGGATCGTTCCAGGTCTTGACCTTGCCCAGGAAGATGTCGGCCAGCAGGGCGCCGCTCAGGCGCAGCTTGCCGGCTTCCAGGCCTTCGATGTTGACCACCGGCACCACGCCGCCGATGGCCGACGGGAACTGGGCCAGGCCGGCCTGTGCCAGCTCTTCGCTGCTCAGCGGCTTGTCGGAGGAGCCGAAGTCGACGGTGCCGGCCTTGATCTGGGCGATGCCGCCGCCGGAGCCGATCGACTGGTAGTTGATCTTGGCCCCGGTGGTGGCGTTGTAGTCGGCCGACCACTTGGAGACCAGCGGGAAGATGAAGGACGCGCCCGCGCCGGACACTTCGGCGGTCACCTTGGCACCGGCAGCGGCCGGGGCAGCGGCACCGTCGGCCGCCGGCTGCTGCGCGGCCTGCTTGTCGCCACCGCAGGCCGACAGGCCCAGGGCGATGGCCAGGGAAAGGGCGGCAAGGCCGGCCGAGTGCAGTTTCATGGTCACTCCATAGCGGGGAAGAGCCGACGTGGTCGGCGGATGCGGCTATGAAATGATGTTTTTGTTACAGCCGTATTACGACCATGACAGAGGTGTCCTGGATCACGTTCTGACAAGGGTTTCACCGGGTTGGCCCCCATCCGGCAGAGCCCCGGAGACCCCGGATCTGCGCACCGGTATGGCGGCCGGTTGGCCCTTGTGGAGTCAAGCCATGTTCGACGGCTCCCTGCCCTCGGTAGGTGCGGACCGTCGGTCCGCACGCTCCAGCACCCAGCCGAGCGTGGGCTCGGCGCTGCAGAGGCAGATGCATGCATCCCCGAAAACAAGAAGAGCGCGAGATCTCGAGGATCTCGCGCCCGGTTGGGGCCGGCGGGGGAGAGAGGACCCGCCGGCCCCGTTCCTGCGGGGGAACGTGCTTACTTCAGGTTCTGCGACCAGTAGGTCTCGATCTGGCGGACCAGGCTGTCCGGCAGCGGCACGTAGTCCAGCTGGCGGGCCTGGGCGTCGCCGCTCTTGTAGACCCAGCGGAAGAACTCCTGGGTGGCCTTGCCGTTGGCAGCGTTCTTCGGCTTCTTGTGCACCAGGATGAAGTTGGTGGCGGTGATCGGCCAGGACTCGGCGCCCGGGGCGTTGGTCATCACCAGGTAGAAGTCCTTGGCGCTGGCCCAGTCGGCGCTGGCGGCAGCGGCGGCGAACGATGCATCGCTCGGCTGGACGAACCTGCCGGCAGCGTTCTTCATCGCCGTGTACGACAGCTTGTTCTGCAGTGCGTAGGACAGTTCGACGTAGCCGATGCCGCCCTTGATCTGCTTCACGTAGGCAGCAACGCCTTCGTTGCCCTTGCCGCCGATGCCGGCCGGCCACTGGACCGAGGTGCCTTCACCGACCGAGCTCTTCCACTCCGGGCTGACCTTGGACAGGTAGTTGACGAAGTTGAAGGTGGTGCCCGAACCATCCGAGCGGTGCACGACGGTGATCTTGGCGCTCGGCAGGGTCACGCCCGGGTTCAGCGCGGCGATGGCCGGGTCGTTCCAGGTCTTGATCTTGCCCAGGAAGATGTTGGCCAGCACGGTGCCGTCCAGCTTGAGTGCGCCCGGGGCGATGCCGGCCACGTTGACCACCGGCACCACGCCGCCGATCACCGACGGGAACTGGGCCAGGCCCGAGGCGGCCAGTTCTTCCGGCTTCAGCGGTGCATCGGAAGAGCCGAAATCAACGGTCTTGGCCTTGATCTGCGCAATGCCGCCGCCGGAACCGATCGACTGGTAGTTGACCTTGTTGCTGGTGGCAGCGTTGTAGTCGGCCGACCACTTCGACATCACCGGGTAGATGAACGAGGCGCCCGCGCCGGTGATTTCAGCGGCGTTGGCGGCGAACACGGACGACGCTGCGAAGACGGCAACGGCAACGCGCGACTTGAAGGCGTGGATCACGGGGTGGCTCCTGGGTTGATTGGAATGCGGGGTTACCCGCCCGGCGCACATTCCATAACGGTTCGATGACAGCGCGGGGACCGTTGTATGACGCATCCGTTACAGCGCTGGCTGACGCTTGCGCAGCGCGGGCCGTGAAGGTTTCGCGCAGCGGCTGAGGCGGTCGTGCGGGCACAAGGGAGGTGCGCCGGCGCCGGCTGCGGTCACCTAGCATAGGTGGCCGATGAGGTGACGGCTGCCTCCCTTCGCGCGGTCTGCGCCTGGCGTTGCGCAGGGATTCCGCGTCATCCGCGCGAAGCCGGGCGGTGCGGACCAGGGTGACCCGGCGGCTTGCCCGCGTGTCGGTGCCGATACACCACGCCATGGGCGCAAGGGATCGATAAGCATGTGCGCGCAAATGAGTCGTACGCATGACCGCACGAAGAAATCTGTGGTTGGTGCTCAATCTGTCATTCGGCTGTCATGGTTTTAACGGAACGTTCGCAAAACGCTTGACCGGCCTGCCGGCGTGGCGTTCTGCCCAAGCCATTCCAACCCTCTGGAGAAATCCAAAATGCGTTCCCATTTGCTCGCCGCCGCGGTCGTTGCAAGCCTCGGTCTGGTTTCCGCCGACGCCTTCGCAGCCCCCGCCAGCTCGGGCGTGTCCCAGGCACAGTTGCAGCAGCTGCAGGCACAGATCGCTGCGCTGCAGGCCCAGGTCCAGCAGTTGCAGAACGATTCGCAGGCGCTGCAGGCGCAGTCCGACGCGCAGTCCGAAGTGAACATCACCCAGGCGCAGGCCCTGGAAGGTGCGCAGAAGACCCAGACCAGCGTCGACAAGCTGGCCAAGCTGGTCAATGACAACAAGATTGGCGGTCGCATGTTCTTCGACCTGACCAACATCGACAAGACCAGCAACGGCAAGGACACCGCCGCCAGCGGCACCGGCCTGGACGTCAAGCGCTTCTACCTGACCGTCGACCACAAGTTCAACGACATCTGGTCGGCCAACCTGACCACCGACTTCCAGTACAGCTCGGCCATCGGCAACACCGAACTGTTCGTCAAGAAGGCCTACGTGCAGGGCAGCTTCGACCCGGCCTTCAACCTGCGCGTCGGTGCCGCCGACATGCCGTGGATCCCGTACGTCGAGAAGTTCTACGGCATGCGCTATGTCGAGAACACCCTGACCGACCGCCTGAAGTACGGCAACTCGTCCGACTGGGGCCTGCATGGCTTCGGCAACCTGGGCAACAACTTCAACTACGCCGTCTCGGTCGTGTCCGGCGCCGGCTACAAGAACCCGACCCGCAGCAAGGGCATGGACGTGGAAGGCCGCGTGGCCTACACCCCGAACGAGAACTTCGTGGTCGCCGTCGGCGGCTACAGCGGCAAGCTGGGCAAGGAAACCGACATCCAGAGCGCCGAGAACACCTACACCCGCGCCAACGCGATGGTGGCCTACGCCGACAGCAACTTCCGCGTCGGCGGCGAGTACTTCCAGGCCAAGAACCTCAACAACGTGCTGACCGTTGCCACCGACAAGACCAGTGGCTGGTCGGTGTGGGGCAGCGTGCGCGTGACCGACGGCGGCATCAACGTGTTCGGTCGTTACGATGACACCGACGTCAGCAAGACCCTGGACCCGACCCTGAGTGACAAGTACTGGAACGTCGGCGTCGAGTTCCCGGTCATGAAGAACCTCAAGCTGTCGACCGTGTACAAGTACACGCACCTGGCCAACGCCAGCGACAAGAAGAACGACAAGACCAAGGAATTCGGCGTCTGGGGCGACCTGTCGTTCTGATCTCCTGAAGCACCCTTGTCCATACACGCGGACGGCGGGCCTGGTGCCCGCCGTCTTCGTTTCGTCACAACACGATCCGTGTCACGTCTCGGCCGTGGTCTTTTCCTTGAACCGGCACAGGTCGGCGATCACGCAGCCCGGGCAATCCGGCTTGCGCGCCTTGCACACGTAGCGGCCATGCAGGATCAGCCAATGGTGCGCGTCGAGCAGGAACTCGGCCGGAATCACCTTCACGAGCGTGTCCTCCACTTCGCGCACGTTCTTGCCGGGGGCCAGGCCGGTACGGTTGGAGACGCGGAAGATATGCGTATCCACCGCCATCACCGGCTCGCCGAAGGCGGTGTTGAGCACCACGTTGGCGGTCTTGCGGCCCACACCGGGCAGCGCTTCCAGCGCTTCGCGGTCGCGCGGCACTTCGCCGCCGTACTTCTGCAGCAGGATCGCGCAGGTGGCGATCACGTTCTTCGCCTTGGCGTTGAACAGCCCGATGGTGGCGATGTACGGCTTCAGGCCATCCTCACCGAGCGCGAGGATCTTCGCCGGCGTGTTGGCGACCGGGAACAGGCGGCGGGTGGCCTTGTTGACGCCGACGTCGGTGGCCTGGGCGGACAGCGCCACGGCCACCAGCAGTTCGAACGGCGAGCTGTACTCAAGCTCGGTCTTCGGGTGCGGATTGAGCTCGCGCAGGCGGGTGAACATTTCCACCACGTCGGCGCGCGGCATGCGGCCGCCGCGCCGCGCCGGTGCGCGGGCAGTCTTCTTCGCGGTGGCCATTACGGCTCCTTGCCGGTGACGCGGGCCTTGGCCCGGGCGAGAATCGCGGCCGCCGCGGCGGGCAGGGGGGGCTTCACGTCCGGCGCCGGGGGCGGGGTGCGACGTGCATCGCGCTCGGCTTCGCGGCGGGCCAGGCGCACCGCGCGGGCGCGATAGCGTTCGCGTGCGGCCCAGGCCGTACGCAGTTGCTGCTGGGCCTGCTGCAGCCGCTGCGGAAGGTCCGGGTGGCCAGGCAGCAGCTGTTCGTCGCCGGCTCGGGCGACGTAGTCCATCAGCCCCGCCTGCAGGGCGCCATCGAGATCGTCTGCCTGGACCCGGGCGAACAACTGCGCGGGGTTGGGTCGGGATGCCATGGCGTCAGCGGTTCTGGAAGGCCGGCGGGCGGCGCTGCAGGAAGGCACTGGTGCCTTCACGCATGTCCTCGGTGGCGAACAGCAGGCCGAACTGCGCACTTTCGTATTCCAGCCCGGCCTCCAGGCTGCACTCGCCGCCCACGTGCACCGCGTCGAGCAGGCCACGCAGGGCCAGCGGTGCTGAGCGTGCCAGCTGGCGGGCGACGTCCTGCACGCGGTTGTCCAGCGCGTCAGCCGGCACGACTTCGTTGACGATGCCCAGCTCCAGCGCACGCGCGGCGTTGATCGGCGCCCCCAGCAGGCACAGCTCCAGGGTGGCGGCGCGGCCACACAGGCGCAGCAGGCGCTGGCTGCCGCCGAAGCCGGGAATCAGGCCGAGATTGATTTCCGGTTGGCCGACCTTGGCGGTATCGGCGGCGATGCGCAGGTGGCACGCCATCGCCAGCTCAAGCCCGCCGCCCAGCGCGAAACCGTTCACGCGCGCGATGACCGGCTTGGGCATGCGTTCGATCTGGCGCATCAGGGCCTGGCCCAGCAGCGAGAAATCACGTCCCTGAACGGCGCTGAGGGTGTTCATTTCCGCGATGTCGGCACCGGCTACGAAGGCCTTCGGGCCCGCCCCGGTCAACACCACCACGCGCACCTCCGGATCGGCAGCGGCGTCCCTGAAGGCATCGGCCAGCGCCTGCAGGGTCGCGGCGTTCAGGGCATTGAGCTTGTCCGGGCGCTGGACGGTCACGGTGCGGATGGCGCCTTCGTCGGCAACAGCGATCAGGGCATCGGCCACGGGGAAACTCCTGGAACGTTAAAAAAAAGTGATATTGAACTCTGCAAACGCAGACGGGTCATAGCCTGCATCGTGAGTAGCGGTTACACGTTGCGCCCGTTATCCTAACCCGTCGCCTCAGGGCGGCGAAGAACGTCCCTGAGTTACCACCCCTGGAGAACTGTTTGATGAAGTTGCGTTCTATCGCGGTCGCCGTCGCGGCCCTGGCCCTGACGGGCAATGCCTTCGCCCAGGACATCGCGTCCGAGAAGGGCAAGCTGAGTTATTACTTCGGTTACGACTACGGCAACAACCTGGCGGAGCTGACCGGTCGCGGTGAGCAGCTGGACATCAACTCGGTGGTGAAGGGCCTGCAGGATGCCTACGCCAAGAAGCAGCCGGCGATCACCGCCGAGCAGCTGAAGCCGGCCGTTGAAGCGTTCCAGAAGCGCGAGCAGGGCCGTGCCCAGGCTGCCAAGGCCGAGTACGAAAAGGCGGCTGCCGAAAACAAGACCAAGAGCGATCAGTTCATCGCGGCGAACAAGGCCAAGGCCGGCGTGCAGTCCCTGCCGAGCGGCGTCCAGTACCGCGTGATCGAAGCCGGCAAGGGCGCCAAGCCGACCCAGGCCAGCACCGTGCAGCTGGAAGTGGCCGGTCCGTTCCCGTACGGCCAGCGCCCGACCGAAGCCCGCCCGGCCCAGCAGATCCCGTCGATCAAGGTCAGCGAAGTTGAAATGAAGGCCATGCGCGAGACCCTGCTGCAGATGCCGGCCGGCTCGAAGTGGGAAGTCACCCTGCCGCCGGACCAGGCCTACGGTGCCGACCCGCGCACCCCGTTCCCGCCGAACGTGGCTGTGCAGTTCGAGATCAAGCTGGTCAGCGTCAAGTAAATCGAAACAGCAAACGAAACGCGCCGGTGATCCCACCGGCGCGTTTCTGTTTGTGCAGCCCCTGGCGGTGAAACGCCCGCGCTGCGCGCGAGCGTCGACTGACAGTCGACTCTACCGTTGGGCCGGGCCACCCGCGCAAATTCAGCCCGATCGCGCTACTGTTGCCGGGTGCAAACAATGGAAGAAACGGCGCGTGTTGTCGCAAGTCCCTGCATCGGAGTGTGCACGCTGGATCCGCACCGGCAATGCACCGGCTGCGCGCGGCATATCGATGAGATCGCGCGGTGGTCGTCGATGAGCAACGAGGAACGCAGCCGCATCCTGCGCCGCGTGCAGCCCCTGCGCGAACAACTGCAGCAATCGCTGCGTGGCTCGCTGGCCGACCACGAGCGACTGATGCGCGCGCTGCACCCCTTGGCCCAACCGCCGGCCGGCGACGGCTGGAACCGCAGTGAGCTGATCGACCTGCTGCCGCCCGGGCCTCCGGTGGAGGCTGCGGTGCTGGCCGGCATCGTCCCGCGCGCCAACGGCGCACAGGTGATCCTGACCCGCCGCACCGAAACCCTGCGCACGCACGGGGGCCAGGTCGGATTCCCCGGCGGCCGCACCGAACCCGATGACCGCGACGCATTGGCGGCCGCGCTGCGCGAGAGCCAGGAAGAAATCGCATTGGCGCCCGGCCAGGTGCAGGCGCTGGGGTATCTCGATCCCTTCGTCACCATCACCGGCTACCGGGTCACGCCGGTGGTGGCGGTGGTCGATCCGGACTTCGTGCCGGTGCCGCAGCCCAGCGAAGTGGCCGAAGTGTTCGAGGTGCCGCTGGATTATCTGATGGCGCCCGACAGCCTGCGCCAGGTCGAAATCACTCATCGCGGCCGGGTCCGCCACGTCCTGGAGTATGGCTGGCCGGAGCAGCGCATCTGGGGCGCGACCGCCGCCATTCTCTACAACCTGCGTCGTCGCCTGGAGCAAGTGCAATGAAGCCGATCGATCCGCCGTGGACCACCCTGGTCGATGTCACCACCCTTGCCGCTGCGCTGGGCGCAGGCGTGCGCGTCGTCGACGCGCGTGCCACCGCCAGCACCGCCGTGCGCGTGGTCGATGCGCGTGCTTCGCTGGCCGATCCGCAGGCGGCGGGCGGCCAGTATCTGGCAGGGCACCTACCGACTGCGGTGCATGCCGATCTCAACCGTGATCTGTCGGATCTGACCCGAAGCGGCCACGGCCGGCACCCGCTGCCGGACAGCGATGCGTTCGCCGCGAAGCTCGGCACGTGGGGCATCGGTCCCGAAACCCAGGTGGTGGTCTACGACGGCAGCGACGGCAGCATGGCCGCCTCGCGCCTGTGGTGGCTGCTGCGGCTGATCGGGCACACCCGGGTGGCCGTGCTCGACGGCGGTATTGCCGCCTGGCAGGCCGCCGGTCACGCGCTGGCGAGCGGGTCGACTGAAGTGACGGCGTTACCTGCCTACCCGGGCCGTTTCGACACCACCCAGATCGCCAACGCCGATGAAATCAGCGCACGGCTGAAGCACGCGCCGGGCTGGCTGGTCGACGCGCGCGCGGGTGAGCGCTTCCGCGGTGACGTCGAGCCGCTGGACCCGGTCGCCGGCCACGTGCCGGGCGCGGTCAACCGCCCTTTCGCCTTGAACGTACTCGATGGCCACCTGCGCGACCCACAGGCGCTGCGCGCCGAACTGCAGGGCGTGATCGGCAACCGCGATCCGCAGCAGGTGGTGCTGATGTGCGGCTCCGGCGTGACCGCCTGCCATCTGCTGCTGGCGATGGAAACGGCCGGCCTGTCCGGCGCGCGCATCTACGCCGACTCCTGGAGCGGGTGGGTCAGCGACAGCAGCCGCCCGGTGGCGACCGGCGCCTGAGCCGCGCGGGGTCGGATCCGTTTTCCAACGGAGAATGGTTCTGACCCCATCAACCGAAAATCGGGTCAGAGCCCGTTGCGTAGCAACGGGATCCGACCCCGTGTCGATTCGAAGGATCGCGGAGAACTGTCGAAGGCGGGGTGGGGCCGGTTGCGGGGGTGTCCGCAACCGGACCCACCCCGCCATCCCACGGAATGCCAGCGTTTGACGTTGACGTTGACGTTGCTGTTGCCTCTGCGGGTGCAGGGCGCAGCCCTGCCGCTTACCCAACCGGCTGCAACGGCACCTTCGCCAGCACCCGCGCCCACGGGAACAGCGGCCCCGGATCGCGCTTGCGCGCCACCGTCAACGTCGCATCGTCGCTGGCCGGCACCCGTTCCAGGTCCAGCTGGTCATGCCCGGCAATCCGTCGCAGCGACGGGTAGTGCGCCACCAGCGCCAGCAGCAGCTGTTCCAGCGCCTGCAGCTGTGCCTCGGTGTACGCCTCGTCCATCGCCTGGTGGCGGCTGTCGAACCAGTCCGGATAGCGCCCGGTATTGACCAGCTCGATGCCCAGCGTATGCGCGTTCATGCCGCGCACGTGATGGGCCACGCGTTCCGGTGCCACGTACTGCACCACGCTGCCATCGCGGTCGATGTAGAAGTGCCCGCTGTTGCCGGCGCCGCTGTCGTACAGCACGCGCTCGCCGTACTCGCGGGCCGTCGCCAGATCGGGCAGCTCGGTGCAGTGGATCACCACCATCTCCAGCGTGGCCGGGTCGCGCAGCGGCAGTCGGTCGTGGTAGGGCAGGGGCTGCAGCTGCAGGCCGGGCAGGAGCGGGTTGGGCATCCGGCGATGCTAGCATTGCGGCATGAACCTGCCTTCTCTTTCCTCGTTGGCCCGCTCGCACGGAGCACGTGCATGAGCCGCGGCCACTGCATCCTGTCGCATGGCTTCGAGAGCGGCCCGGAAGCGACCAAGGTCACCGCGCTGGCCGACGTGGCGCAGCGCCTGGGCTGGACCCATGAGCGCCCGGACTACACCGACCTGGACGCGATGAGCGAGGTCAGCCGGGTAGGCGACGTGCCGACCCGCCTGCGCCGCCTGGTCGAGCGCGCCGCCATCGCGGCCCGGCAAGGGCCGGTGGTGCTGGCCGGCTCCAGCCTGGGCGCCTACATTTCCGCCATCGCCTCGTTGCAGGTACCGGTGGCCGGCCTGTTCCTGATGGTGCCGCCGACCACGATGGGCCCGATGCCGGCGCTGGACGCCGCCGCCGTGCCGACCACCGTGGTTCAGGCCTGGCATGACGACGTGGTGCCAGCAGCGGGAGTGATCGCGTGGGCGCAGGCGCGCTCGGCGCAGCTGCTGCTGGTCGACGACGGCCACCGCCTCGAGCGCCACGTGGAGGCTTCCGCGCAGGCCTTCGAACGCTTGCTGCGGCAACTGTGAAGCCCGGGCGCACGGCGCGCCCGCCCGCATTGACTACAATGGCAGCCCCGCCGCCCCCGGCGCGGGCCTGCCGGCCGTGCCTACGGCCCTCCTTTCCGACCGGCCCGGCCCCTGTGCCGCGCCCGACCACCTGCGAACCGATCCCGTGAAATTCTTCGTCTCCTGCGCCAAGGGCCTGGAATACCTGCTTGCCGATGAACTGTCGGCCCTGGGCCTTGGCAAGGCCACTGCCACCATTGCCGGCGTCAACGCCGAGGGCGAACTGGCGCAGGCGCTGCGGATCGTGATGTGGTCGCGCCTGGCCAGCCGCGTGCTGTGGCCCATCGACGAGTTCGAGTGCCCGGATGAGCAGGCCCTGTATGACGGCGTGCGTGCGCTGCCGTGGCACGAGCACATCACGCCGGAGATGACCCTGGCGGTGGACGCGCACGTGTCCGGCGACAAGATCACCCACGCCCGCTTCGCCGCGCAGCGGATCAAGGACGCCATCGTCGACCGCATGCGCGATGAAGGCCTGGAACGCCCCTCGGTCAACACCGATCTGCCCGACGTGCGCGTCAACCTGTCGCTGCGCAAGGGCCGTGCCTCGTTGTCGATCGATCTCGGCGGCGGCCCGCTGCATCGCCGTGGCTGGCGTGGTGCTGCCCACGAGGCACCGCTGAAGGAAAACCTGGCCGCCGCGCTGCTGCTGCGCGCGCAATGGCCGCGCCTGCACGCTGCCGGTGGTGGCCTGCTGGATCCGATGTGCGGCAGCGGTACCCTGCTGATCGAAGGTGCGCTGATGGCCGCCGACGTCGCTCCCGGCCTGATGCGTCATGGCAGCCTGCCGCCGAGCCGCTGGCTGGGCTTCGACAAGGCCGCCTGGAAGTCCATCCAGAGCGAAGCACGTGAGCGCGAAGCGGCCGGCCTGGCCGCGCTGAAGCCAGTCATCCACGGCAGCGACATCGATCCGACCGCGATCCAGGCGGCACGCGAGAACGCCGAGGTCGCGGGCGTCGCCCACGCGATCCGCTTCACGCGCGCCGACGTGGCCGACCTGGCCGCGCCGGAACAGGAGATCGGTGCGGTGGTCTGCAACCCGCCGTACGACGAACGCCTGGCCGCCGATCCGGCGCTGTACCGCGCGCTGGGCAACGCCCTGCAGAAGGCGGTGCCGCAGTGGCGCGCCAGCCTGCTGTGCGGCAACGACGAACTGGCCTTCGCCACCGGCCTGCGCGCCGGCAAGAAGTACCAGATGTTCAATGGTGCGCTGGAGTGTGCGCTGATCGTCTGCGACCCGATCGCCGTGCCGGGCCGTGATCCGGCACAGCCGCGCGAGCTGAGCGTAGGCGCGCAGATGGTGGCCAACCGCCTGCGCAAGAACCTGAAGAAGTTCAAGAGCTGGCGTGCCCGCGAAGACATCACCTGCTTCCGTGCCTATGACGCCGACCTGCCGGAGTACGCGGCCGCCATCGACGTCTACGAGGAAGACGGCGGCAAGCGCCGTACCTTCCTGCACGTGCAGGAATACGCCGCACCGGCTGCCATTCCCGAGAACGACGTGCGCCGCCGCCGCAACGAGCTGCTGGCCGCTGCGCGCGAAGTGTTCGGCGTGCCGCCCGAGCAGGTCTCGATGAAGTCGCGCGAGCGCGGCAAGGGCGGCAGCAAGTACGGCCGCTTCGAGCAGCGTGACGAATTCATCGTGGTGCGCGAGAACAATGCACTGCTGCAGGTGAATCTGTTCGACTACCTGGACACCGGCCTGTTCCTCGACCACCGCCCGCTGCGCCGGATGATGGCCGAGCAGGTACGTGGCAAGCGCTTCCTCAACCTGTTCTGCTACACCGGCGTGGCCAGCGTGCAGGCGGCGGTGGCCGGTGCCGCCAGCACCACCAGCGTCGATCTGTCGGCGACCTACCTGCAGTGGTGCTACGACAACCTGGCGTTGAACGGGCAGGGCGGCAACCAGCACCTGCTGGTGCAGGCCGACGCGATGGCGTGGCTGGAGGGCGACCGTGGCCAGTACGACGTGATCTTCTGTGACCCGCCGACCTTCTCCAACTCCGCGCGCGCCGATGACTTCGACGTGCAGCGCGAGCAGATCAAGCTGCTGCGTGCAGCCGTGGCGCGGCTGGCGCCGGGCGGCGTGCTGTACTTCTCCAACAATTTCCGCCGCTTCAAGCTGGAAGAGAACGCCATCGCCGAATTCGCCCAGTGCCGCGAGATCACCGCGCGCACCATCGGCCCGGACTTCGAGCGCAACGCGCGCATCCACCGCGCGTGGGAATTGAAGCGGTTGGGGTAACGCGACGCCCGGGGTCGGATCCCCTGCGCGAAGCGCAGGGGCTCTGACCCCATCCGGATCTACGCACCAGGGGTCAGAGCCCTTGCGCTTCGCGCAAGGGATCCGACCCCGGTGGCCCGGCTACAGCACCGCCACCACCAGCCCCAGCACCGGCAGCACGATCGCCAACGCCGCGATCCACTTCGGCCGGTACGGGTACAGCCCGAACGACAGCGCCAGACCGCCCAGTGTCATCGTGCCCAGCCACAGCACCGGGCCCATCGCCCAGCCGTGGTCGATCACGCACAGCGCGAACGCCACCGTCAGCAGGGCCCAGCCCAGCACGCGCCACTGGGTGCGCCGTGCGGGCGTGGCTGCGGCGCTGCCGTGCAGGTCGTGCTGGTGCTTTTCCATCGCCAGCGACAACGCGGTGAACGCGGAGAACGACAGGGCCAGTGGCAGCAGCATCATGCGCTGGCCTCCGCTTCGGCGGTTTCCGCAGCGTCCACCGGGGCCCTGGGTGCTGCTGCGGCGGCGGCGCGCTTCTTCTTCTCGGCCGCGCTCAGCGGTGGCGTCCAGCGCTGCATGCGCCAGCCGCACAGCGCCAGCATCGCACCGAACGCGATCATCGACAGATCGACGCCAGCCAGTACCCAGTCACCGCTGCGCAATGTGATGCCAAGATGCGCGTGCGTGGTCAGCGCGTTGACCACCGGTACCAGCGCGAACGCAGCCGCACCCAGGTACAGCTGCCACGCCCACATCATCCGCTTCGGCCAGATGAAGGCGGCCAGCAGCGCGCCGCCCCAGGCGTAGAAGAACACGTTGGCTTCCGCACTCGCGCGCCCGGCGATGTCCAGCGGCAGCAGGCGGTTGCCCCAGAAGTAGGCCGCAAAGGCGATCGGCAGGCCGGCCACGGTGCCGATGTTCAGCGCATCGACCAGGCGCAGGCCGAAGCCGGTGCGCCCACTCTTGGCATGCTTCGGCCGTTCCTTCACCGCCCACAGCACCACGCCGCTGGCCACCATCAGGCAGCCGACCAGGCCGGACAGGAAGAACAGTGCACGCAGGCCCCAATCGGCGAAGCGCGCCAGGTGCAGGCCGTACAGCACGCCACGGGTGGCGGTGGCGCCGCCGGATGGAGGCGTTTCCTCCAGCAACGTGCCGTTGACCATGTTGTAGCGAACGGCGGGAGTGTCGGTGGACAGGCGCTTGCCGTCGCGTTGGCGGATGTCGATCACCGCATTGGCCGCCCCCGGGTTGGACACGGTGAAGCCGGCCACTTCCACGCCGTGCCAGTGCGCACGTGCGCTGTCCAGCAGCTGCGCGATCGGCAGCGGCGTGGCGCGTCCTTCGGCCGGCGCGGTCACCTCCGGCATGCCACCGAAGGCTTCGCTGAAGAACTTGTCTTCGTCCTGCGGGTAGGCGACTTTCACCCCCCACGGCAGGTACATGACCATCAGGGTGACGATGCCGGTGTAGGTGATCATCGCGTGGTAGGGCAGGGCCATCACCGCGCTGACGTTGTGGAAATCGAGCCAGGAACGCAGGCCCTTGTCCTTGCGGAACGTGAAGAAGTCCTTGAAGATTTTCTTGTGGGTGATGACGCCGGTGATGATCGCCACCAGCATGAACATCGCGCAGAAGCCGACCAGGTAGCGCGCCCACAGCACCGGGATGTAGTGCAGGTCGAAATGCAGGCGGTAGAAGAAATCACCGCCCCGTGTTTCGCGTGCCTTCAGTGCCTGGCCGGTATTCGGGTCCAGCGTGGCTTCGCCGAAGCCACCGCGACGGCCGCGACTGGGATCGGCCAGCTCCGGTGGCAACCGCCAGAACATCTGCATGGCCGGGTTGCGCGGCTGCGGCAGGGTGACGAACCAGTTCCCGGCCTGCGCCGCATTGGCCTGCAGGTAATCCACGGCGCGCTGCGCGGCGACATCGATGCTGACCTGGCTGGACGGAAGTTCCGGTCGCATCCAGCGGCTGATTTCCTCGCGATAGTAGCTGGCGGTGCCCGCCATGAAGATCAGCAGCAGCAACCAGCCGACCAGCAGGCCGGTCCAGGTGTGCAGCCAGGCCATCGATTGGCGGAACCCGTTCTTCATGCCCAGGCTCCCATCAGGCGCGCAATGGCCACCATCAGCAGGGTGGGAGCGAGAATGCCGACCCAGGCGCGCAGCGCGCTGCGGGTCGCGAACGCCCACAGCGCTGCGCAGGCGGCCACCAGGATGGCCAGCAGCATGCCGGTCAGCACGGCCTGGCCGCGCGCACCGGGCAGCGCCACCGCGCAGAACACGCTGGTGGCCGAAGCCAGCGCGTAGCCGCCGAAGATCGCGGCCAGCGAGCGTGACAGCACGCCCCAGCGTGGATTGGAGAAGAAGGTGCGGGGGCTGGCGGTTGCGGGCGAGCGGTCCACGGCGTTCCTGCAGGTAGGGGAGGGGATGGAACGCGTCCGCGGCCCCCTTGCGCCCTGCGCATGTCGCCCAGCGTGTCCCATCGACGAAGCACTGCCCGCGCAGGCGGGCAATCCAGAGGTCGGGGATGTACACGGGCGATGGGCGCGTCTTCCGCGCCCGCTTGGCTAAGCGTACAACCGATCAGTAAATGATAGGCATTCGCATTTTATGAATCAAGCATGATGATCCGGGGGCGCACCGAGGCCTAGAACCTGAACACCACTGTCGCCGCATGCAGCAACAGGCCGATCAGCCCACCCACCAGCGTGCCGTTGAAGCGGATGAACTGCAGGTCGCGGCCCACGCTCAATTCCAGCTGTTCGACCAGATGCCGCTCGTCCCAGCCCTTCACGGTCTGCGCGATATGCGTGGTCACACCCTCGCGCAGGCGGCCGGTCAGGCGTTGCGCACCTTCCAGCAGGTGCTGGTTGAGGGCCTCGCGCAGGGCCGGGGCGGCCTGCAGGCTGGCGCCCAGCGAGGCGAGGCTGCGCTGCAGGTGTCCGACCAGCGCCGAGTCCTCGCGCTGCAGGTCGTCGCGCAGGCTGGCGTGGATGCGCGCCCACAGCCCTTGCACGTAGTCCTGCAGGGCCGGATGGTCGATCATTTCCTGCTTGAGCTGTTCGATGCGCTCGGCCAGGGCCGGGTCCTCGCGCAGGCGCTGCACGTAGTTCTGCAGCCAGGTCTCGTAGTCCTGGCGCAGCGGATGCTGCGGCTCGGCCAATACCTGCTGCAGTTCTTCCAGCACCGCCCGCGCCAGGCGCTCGGCCAGGCTGTCGCCGATCTCATCGATCGGCTTCACCCAGTTCACCGTGCTCGAGAGCGTCGGCCATTCGCGCTGGATGTAGCGCACGATCAGCTGCGAGGCGCGTTCCTTCACTTCTGGCTGTTCCAGCCAGCGGCCGAGCCGCTGCAGGCCCTCGTCCAGCACGCGCTGGTGGCGCCCGTCGGCGGTCAGCAGGGCAAGCAGCTCACCGGCGGTGGCGGCGGCATTCCACTGCCGCAGCTGCTGCACCACGAACGCATGCAGCTGCCGGCGCACCGCTGTCTCGTCGAAGAAGTCCAGTGCCTGCAGGGCCCAGCCGCGTGCCATGTCGGCCAGCATCCGCGAGCGCGCCGGGTCGGCCAGCCAACTGCCGAGGCGGCTGGCCGGATCGAACACCTGCAGCTTGGCCAGCAGCACCTGCGGTTCCAGGAACTGGTCACGCACGAACAGGGCGAGGCTGTCGCCGATGCGTTCCTTGCTGCGCGGGATGATCGCAGTGTGCGGAATCGGCAGGCCCATCGGGCGCCGGAACAGCGCGACGACGGCGAACCAGTCGGCCAGTGCGCCCACGGCTGCGGCCTCGCAGAACGCCGAGACCCAGGCCCAGATGCCGCGTTCGCCCTGCCAGTGGCTGACCGCGAATCCGGCCAGCATCAACAGCAGCAGGCCCAGTGCGAGGGCTTTCAGGCGTCGCAGCTGAGCGCGGCGCGGATCGTGGGCAGGCGTCATGCCGGAAGTCTAACCGCAGCCCGGTGACGCCTGCCTGTAGAGCCGAGCCCATGCTCGGCTGCCTTGCGCGTGGCAAAGAGCAGCCGAGCATGGGCTCGGCTCTACAGAAGCGCGTCGAGAGCGCTTACAGCGCTTCCAGTTGCTTGCGCAACGCAGCCAGCTGCGCGCGCAGGGTGTCGTTCTCGCGGGTCAGCGCGACGACGCGGCGGCGCAGTGCCGGGGCATCCTCGCCCAGTTGTTCCAGCGCCGACAGCACCTCGGCGTCGCGGCTGGCGATCTGCTCCTCGTCCGGTTCCTCGAAGTCCATCTCGGCCGCTTCCGGCTTCGGTGCGCGCGGCTTGCGCTTGGACTCGCGCACGCGCTTGGCGGCCTGCTTCAGCTCGTCCTTGCCACCGGCGGCGGCGGCGCGCTGCTCTTCTTCCGGCAGGTCGGCCACGGCGGCGGCGGCGCTGATCGAGATCACGCCGGCCTTGACCGCTTCCACCACCTCGGCGGCGGCCTGGGCGTGGATGCGCTCGATCATGCCGACCTGGCTGGTGCTCAGCTTGGCTTCGCGCGCCAGCTCGGCGCGGCTGATCTTCGGTGCCGGTTCCCACGGCGGACTGTCTTCACCGGTCTCATCGGCGACGTCGGCGGTGCCATCGCTCTCGCGCTGCAGCTGCGCCTGCTCGACCTGCTTGCGGGCGGCCAGGATGTCGCGCTTGCGCAGCGCCAGCACGCCGCGCTGGAAGTCGGACACGCTGCGGCGGCCCAGATGCTGTTCGATCATCCACAGGTGCACGTCTTCCATGCTCTGGAAGCGGGTGTTCTGCACGGTATTGAAGGGCAGGCCATGCTTCTGGCAGATGCCGAAACGGTTATGGCCATCGACCAGTACATTCCCCCACAGCACCAGCGCATCGCGGCAGCCTTCGGCCAGGATGCTGCGCTCCAGCGCGTCATGTTCGTCCGCGGTCAGCGGGTCGATGTAGGCCTTGAGTTCTTCTTTGACGACGATATCCATGGGCACGGCAGCGAGCAGGAGCGGAACCGCCCATTGTACCCGCTCGCCACCATCGGCCCGGCTCAGGCGGTGGCCCGGATCATCTCGCCCAGGGTGCCGGTGATCTGGTCGATCTGCGCCTTGTCCACGATCAGCGGCGGCGACAGCGCGATGATGTCGCCGGTGCAGCGCACCAGCAGTCGGCCGTCGTGGAAGCAGCGCCGGTAGACCTCGTAGCCCCGGCTGCCCGGCGCATCGCGGCGAGGCGCCAGCTCAACCGCGCCGACCAGGCCGAAGTTGCGGATGTCGATCACGTTGGGCAGGCCCTGCAGCGCATGCAGTCGTTCCTGCCAGTACTCGCCCAGCTCGATGGCGCGCTCGAACAGACGCTCCTCGGCATAGACCTCCAGCGTCGCCAGCGCCGCGGCGCAGGCCAGCGGGTGCCCCGAACAGGTATAGCCATGGAAAAGCTCGATGGCCTGTGGCGGTGCCTGCATCAGGGTTGCATGCACGGCGTCGCTGGCCAGCACGCCACCCAGCGGTACCGCGCCGTTGCTGACCGCCTTGGCGAAGGTCAGCAGGTCCGGGGTGACCCCGAAGCGCTGCGCGGCGAAGGGCATCCCAACCCGGCCGAAACCGGTGATGACCTCGTCGAACACCAGCAGGATGCCGTGCTGGTCGCACAGTTCGCGCAGGCGCTGCAGGTAACCCGGTGCGGGCAGGATCACCCCGGCTGAGCCGGCAATGGGTTCAACGAATACGGCGGCAATCGTCGAGGCATCATGCAGCGCGATCAGCCGTTCCAGGTCATCGGCCAGCTCCGCGCCCTGGCGCGGCAGGCCCCTGCTGAACGCATTGCGCGGCAGGTCCAGGGTGTGGCGCAGGTAGTCGACGCCGCCCAGCTGCAGGCCGAACGGCTTGCGGTTGTTGGGCAGCCCGCCCAGCGCCATGCCGCCGAAACCCACCCCGTGGTAGGCCTTCTCGCGGCTGATGAAGCGGGTGCGCTGGCCCTCGCCGCGCTGGCGGTGGTAGGCCAGCACGATCTTCATCGCGGTATCCACCGCCTCGGAACCGGAGCTGGTGAAGAACACATGGTTGAGCGGGCCCGGCGCCAAGGCGGCCAGCCGCTGCGCCAGGGCGAAGGCCGGCGGCGAGCCCATCTGGAAGGCCGGCGAATAGTCGAGCGTGCGCGCCTGCTCGACGATGGCCTCGACGATGCGCGGCCGTGCATGGCCCGCGTTGCAGCACCAGAGGCCGGCGGTGCCATCGAGGATCTGGCGGCCGTCGACATCCTCGTAGTGCATGCCCTCGGCACGCACCAGCACACGCGGCGCGGCCTTGAACTGGCGGTTGGCGGTGAACGGCATCCAGTACGCCTCCAATGACTCCGGGCGTCGGGTGGCCAGATCGTGCAGGTCGCTCGCGGAACGCTTCATGCCAGCTCCATCGGGTCCGATGGGGGAAATGTAGCGCAGCCACGTCACGGTGGAGTCGCGGCCGCGCCGGTATAACCGGGGAAACTGTTCCGAGGAGCCCGACATGGCCGACTTTCCCGACCGCAGCCACTGGCAGGCGCTGGCCCAGCAGCTTTCGATACCCGGACAGGCCTTTATCGAGGGTCGTTACACCGACGCTGTCAGCGGCGCGCGCTTCGACTGCATCAGCCCGATTGATGGTCGCGTGCTGGGGGTGGTCGCCGACTGCGATGCACAGGACGTGGAGCGCGCAGTGGGCGCGGCGCGGCGTGCCTTCGATGCGGGCCACTGGTCACAGGCCAGCCCGGCCCATCGCAAGCGCGTGCTGCTGGCGTTGGCGGCGTTGGTGGAAAAACACGCGGACGAGCTGGCCCTGCTGGAAACCCTGGACATGGGCAAGCCGGTGCGTGATGCGCGTCGTATCGACCTGCCCGGCGCGGTGCGCTGCCTGCGCTGGACGGCCGAAGCGGTGGACAAGCTGTACGGTGAGGTCGCGCCCACCGGCCCGCATGAGCTGGGCCTGGTCACGCGCGAGCCCGCCGGCGTGGTGGCGGCGATCGTGCCGTGGAATTTCCCGTTGCTGATGGCGTGCTGGAAGATCGCGCCTGCATTGGCCATGGGCAACTCGGTGGTGCTCAAGCCTTCCGAGCGCTCGCCCCTGAGTGCGTTGCGGCTGGCGGCGCTGGCCGCCGAAGCGGGCCTGCCGGAGGGTGTGCTGAACGTGCTGCCGGGCCACGGTGCGCGCGTCGGTGAGCCGTTGGCCCTGCACATGGATGTGGACGTGCTGGCGTTCACCGGCTCCACGGCCACCGGCGCGCGGCTGCTGCAGTATTCAGGGCGGTCCAACCTCAAGCGGGTCTGGCTGGAGTGTGGTGGCAAGAGCCCGCACGTGGTGTTTGCCGATGCCCCGATCTGGATGCCGCTGCGAAGGCGGTGGCACGGGGCATTTTCTTCAACCAGGGCGAGGTCTGTACTGCCGGGTCACGGCTGCTGGTGCAGCGCTCGATCCGCGAGGATTTCGTGCACCAGGTGGTTGCCTACGGCCAGCACATGCAGCCGTGCCACCCGCTTGACGCCGACGCACCGATGGGCGCGCTGGTGGATGCCGCGCATCTGGACAAGGTGATGGGGGATATCGTGCGTGCCGAAAGCGAGGGCGCCCGCCTGCTGCTGGGCGGTCATCGCGCCGATGTCGAGGCGGGCGGTTGTTATGTGCAGCCCACGGTGTTCGATCAGGTGAGCCCCGACCAGGCATTGGCGCGCGAGGAAGTATTCGGGCCGGTGCTGGCGGTGCTCGGCTTTGACGACGAAGCCGAAGCGGTGCGCCTGGCCAATGACAGCCGCTACGGCCTCGCCGCCGGCCTGTGGACGCGCGATCTGGGCCGCGCCCACCGCGTCGCACGCCAGCTGCGCGCCGGCAGCGTCTGGGTGAACGGCTGGGATGGCGGTGACATGACCGCCCCGTTCGGTGGCTACAAGCAGTCCGGCAATGGGCGCGACAAATCGCTGCATGCGTTCGACAAGTACAGCGAGATCAAGGCCACCTGGATCCAGCTGTAACGGCGTCGGGGCTTGCGCCCACATGTAGAGCCGAGCCGATGCTCGGCTGCATTTCGTGGAATGTGGTCGAGCAGGGGCGAGAACCTGCAGAACAATGGCGCCTGCCACCCTCGTTGGCATCGGTGTCGGCTGAAACCATCGTCCCGTGCGGCCACCGGCCCGTGGCAGAATCGGGCGATCCGCCGTTACCCGTGTTGCCGATGTCGACGATCACCGCTGCCGCACCGCCCGTGAACTCTCCCCGCCGCGTCCTGTTGGCCAGCCTGATCGGCACCACCATCGAATTCTTCGATTTCTACATCTACGCCACGGCCGCAGTGCTGGTGTTCCCGCACCTGTTCTTCCCGGACAGCAGCGAACAGGCGGCGCTGTTGCAGTCACTGGCGACCTTCGCGGTGGCGTTCATCGCACGGCCGGTCGGCTCGGCGGTGTTCGGCCATTTCGGCGACCGCATCGGCCGCAAGGCCACCCTGGTCGCCGCGTTGCTGACCATGGGCCTGTCCACGGTGCTGATCGGTCTGCTGCCGACCCACGCGCAGATTGGCCTGTGGGCGCCCGCGCTGCTGGCGCTGTGCCGCTTCGGCCAGGGCCTGGGCCTGGGCGGCGAGTGGGGTGGGGCGGTGCTGCTGGCCACCGAGAACGCGCCGCCGGGCAAGCGCGCCTGGTACGGCATGTTCCCGCAGCTGGGCGCGCCGATCGGTTTCCTGTTGTCGGCGGGCATTTTCCTGGCGCTCGGCCGCTGCCTGAGCCAGGACGACTTCCTGCAGTGGGGCTGGCGTATTCCGTTCGTGGCCAGCGCGCTGCTGGTCGGCCTGGGCCTGTGGGTGCGCCTGAACATCCATGAGACGCCCGACTTCAAGCAGGCACTGGAGCGCAAGGCGCCGGTGCGGCTGCCGATGTGGACGGTGCTGCGTGACCATCCGGTGGCGATGCTGCTGGGCACGCTGGGGGCGTTCGCCACCTTCGTGCTGTTCTACCTGATGACCGTGTTCAGCCTCGGCCATGGCACCGCCGTGCTGGGCTACAGCCGCGAGCAGTTCCTGCTGATGCAGATGGCCGGCATGCTGTTCTTCGCGCTGGGCATCCCGTTGTCGGCGCGCTATGGCGACCGCTGGGGCACGCGTCGCACGATGATCGTGGCCAGCGTGCTGATCATCGGCTTCGGCGTGCTGTTCGCTCCGCTGTTCCAGCCGCACAGTCCCTGGCTGGTCACGGCGTTCCTGTGCCTGGGCCTGTTCCTGATGGGGCTGACCTACGGCCCCTGCGGCACCTTCCTGGCCGAGATCTACCCGGTGGAAGTGCGCTACACCGGCGCCTCGCTGTCATTCAACCTGGCCGGCATTCTGGGTGCGGCGCCGGCGCCGTACCTGGCCACCTGGCTGGCGGAACGCTTCGGCCTGGTCGCGGTCGGCTACTACCTGTGCCTGACTGCGGCAGCGACCCTGTGCGCGCTGGTGGCCCTGCACCGGCGCGCGCTGCGGCTCAGCCAAAGAAGCGCTTGAGCGTGCGCCCCAGCCAACCGCCGCCCTGGTGTTCGCGGGCGAACTGGTTCAAGTGCGCCTTGACCTGTTCGGCGTAGGCCTGGTCATCGCCGCGGATGTGGTTGAACAACCAGCGCGAGAGCATGGTGCGCAGTTCATCGCTGATGTCCTCGCCGGCCTGGAAGCGCATGCGGTACTCCGATACCCGCTTGATGAAGACTTCATGCACGCGCTTGTGCGCGGCACAGAACGGATAGCCCGCTTCCTCCATCAGTTCTTCCTCGAACGCGAAGTGCGACATGGTGTAGTCCACCACTTCGTCGATCACCTCGCCCACTGCCGCACGCTGCATGCTGGCCTGGGCCACGTGCAAATGGTTGAGCATCTCGATGATGCGGCGGTGTTGTTGGTCGATCACATCGATGCCGATGTTCAGATCGTCCTGCCAGACCAGTAGTGCCATCCCCGGCTCCCCTTCATGCGTATGTCGGGGCTGACTGTAGAGCTGCCGCGCTGGCGCGGCGTTGATCTGGATCAAGGCTGCCCGGTCAGGTCAGCGCGGGCTCGCGCGGGCGCAGCGGGCTGGCCACCGTGGTGCAGCTGACCCGGTTGCGGCCGCCGGCCTTGGCCAGGTACAGCTGGCGGTCGGCTTCGGAGATCAGCCGATGCAGTGCATCGCGCTGCGGGCGCAGGCAGCACAGGCCGATGCTCACCGTCATGCGCAGGCTGGCGGTGCCGATGTCCACTTCCAGCGCGGCGATGCGCTGGCGCAGTTCCTCGAAGTACAGCAGGGCCTCGTCCTGCTCCATGTCCGGCACCAGCAGGCAGAACTCCTCGCCGCCGAAGCGGGCGGTCAGGTCGTGGCTGCGGGCATGCGCGGCCACCGCACCGGCCACCGCGCGCAGCGCGTCATCGCCGGCTTCGTGACCGTAGGTGTCGTTGATGTGCTTGAAGTGGTCGATGTCGATCATTGCCACCGCCACGCACTGGCCATGCAGCTGCAGTTGCGGCAGCTGGCGCTGGCTCTGTTCCAGGAAGCAGCGACGGTTGGGCAGGCCGGTGAGGAAGTCGCGGGTGGCCAGGTCCTGCAGCGTGCCGATCAGCTCCAGCTGATCCACGTTCTGCGAGACCCGGCAGAAGAACTCCTCGCGCGAGAACGGCTTGCGCAGGAAGTCGTTGGCGCCGTTCTTCAGGAAGCGCGGGATCAGCGAAGCGTCGGTATTGCCGGAAATGCCGATCACCGCCACCTTGTCGCGCGAGCGCAGGGTGCGCAGGCGGCGGGTGAACTCCACGCCCTGCATGCCGGGCATTTCCTGGTCGACCACGGCCAGGCGGATCGCAGGATGCGCGTCGATCGCGGCCAGGCCCTCGTTGCCGTCAGCGGCCTCGTGCACCTCGTGGCCGTACATGCGCAGCAGGGCGGCGGCATAGCCGCGCGCGGACGGCGAGTCGTCCACCACCAGTGCCGCAATGCGCCGGTTGCGCTCCAGGCGCTGCACCAGCCACACCAGGTAGTCGATGCTGCCCGGCGTGTTCTTCAGCACGTAGTCGATGATCTGCTGCTGCAGTACGCGCTTGCGCAGATCCTCGTCGTAGACGCTGCTGACCACCACGGTGGGCAGGCCGCGCCTGAGGAAGAACTCGACCACCGCGTCGCGGTCGCCGTCGGCCAGCACCAGCCCGGTCAGTACCAGGAACCAGCCCCCATCCTCGCTCAGCAGGCGATCGGCCTCGGCCAGGGTGGAAGCGATCACCACCGGCAGTTCCAGGCGCTGCTCGATGGCCTCGCGCAGCATGCCGGTGAACGCACGGGAGTTTTCGACCAGCAGGATCCGCTGCGGCAGCGGATCGGCCAGGTCGCCATCGACGGCGGCCTGCGGCAGGACGGGCATGATGCGGTGGCTCACGAGGGAGGGACTCGGCACGGATAGCGGCGGTTTCGGGTGCAACTTTAGCCGGAGCAGCGTGCCCTGCGCGTCGTTCACCGATCAGGCAGGCGATGCGAATGCCGCCGCTGTACCCGCAAGCGATTCGTGCAGGACGAGCCGGAGCCGGTTGCCACGGCAATGCACCGTGCCGCCGTAGGCCATTATCCGGCCGGCCAGACGCTCGATGGCCTGCTGAACGGTCCGGTTCGACAGCGTGCGACCGCGGTCAAGCAGGCCAACGACCACCACGATGCCGCGCCGGTCGCCCGCCTGGCCGCTCCGGGCGCGCACGCTGACCTGTCCCGACTCCAGTTCCAGCAGCAGCGACACCGCCTCGATCAGCGAGCGATAGATGGCGAGCTGCAGGTCGACAGTCAGCAGGCAGGGGTTGCCCTCCAGCCGGGGCGGAATCACGCGATGGGAGTTGTCCCAGCTTTCGCATGCGCCGCTAACCCGCAGCGCGATATACAGCCCAACCTGCTCCAGCCCCGTGGGGTAGACCAGACTGGCCTGTTCACGGAACAGCCGCGAGTGCACGGATGAGGCGTGCTGCAGGCTGTTGGCCACCGCATGATGCCCCTGCGCCTTCAGCCAGCTGACCATCTCGCCGAGCGAGCTGTCCATGCCTTCGCCGAGTTGCTTGAGATGGGAGGCGCGCTCGCGAAGCTCACGCTCACGGGTCTGGTGCGAACTACGTGCCAGGCGCAACGTGGTTTCCTCTGCCAGTCCACGGCACCGTGCACGCTCATGGTGATAGCTGATGCTGGACCCCAGGGCGAGCAGTGCGACACTCATCACGGCCATGTTCTGCTGGGTGGCGAAGGTGCCCAGGTCGAACGAGGACGGTAGGCCGGTGCTGGGTGTGGCGAAATGGAGTGGAAGGTTCAACAGCGGAATCGCGATGGCAGCGCCACGCCACCCATGCATGAAGGTCAGGGCGATCGCTGGGAGGGAGGACAGCAGCACCAGGTGGGTGCGTGTGGTGTGGGCGCTGATGGCCGTAAGCTGCATGCACAGGCCCAGGACCAGCATCACCAGGATGGCCGTGACCGTAGGCGCAGCAAAGCGGCGCGTCCAATTGGGGGCCGCGTGTCGTCGCGACCAGAGGAATGCCAACGGCACGAGGGTGATGATGGCGGCGAAGTGGCCAAAGATCGTGCGATCAACTGCGCTAAGCAGGTTGCTCGGCGGTGGGTTCGACCACAGAGCAAATGAAATGCCCATATTGAGAGCCGGGACGAACAACGCCGTGCAGAAGGTCAACGACAGCAACCAGAGGCCGGTGGCGGACTCCGATGGCATTCTCATGCGATGCAGGTAGACCACCAGCATCGCCACGGGCATCAGCAGCGTCGAGGCCAGAATGACCCAGGCCAGGCCGTAGGTGTCGATCATGGGAATGCGCAAGGTTGCGAAGTACGCGTACTCGCCAAGCAGCAGGTAGGGCCACAGGCGGGTCGGGACGATCAGTAGTGCCGCTGCCCGGATGCCCGCGGGCAGGAAGAACTGATCCAGCGAGAACTGACGCGAGGCAAGGCAGCCCAGGGCGTAGACGGCCGCGAGTGCGATTCCGACGGGTCGGATCCGGAAGCTCAGTTCAATTGCTTCTTTGAATCGGTCCAAGCCCGCGCCTCTCGTCTCCCGGCCAATGATGACTGACCACTTCCGCAGACACTATCGACAGTTGGAGATGGGTGCAATCGAGGTGTCTGGCCTCCCTTTGCGCTGCAATCGGCGGCTTCCCATGCTTCGAGGCCCTACATGCCCGGCAGTGCGGCGGCATAGCCACCAGAGGACGGTGAATCATCCACAATCAGTGCGCCCATGTGTCGATCGCGTTTCAGCCGTTGCACCCGCCACGTTCGGCGGTTGATGCTGTCCGCTGTGTTCGCCGTCACACAATCGACGACATCCTGCTGTTGCACGCGCCTGTCCAGGTCCTTGTCGCAGATGCCGCTGACCCGCACCGTGCGCGGGTTTCGCCGCGGGTATTGGCGATTTCGGAGGCAGATTCGGCGTGGCATGGGTTTGCATCGATCCAGTGGATTATCTCCGACAGGCACTGCGGAGTCCGCCCGGTATATGCTGATGCGATTGGCGGTAGCATCCTTCTTGATCCGTATTGCATCCAACCTGGAGGTCAGTGTGAGAAGTTTCCGAATTCATGCATTTGCTGGTGCATTGATGTTGGTGCCGGTATCCGTTTTTGCTTTTGCCCCGAGTGACGACCATGGAATCAAGTTGGCCGGCCAAGGACTCGGCCAGTCGATTCCGCAGGCACAAGACCTCAGCGTGGATCCCGGCTGGTTGGTCTATGGGTTCGAGCGCGATGGCATGGATTATTTCCAGGTAAACGATCTCGCAGGGCACGTGCACATCGTGATCGGCAATGCTGCCGGCACGTTCTGGGTGCTGCCGGCAGGTGACCCGTCTGCGAAGGTGTCGTTGCCGGAGCAGCGCCTGCCTGTTCCCGCCAAGGCCACCAGAACGGTTGTCTATCGGGCCCCCGCATTCACGCTGGTCAGATATGCAAGCGGAGCTGATGTGTTGTGGGCAGTAGAGGCACCCTGATACTGACAGTTGCCGGGATATCGGCCAGCTTCAGTATCAGACTGCATGGGCACCCGGTGTTCGCCGGGTGCCCATGACGCCCTGGGCCAGGGGGACGAGCGGGACGTTATGCGATTCTGCTGTGTTGGTTCGATCCGGTCGCTTGACTGTGAAATGCACTACTGCAGCGCAGAGGGTGCGGGGCAGCCGTACCGCGATGGAGTACTGGCTACTGCCTCCAGTCTGGTTTCGCGGTCGAGGAACAGAATCCTGACCCGGTTGCGATAGCAGTCAACGGTCCCGTCATAGGGGAGGGTTCGCCCGGTCAGTCGCTCGAACGCTGCCATCGTTGTCTGCTTGGAAAGGCGTCTGCGCTGTTCCAGCAGTGACACGACCATGAGGATTCCGCGCCTGGAGCCCATTCTGCCGCACCTTGCACGAATGCGAATCTGACCACCTTCATGCTTGAGAAGAATGGAGACCGCGTCAATCAGTGTCCGGTAAGCGGCCAACTGCAGTTCCACGCTCAGGTTGCAGGGGTCGCCTTTCAGATCCGGGCGGAGAACGCGCTCCGTCAGCTTCCACGACTCACGGATGCCACCCGCCTGCAGGGCCACGTAAAGCCCAAGATGCTCCAGGCCCGAGGGATAGACCATGCTTGTCTGTTCGCGAAAGAGCCGCGAATGTACATTCGAGGTATGCAGAAGGCTGTTGGCCACTGCGTGATGTCCCTGGGCCTTGAGCCATTCGGCCAGCTCAACCAGCGACGTATCAATGCCGTCGCCGAGCTTGCGAAGGTGCAGGGCACGTTCACGCAGCTCCATCTCGCTGGCCAATTGCGAGCTCCTCGCCAGATGGATGGCGTCCCTTTCCCCCATCTCGCGCAGCCTGTAACGGTGGTAGAAGTGGGTGATGCGTGATCCGAGCAGCAGCAATACGATGCCGCTGATCGCCATGATCTGCTGGGTGATGAAGGCCGCTGGATCGAATGCGGTGGGATGGGTGTTGGGCGTGGTCAGGCCGATGACCATGTTGAGCACCGGCACTGCAAGGGCAGCCCCCTTCCAGCCATACAGGCAGGTAAGCGCGGCCGCGGGGAGTGCCAACAGCAGCAGGAACGTTGCCTTCAATGCAATCCAGTCTGCGGGCAGTTGAGTCGCTGCTATCCCGATCAGCAGCATCGATGAAAGTGCTGCCAGCATCGGGGTCTTTCGTCGAGCGTTCCACTCCTGCCCCACGTCCTGCCGCGCCCACAGCATGGCGATGGGGGCCACCGTCAGAATGCCGATGAAATCACCCACGCTGAAGCGCGCGGCATTGGTCAGGAAGGGTGTGGAAGGAGGTGTTGGCCAGAGCAGATGGGAAAAACTGAGGTTGAGCAGAGTAATAACGACGCTGGAAGCGGCGGCAATCAACAAGAGGCCGATCGTCTGCGACTCCGCCATCAGTCGCCGTTGCAGCTTCACAATCAGCATCACCGCTGGCATGAGGAATGCGGAGGCAACAATGACCCATGTCAGGCCGTACTTCTCGATCATCGGCACGCGGGACTGTGCAAAGTACGCATATTCGCCCAGCAGCAGGTAGGGCCACAGGCGCGGCGGGCACAACAGCACGGCTGCCACCCGGATGCCGGCTGGCAAATAGAACTGATCCAGCGACAGCTGTCGGGTTGCCCAATAGGCCACTGCATAAAGCAAGGCAATCATCAGGCCAGCCGGACGAATGCGCACCTTCAGCAACAATCCTTCTTTCCACCAGTCCAATCGCACGTCCCCCTCTCCTACGTGTCCCCTGTCAGCATCCATTCGCCGCGGGGCCCGGTTTCTCAGGACGGTATCGGTCTGCGAACGATTATGCAATTGCATAGCTGCGCATTTAGGAAATTGTCCAGCCATCCATCACAGATGTCGCGTGAAAATCTGTGACGTGTGCAGCACGATCAGCGCTGCGGTACGTTTGTCAGAACGTTCAATACAGGTGGAGATGCAGAATCTTCACCACAACGCATCCCGCAGCTTGTACCAGGACATCGCCGCCACCAGCAGCGGCGTGCGCAGCAGCCGGCCGCCGGGGAAGGGCGCATGCCGAAGGCGCTGGAACACGTCCAGGCGCTCGCTCTGGCCGGCAATGGCGGCGGCGATCACCTCGCCGGCCAGCCCGGCGGCGGCCACCCCATGGCCGGAGAAGCCCTGCGCGAAGTACAGGTCGCCGTCCAGCCGGCCCCAATGCGGGGCGCGGTTGCGGGTGATGTCCACATAGCCGCCCCAGACCTGGTCCAGCGCCACGTCGGCCAGCTGTGGGAACACCTGGTGCATGCGCCGCTGCATCACCCCGCGCAGGCCGGGTGGGGGCAGCGCCGAGTAGCTGGCGCGCCCGCCAAACAGCAGCCGATGGTCATGGCTGAGGCGGAAATAGTCCAATGCCCAGGCGGTGTCGGCCACGGCCATGTCGTTGCCGATCAGGGCGCGGGCGCGCTCGGCCCCCAGCGGCGCGCTGGCGCCGATATAGGTGCCGACCGGCATGATCCGCCGTTCCAGCTCGGGCAGCAGGCCCTGCAGCCAGGCATTTCCGGCCACCACCAGATGCGCGGCGCGTACGCTGCCCTGCGCGGTGTGCAGGGTGGGCTGCGGTCCGCGCTGCACGCGGGTTACCGCCGAATCCTCGTGGATCACCACGCCGGCCGCGCGCGCCGCATCGGCCAGACCGCGCGCATAGGCCAGCGGGTGCAGGTGCGCGCTGAGCGGATCGAACATCGCGGCACGATAGCGCGGGCTGTCCAGCTGCGCGCGCAGGGCGTCACGGTCCCACCACTGCATGGGGTAGTCGTAATGGCGTTGCAGGTGCTCGCAGTTGGCCCGCAGCTCGCGCTCATGGCGTTCGCGGATGGCGACGCTGGCGTGGCCTTCCACCCAATGGCAGTCAATGCCGTGGCGATTGATGCGGGCGCGCATCGCCTGCACCGCGTCGCGCGACCAGTCGAACAGGTGGCGCGCATCATCACGACCGAGCTGACGCTCCAGCTCATCCACCTCGCAGCCGTAGCCGACCAGCGCCTGGCCACCATTGCGGCCGGACGCGCCCCAGCCGATCCGCTGCGCTTCCAGCACTACCACGCGCCGGCCACGTGCCGCCAGTTCCAGGGCTGCGGTCAGCCCGGTATAGCCGGCGCCCAGCACCGCAACGTCGGCCTGCACATTACCCTGCAGCGGGGGCAGTGCGGGCGGTTCGGGCAGGCTGGCGGCGTACCAGCTGGGCGGGAACGCGGCGCTCACTGCAGGCCTCGCGGGTGCAGGGCGGGAGGGCGGAGCGGGGCAGGTCGATCGGCGTTCACCCCGGTAGTTTCGCCGATGCGTGACGGCTGTGATGTGACGGCACCGACTTGCCGCCTTCGCCGGGCGACGGGTAACGTGTTGGCACGCCAAGGAGTTTTCCCATGCGCAGCCTGCCCTGGGTGGGCCTGCCCACCGACAGCACCGTGCTCGGCCATCACCGTTTCGCGGTGGCCGGCGAGAAGTACGTGCGCGCGCTGGCCGAGGCGGCCGAGGTGACTCCGGTAGTGTTGCCGAGCCTGCAGCCACCGCTGCCGGCCGGCGACTGGCTGCAGGGGCTGGATGGCCTGCTGCTGACCGGCGCGGTCAGCAATATCGAACCGCAGCACTACGAAGGTGGCCGCAGCTGGCCAGGCAATCCACATGACCCGGCCCGCGATGCCAATGCCTTTGCGTTGCTGCACGAGGCACTGGCGCTGGACCTGCCGGTGCTGGCGATCTGCCGCGGCTTCCAGGAGTTGAACGTCGCGCTGGGCGGCAGCCTGCATCCGCAGGTTCACGCGGTGCCTGGCCTGGCCGACCATCGCGAAGAACCGCAGGCGCCGGTGGAGGTGCAGTATGGGCCGGCGCACGCGGTCACGCTGGCCGCCGATGGCTGGCTGGCGCAGTGGCACGGCAGTGGCCGCGCGCAGGTCAATTCGGTACACGGGCAGGGTGTCGCCCGCCTGGCGCAGGGGCTGCAGGTCGAGGCCGTGGCCGACGATGGGCTGGTCGAAGCGGCACGCAGCCTGCACCATCGTTTCGTGCTCGGCGTACAGTGGCACCCGGAGTGGCGTGTCATGCAGGCGCCGTTCTATCACGCTATTTTCCGTGCGTTCGGCCAGGCTTGCCGGCAGCACCAACAGAACCGACTGGATTCCCGATGAGTTCCCGAACGCGCCCGCGCAAGACGGCCACGCCCCCCGCACCGCAGGAAAGCACGCTGCTGCGCTGGCTGAAGGAGCGGCGCATCACCGAGGTGGAATGCCTGGTGCCGGACATCACCGGCAACGCGCGCGGCAAGATCATTCCCGCCGACAAGTTCTCGCACGACTACGGCACGCGCCTGCCTGAGGGCATCTTCGCCACCACCGTCACCGGCGAGTTCCCTGACGATTATTACGAGCTGACCTCGCCGTCCGACTCGGACATGATGCTGCGCCCCGATCCGGACACGGTGCGCATGGTGCCGTGGGCGGCCGACGCCACCGCGCAGGTCATCCACGATTGCTACACCAAGAGCGGTGAGCCGCACGAACTGGCGCCGCGCAACGTGCTGCGCCGCGTGCTGGCAGCCTACGCCGAGCTGGGCCTGCGCCCGGTGGTGGCGCCGGAACTGGAGTTCTTCCTGGTGCAGAAGAACACCGACCCGGACTTCCCGCTGCTGCCACCGGCCGGCCGCTCCGGGCGCCCGGAGACCGCGCGGCAGTCGTACTCGATCGATGCGGTCAACGAGTTCGACCCGATCCTCGACCTGATGTACGACTACGCCGATGCGATGAAGCTGGACGTGGACACGCTGATCCACGAGTCCGGCGCGGCGCAGCTGGAGGTCAACTTCACCCATGCCGATGCGATGGACCTGGCCGACCAGGTGTTCCTGTTCAAGCGCACCATGCGCGAAGCGGCGATGCGCCACGGGGTGTATGCCACGTTCCTGGCCAAGCCGATGGAAAACGAGCCGGGCAGTGCCATGCACATCCACCAGAGCCTGGTGCGGGTGAGCGATGGCAGCAACGTGTTCGCCGGCGAGACCGATGCCGAGGGCGAGTTCAGCCCGGTGTTCGGGCACTACCTGGGCGGCCTGCAGAAGTACGCACCGCAGGCGATGGCGTTCTTCGCGCCGAACGTGAACTCCTACCGCCGGCTGGTGTTCGGCGAAGTCTCGCCGAGCAACGTCCACTGGGGTTTCGACAACCGCACCTGCGGCCTGCGCGTGCCGCTGGATACGCCGGAGAACATGCGCGTGGAAAGCCGTTTCGCCGGGTCCGATGCCAATCCCTACCTGGCGATGGCCGCGACCCTGGCCTGCGGCCTGTTGGGCATCCGCGAGCGGCTGGCACCGGATGCGCCGGTGACCGGCAGCGCCAAGGAACTGGGCTACGACCTGCCGCGCTCGCTGGGCGAGGCGCTGGACGGGCTGGAGCGGTGCAGCGAGCTGCAGGCCCTGCTGGGTGAGCGCTTCTGCCGGGCCTACATCTCGGTCAAGCGCAAGGAATACGAGACCTTTTTCCGCGTCATCAGCTCGTGGGAGCGCGAGTTCCTGCTGCTGAACGTCTGAGCATCCGGAATAGAAAAATCCGCCGCCGGGGGGTAGGCTGGCACCCGTCGCCGGCCCCGCCGGCCCCCCCTTCCCGCATTCTGGAGCACCCGATGAAGCTGCGTATCCTCACGCTCGGCCTGGCCTCCGCCATGCTCGCCGCCTGTGGCGGTGGCAATGGCGGCGCGCAGGACAGCCAGGTCCTGAACGTCTACAACTACAGCGATTACATCGCCGAGGACACCATTCCGACCTTCGAGAAGGAGAGCGGGATCAAGGTGACCTACGATGTGTTCGACAGTGACGAGATGGTCGAGACCAAACTGCTGGCCGGCAACAGCGGCTATGACGTGGTGGTGCCGACCCTGAACTTCTTCGGTCGCCAGATCCAGGCCGGTGTGTTCCTGCCGCTGGACAAGAGCAAGATCCCGAACCTGGCCAACCTCGATCCGGCGGTGATGAAGCGCATCGCCACCCAGGACCCGGGCAACCAGTACGGCGTGCCGTACATGATCGGCACCACCGGCATCGGCTACAACGTGGACATGCTGAAGCAGCGCTTCGGCGGCAGCGCCGACATCGCCAACAGCTGGGACCTGGTGTTCAAGCCGGAGAACATCAGCAAGATGAAGGACTGCGGCGTGACCATCCTGGACACGCCAGCGGACATGATCCCGATCGCACTGCATTACCTGGCCCTGGACCCGCACAGCGGCGACCCGGCCGAGCTGCAGAAGGCCGCCGACCTGCTGAAGTCGATCCGCCCGTACGTGCAGAACTTCCACTCCTCGCAGTACGTGGGTTCGCTGGCCAACGGCGGTACCTGCCTGGTGGTCGGCTGGTCGGGTGACATCATCCAGGCCCGCGACCGCGCCGAGGAAGCCAGCAATGGCGTGCACGTGGCCTATTCGATCCCGAAGGAAGGCGCACCGCAGTGGTTCGACATGCTGGCGATCCCGAAGGACGCCAAGCATCCGGAAGCCGCGTACGCCTTCATCAACTACCTGCTGCAGCCGAAGGTTGCCGCGGCCAACACCAACTTCATCCACTACGCCAACCCGGTGCCGACCGCGACCCCGCTGGTGGACGAGGCGATCCGTACCGACCCGACCATCTACCCGCCGGCCGACGTGGCCGAGAAGATGTTCACCTACTCGATCAACACGCCGGAGACCGACAAGCTCTACACCCGGCTGTGGACCGAGGTGAAGACCGGGCGCTAAGGGCTGGCTGGCAGGTGGGTGCCGACCGTTGGTCGGCATGCTTTTCCGGCGGGGCCGGCCAACGGTCGGCCCCCACCAGATCTGCATATCCCCCCGGCCCGGTGGGTGCCACCTGTTGCCGTCATATCCCCTGCAGCCCCCGGCCGTTAGAATGGCGGCCGCTGTCCACCGCCCGCTCCCGGAGCCCCCATGCCCGTTGAAGCCCAGCCGGTAGCCGCCGTCGTCGACACGACCGGTGCGCCCGGCTATCTCTCCATTCGTGATTTGCGCAAGGAATTCGACGGTTTCGTCGCCGTCGACGACGTCAATCTGGACGTGCGCAAGGGCGAGATCTTTGCCCTGCTCGGAGGCTCCGGCAGCGGCAAGTCGACCCTGCTGCGCTGCCTGGGCGGCTTCGAGACGCCCACCAAGGGCAGCATCACCGTCGATGGCCAGCGCCTGGACGCGCTGCCGCCGTACCAGCGGCCGGTCAACATGATGTTCCAGTCCTATGCGCTGTTCCCGCACATGACGGTCGAACAGAACATTGCCTTCGGCCTGAAGCAGGATGGCCTGGGCAAGGACGCGATCAGCAAGCGCGTCGGCGAGATGCTCGACCTGGTGCAGATGGGCCACCTGGGCAAGCGCAAGCCGCACCAGCTGTCCGGTGGCCAGCAGCAGCGCGTGGCGCTGGCGCGGTCGCTGGCCAAGGGGCCGAAGCTGCTGCTGCTGGACGAGCCGATGGGCGCGCTGGACAAGAAGCTGCGCTCGCAGATGCAGCTGGAACTGGTCAGCATCATCGAGTCGTCGGGCGTGACCTGCGTGATGGTCACCCACGACCAGGAAGAAGCGATGACCATGGCTACCCGCATCGCGGTGATGGATGCCGGCTGGATCCAGCAGGTCGGCAAGCCGGACGAGGTCTACGAGCAGCCGGCCAACCGCTTCGTCGCCGAGTTCATCGGTTCGGTCAACCTGTTTGACGGGGTGATCGACGAGGACCTGCCCGAGTACGTGACCGTGCGCTCGCCGCTGTTCCCGGCACCGATCTACATCGCCCATGGCATCACCTGTTACGAAGGGCAGCCGGTCGCATTCGCGCTGCGCCCGGAAAAGGTGATGATCGGCAAGGACGAGCCGGAAGGGCACACCAACAAAGCGCAGGGCGTGATCGAGGACATCGCCTATTTCGGCAGCCATTCGGTCTACCACGTGCGGCTGCCCAGCGGCGCCAAGGTGCTGGCCAACTTCGCCAACTCGCAGCGCTGGGCCAGCGACGGCCTGACCTGGGGTGACAGCGTGTGGGTGCACTGGCGCGACAACGACGGCGTGGTGCTGACCTCATGAGCGTCGCCGGCCTGAAGCGCTGGCTGCCGGGGCTGCGTGCCACGGTGATCGGCATTCCGTACCTGTGGCTGCTGCTGTTCTTCGCAGTGCCGTTCCTGATCGTGCTGATGATCAGCTTCTCGCTCAGCCGGGTCGGCTCGCCGCCGTATACCTGGCTGCTGCAGTACGCCGACGGCGGCTTCTCGCTGAAGCTGAACCTGGAGAACTACCTGGCGCTGTTCCGCGATTCGATCTATGCGCAGGCGTTCCTGAGCTCGATCAAGATCGCGGCGATCTCCACCTTCTTCACCCTGCTGATCGGCTATCCGATGGCCTATGCCATCGCGCGCCTGTCGCCGGCCGCACGCAACGTGGCGATGATGCTGGTGGTGCTGCCGTCGTGGACCTCGTTCCTGATCCGCGTGTATGCGTGGAAGGCAATCCTGGACCGCAATGGCCTGCTTGACCAGTTCCTGCAGTTCACTGGCCTGCAGACGCTGATGACGTCGATGGGGCTGCCGAAACTGCAGCTGATCGATACGCCGACCGCCGCCTATATCGGCATCGTCTACTGCTACCTGCCGTTCATGGTGCTGCCGCTGTACGCCAACCTGGTCAAGCATGACCACCGCCTGCTGGAAGCGGCCTACGACCTCGGCGCCAAGCCGTGGCAGGCGTTCCTGCGCATCACGTTGCCGCTGTCGAAGGCCGGCATCATCGCCGGCTGCATGCTGGTGATGATCCCGGCGGTGGGTGAGTTCGTGATCCCGGAAATGCTCGGTGGTTCGGAGACGCTGATGGTCGGCCGCCAGCTGTGGAACGAGTTCTTCAACAACCGCAACTGGCCGGGCGCTTCGGCGATGGCGGTGGCGATGATCCTGTTGCTGCTGGTGCCGATCCTGCTGTTCAACCGTTCCCAGCAGCGCCTGCTGGAAGGGAAGCAGGCATGAGCCCGCGTACCGCCAAGGGCCTGGGGCTGGGCGTGCTGCTGCTCGGCTTCGCCTTCCTGTACCTGCCGATCCTGTTGTTGATGTTCTACTCGTTCAACAGCTCGCGGCTGGCGATGGTCTGGGCCGGGTTCTCCACCCGCGCCTACAGCGACCTGTTCGCCGACCGCGCGCTGATGGACGCGATGTGGACCAGCCTGGTGGTGGCGTTCTGGACCGCCTGTACCGCCACCGTGCTGGGTACGCTGGCGGCGATGGTGATGACCCGCTTCAAGCGATTCCGTGGCAAGCCACTGTTCGGCGCGCTGGTGACCGCGCCGCTGGTGATGCCGGACGTGATCCTGGGCTTCTCGCTGATGGCGCTGCTGGCATCGATGGGCGCGATTCCCGGCTTCCCGGCGCGTGGCCTGGCCACTATCTGGATCGCGCACGTGACCTTCACCCTCTGCTTCGTCACCGTGGTGGTGTCCTCGCGCCTGCAGGAAATGGACCTGTCGCTGGAAGAAGCGGCGATGGACCTGGGCGCCAGCCGGTTGACCGTGTTCACCCGCATCACCCTGCCCATCATCGCGCCGGCGCTGGTGGCGGGTTGGCTGCTGGCCTTCACCCTGTCGCTGGATGACGTGGTGGTGGCCAGCTTCGTGGCCACGCCGGGCTCGACCACGCTGCCGATGAAGGTGTTCGCTTCGGTGCGCATGGGCATCAGTCCGAAGATCAACGCGTTGGCCACGCTGCTGGTGTCGGCGGTGTCGATCGCTGCGGTGATCGGCTGGTACATCAACGCCCGCGCCGAGAAGCGGCGCCAGCGCGACCTGCAGCTGGCGCGGCAGGACAACGGCTGAGTACACGGCCTGTCGACAGCGCCGGCAACATCCGGCTCACGGACAGCGGCGCACAATGGGGGTCTTCCAGATGGAGATCCCCCATGACCGTCGAGATCATCGACCCGGCCACCGGCCAGGTGACCTACCGCCATGAACTGATGGGCGCTGCTGACATCGAGCAGCGCCTGCAGGCTGCCGCCGATGCCTTCCCCGGCTGGGCCGATCGCTCGCTGCAGGATCGCGGTGCCGTCCTTCGCCAGATCGCCGCGCAGCTGCGCACGCGTCGCGACGACCTGCAGCAGGCGATGACCCATGAGATGGGCAAGCTCAAGGCCGAGGCGCTGGCCGAGGTCGACAAGTGCGCTGCCGCCTGCGAGTACTACGCCGACCACGCGGCCGACTATCTCAAGCCGCAGCTGATCGATACCGAAGCCCAGCGCAGCTACGTGCGTTACGAGCCGATCGGCTGCGTGTTCGCGGTGATGCCATGGAATTTCCCGGTCTGGCAGGTGTTCCGTTTCCTGGCCCCGGCGTTCATGGCTGGCAACGTGGCCCTGCTCAAGCACGCCAGCAACGTGCCGCAGTGCGCCGACCTGATCCTGGCGGTGTGTCGTGACGGAGGCCTGCCTGAGGGCGTGTTCGACGTGCTGCACATCGACAACGACCAGGCTGCCGAGGTGCTGCGCGACGCACGGGTGAAGGCGGTGACGCTGACCGGCAGCGAACGGGCAGGGCGCTCGATCGCCTCCAATGCCGGCAGCCAGCTGAAGAAGTCGGTGATGGAGCTGGGTGGCAGCGATGCCTTCGTGGTACTCGACGATGCCGACCTCGACAAGGCCGTGGCGGCGGCGGTGAAGTCGCGTTTCGACAACAGCGGGCAGACCTGCATTGCGGCCAAGCGCTTCATCGTGGTCGATGCGGTGGCCGATGACTTCACCCGACGCTTCGTTGAAGCCGCGGGCCAGCGCCAGTATGGCGATCCCAGTGAGCGTGGCACCACGCTGGCACCGATGGCGCGCGCGGACCTGCGCGATGAGCTGCACAAACAGGTGCAGGCCAGCGTGGCGAAAGGTGCGCGCGTTCTGGTCGGCGGCGAGCCCATTGCCGGCACCCATGCGGGCTATCCGGCGACCGTGCTCGATCAGGTCGACCCAGGCATGCCTGCCTACGACGAGGAGCTGTTCGGGCCGGTGGCTGCGGTGATCCGGGTCAAGGATGAGGCCGAGGCGCTGCGCGTGGCCAACGACACCCGCTTCGGCCTGGGCGGCAGCGTGTGGACGCGCGACCCGGTGCGCGGCGAAGCCTTCGCGCAGCGCATGGAATGCGGCGCCGCGTTCGTCAACGCCATCGTCAAGAGCGACGCTCGGCTGCCGTTCGGTGGCAGCAAGCAGTCCGGCTTCGGCCGGGAGCTGGCCGACCACGGCATCCACGAGTTCATGAACATCAAGACCGTCTACGTGGCTTGATGCCGAAGGGTAGTGCCGGCCGCTGGCCGGCATTGCCCTGGTTGCCGGCCAGCGGCCGGCACTACCAGAAGCGGGGCATGTGCCACGACCAACGGTCGCGGCCTACCGGATTGCCGGGTATCGACGCCCCCGTGCATGGTGGGTATCGACGCCCCCGTGCATGGTGGGTATCGACCGTTGGTCGATTCGCGCTACAGCCACTTCGCGCGCTTGAACAACCGGTACAGGCCCACGCACACACCGCCCACGCCGACAATCATCAGCGGATACGACCACGGCTGGCTCAGCTCGGGCATGTGGCTGAAGTTCATGCCGTACCAGCTGGTGATCAGCGTCGGCGCTGCCAGCAGTGCGGCCCATGCACCCAGGCGCTTGACCGTCTCGCCCTGCGCCAGCGTCACCAGCGACAGGTTCACGCTCAGTGCGGTGCCCAGCATCTCGCGCAGGGTGTCGATCACATCGCTGATGCGTACCGCGTGGTCATGCACGTCGCGCACGTAGAGCTTCACTTCATCGGGAATCAGGTCACCCTGGTAGCGGCGCAGCTGCGCCAGCACATCCTGCAGCGGTGCCACCGCCATCCGCATCTTGTTCAGTTCGCGCTTGAGCTCGTAAAGCCGTACCACCGTGCTGCGCTTGTAGCTGTCGGCAAAGATGTCCTTTTCCAGCAGGTCCAGGGTGTCGCGGAAGCGGTGCACGATCGGCAGGTAGTTGTCGACCACGAAGTCGGTCAGCGCGTACAGGCAGTACGACGGGCCCATCTTCAGCAGCTGCGGTTCACGCTCGACCCGTGCACGCACCGGGGCGTAGGACAGCGAGGCGCCGTGGCGCACCGTCACCAGGAAACGCGGGCCGAGGAAGGCGTGGGTTTCGCCGTACTGGATGCGTTCGTCCACCATCTGCGCGGTGGTCACCACCACGAACAGCGAATTGCCGTAGGTCTCGACCTTGGGTCGCTGGTGCGCATTGCGCGCGTCCTCGATGGCCAGGTCGTGCAGGCAGAACTCTTCCTGCAGTTTCAGCAGCACATCGTCGTTGGGGTCGTACAGGCCGACCCAGACGAAGCCGTTGCCACTGGCAATGACATCGCTGATGGCATCCAGGCTGATGTCGTGGCGTTTGCCGTCGTCATCGTAGTGGACGCAGTTGATGACGCAGGCGGGGTTGGCCGAGGCAGGGGCGGAAGCGGAGGCGGGCAATGACATGCCCGCCATCGTGCGTCAGTGCCGTGTTTCGGACAAGTGAGGACGGCGCCCCAGTACCCACGCCAGCGCGACGTGGACGGGCAGCAGCAGCACGATCCACTGCACGTTGTACTGCGCCTGCAGGCTCAGCCAGTGCAGCACCAGCGCCGCCACGGCCTGCACCGCCAGCAGCCACAGCACGACCCTGAACATGCGGCCCGGCGCGCGCCGGCGCAGCAGCGCGATCGCGCCTGGCAGCAGCAGCACGGCCAGTGGCGAAAGCAGCAGCAGGTTGCGGTTGGCCCAGGCGGCGTAGTGGGTGCTGAAGCCCCACAGGAACACCAGCAGGCTGCCGGCGATGGCACACAGCAGCCAGAACGGCAGGGCCAGCCCGGCCAGCAGGCGCGGGCGGTTGCGCAGCGCCAGCACGCCGCCGGCCACGACCAGCCCAAGCAGCAGCCACGGCCACCAGCGGCGTGCGAATTCCTTCGGCTCCGGGTCGATGCGGTGCGGCAGCAGTTCCTGTTCGGACTGCACCAGCGGCCGGCCATCGCTGTTGCGCGCCTGGCGCAGCGCATCGGCCAGGCGCATCGGCACGAAGGCTTCCTGCCAGCGCGACAGCGGCTGGTCGGCGAACGGCCCGAGGCCGACATCGAAGCCCAGCCACATCCATGGTGCCGGCGAGGCCAGGCGCACCGATTCACTGCGGTAGGTATTGCCGCGCGAGCGCCCCGACAGCTGCGACTGCAGGCCGCCACCCAGCGCCTTGTCCACCGTGTCGCGTACCATCGTGGCGCAGTTGGCGGTGTAGTAGTCGTAGTGGTAGCGCGCGTTTTCCGGCTTGGCCCGCTCGGCCAGGTCGGCGGCCAGTGCACGTGCCTGCTCCGGGCGCAGGTCCAGCCACTGCACGCTGGCGCCACGGCCGGTCTCGTCGTAGTACGACAGATCCTGCTGCAGCGGCAGCGCCACCAGGTAGTACATCATATCGCCGCGCACGAAGCGGCTGATGAAATCGTCCTCGGACGGATCGAAGTAGCCGAAGTTGTACGAGGTCGCTTCGCCGCTGAGCGGATCGATCACGACGATGGCGTCGTGGCCGAAGCGCTCGAAGAACACCGTGCCCGGCTGCATGGTCACCACCCCGATGCGCGGGGCGGGAGCCTCGGCGCTGGTGGCGGGTGCAGCAGGTTCGGGTGCCGCCGGCTGCGCGAAGGCGGCCAGCGGCAGGGCCGTGGCCAGCACGCACAGTGCCAGCCACAGCCTCAGGCGCAGTGCCAGGAGGGCGCCGCGCTTCAAGCGTCGTCCTGCGCGTCCGGCGGCAGCACGGTCACGTGGAAGGCCTGGACCCGGCGCGCATCGGCGCGGGCCACGCGGAACATGAAGCGGTCCAGCGCCAGCTCGTCACCGACTTCCGGCAGGTGGCCCACGGCCTCGGTGACCAGGCCACCGATGGTGTCGTAGTCCTCGTCGGAGAAGGTAGCGCCGAAGCGTTCGTTGAAGTCGCCGATCGGGGTCAGCGCGTCGACCACGTACTGGCCGTCGGACTGGATGGCGATCTGCGCCGACGGATCCTCGGCCTCGTCATGCTCGTCGTCGATCTCGCCGACGATCTGTTCCAGCACGTCCTCGATGGTGACCAGGCCGGCGACACCGCCGTACTCGTCGACCACGATGGCCATGTGGTTGCGTGACAGGCGGAATTCCTTCAGCAGCACGTTGAGCTTCTTCGCCTCCGGGATCAGCACTGCCGGGCGCAGCAGCTCGCGCACGTTGGCCGGGCCGTTGTCGGCGACCACGCCGCGCAGCAGGTCCTTGGCCAGCAGGATGCCAAGGATGTCGTCCTTGTTCTCGCCGTGCACCGGGAAGCGCGAATGGCCGGATTCGACCACCTGCTTCATCAGTTCCAGGAAGGGCGCTTCGACCGGCAGCGAAACCATCTGCGAGCGCGAGATCATCACGTCGCCCACGGTCAGCTCGGCCACCGAAATGGCGCCTTCCATCATCTTCAGGGTATCGGCGGCGATCAGGCCCTCTTCCTGCGCGGTGTGCAGGACAGCGACCAGCTCGTCGCGGGTATGGGGTTCGCCGGAGAAGGCGGAGGTCAGGCGTTCAAGCCAGCCGCGCTTCTTTTCACTGGGCTCCTGTGCGGAGCTACTACTGTCGTCTTCTGACATCTCTGGAAAAAGGGCACCCGGCAAGCCGGGCGTTGGCCCAAGTCTAGCAGGATGTGGCGGCCTGTCAGTGACCGTCGCTGCCCGGTCCGGTGATCGGCGGCGGGGCCAGTTCAGGCCGGGCGGGGGCTTCTTCCTCGGGCAGGTCCAGGCTGTAGGTGCAGCCGGCCAGGGTTTTGCCGGGATGGGAGGCCACGGTGGAGACGCTGAGGATGATCGACTCGATCCGGGCCTCGCCGGTCTTCGGATCGGTCACGTCGCGGCTGACCAGCTCGCGGCCGGCCATGAACTTGCCGTCCTGGTCGTAGCCGGTCTCCAGCCCCAGCTGCCTGGCCAGCGGCCGCGGATCGGCCTGGTCGAGGATCGCCATGACGCTGGACCCGGCCACGGCGACCCGTTCGGTGCGGGCGCCGAACACGCTGATCGGCTGGGCCAGCCGGTACTCGCTCATGAACTGGTTGCCCTGCGGCAGCGGCTGCAGGCCGTGGGCGACGGCTTTCAGCGGATCAGCCAGCAGGGGCGCCAACGCGGCCTGCTCGGCCACGCCCTGGCGGCATTCAATCAGGGCCGGCAGGTCCAGGGCAGCGGCCGGGGCGGACACGGCGAGCAACAGGGGCAGGGCAATACGCAGCACGGGCACGGGATCCGCAACGGAAGGCAGGCCGGTGATCGTACCGGTCCCGGCCAGCCATCGCGAGCGCCCCAAGGCAATCAGGGCGGATGCCTGCGCGTGGTCGCTGGGTACCAGCGCAGCCTGACCGGGTAGCCCAGTTGCACTTGCAAGTGGTCGCGCACGGCCGCCGCCGTCGCGCGGTTGGCCGGGGTATCCCGCAGCTCAACCTCCAGTTCCCCGGTCGTGACATCCAGGCTATAGCCGAACAGGTCGGGCAGCTGGGCCAGCAGCCAGTCCCGCTGTGCGTGCAGGCGGCGCTGCATCTCCGCTTCGGTCATCGCGGCGCCGGTGATGTAGCGCACGCGTTGCGGGCCATCCGCCCCTGGATGTGTCTCATCGGCCGCGGGTGCTGGGCCAGTCAGTCGAACGACGACGTTCCAACCTGCCGCGTTGTCCACCCAGATTCCGGCGAGGCGTGCCGCGTGGCGCGCTTTCAAACGTTCCATCAATGCGTGCTGCTGCGCCTCGGCGACCGCCTGACGCGCCGTCTGTTGGCTGACGTCAAAGAACGCCTGCACCTCGGCGACCTTGGCGGCAATGTCGGCGGCGCTGTCGCTGGCCGGGAACGGCGACGGTCGTTCCCGGCCGGGGTCGATGCCCGGGGCAGTGGTCACCTGCAGAAGAGCGGCGATGAGTGCGGGCAGCAGCGCGATGGGCGCGTCCTCCGTGAAGATCCCGGTGTGCGTGGGCCTCAGCGCTCGCCGGCGTAGGGGTCGGCGATGCCGAGCTCGGCCAGGATCTCGCGCTCCAGCTGTTCCATGGCGTCGGCTTCCTTGTCGTCCTCGTGGTCCCAGCCGAGCAGGTGCAGCACGCCGTGCACGGTCAGGTGTGCGTAGTGGGCGTTGAGCGCCTTGCCCTGTTCATCGGCCTCGCGGGCCACCACCGGTGCGCAGATCACCAGGTCGCCCAGCAGCGGAAACTTCACGCCCTTGGGCAGCCCTTCGGGCACTTCGGCCGGGAAGCTGAGCACGTTGGTCGCGTAATCCTTGCCGCGATAATGGCGGTTCAGTGACTGCCCTTCCTTGGCATCGACCACGCGGATGGCCAGGTCGGCCTCGCGGATGCGGCCTTTCAGCGCAGCAGCCACCCACTTGCGGAAGCTGACCGCCGCCGGCAGGCCGGTGCGCGGCAGGGCATAACTGACGGCGACGTCCAGTCGCACGGGACCACGGGTCATGGAGTTGCTCCAGGTTGGATCTGATGCAGGTCACGGCGATCGTAGGCGCTGACGATGCGCGCCACCAGCGGGTGGCGGACTACGTCGCGCGACTCGAAGAAGGTGAAGCTGACGCCCTCGACCTCGCGCAGCACGTCGATGGCATCGCGCAGGCCGGACTTCACGTGCTTGGGGAGATCGGTCTGGGTCAGGTCGCCGGTGACCACGGCGGTGGAACCGTAGCCGAGGCGGGTCAGGAACATCTTCATCTGCTCGATGGTGGTGTTCTGTGCTTCGTCCAGGATCACGAAGGCATCGTTGAGCGTGCGGCCACGCATGTAGGCCAGCGGCGCGATTTCGATGACGTTCTTTTCCAGCAGCTTGACCACCTTCTCCACGCCCATCATCTCGTAGAGGGCGTCGTACAGCGGTCGCAGGTAGGGGTCGACCTTCTGGCTCAGGTCACCGGGCAGGAAGCCCAGCTTCTCGCCGGCCTCCACCGCCGGGCGCACCAGGATCAGGCGCTGCACCCGTGATTCGTTCAGCGCTTCGACCGCGCTGGCCACGGCCAGGAAGGTCTTGCCGGTGCCGGCCGGGCCGATGCCGAAGTTGATGTCATGCGTGGCGATCTGGTGCAGGTAGCGGCCCTGGTTGGCACCGCGGCCGCGCACCGTGCCGCGCTTGACCTTGATCGCCACCTCCTGCGCTTCGTAGGAGCGTTCGGCGATCTGCTCGACGTTGGCCTGCGCCAGGCGCAGGTGGATGGCGTGGTTGTCGAAGGTGGTTTCGCCGGCTTCGGCGTACAGCGCTTCAACCAGCTTCTGCGCCTCGACGATGGCTTCGTTGGGCCCGCTGATGCGGAACACGAAACCGCGGTTGGCGATCTCCACGCCGAGCTTCAGCTCGATCTGGCGCAGGTGCCCATCGAAGGGGCCGCACAGGTTGGCCAGCCGCTCGGTGTCTTCCGGCGACAGGGTGAAGTCTCGATGTTCGATGCTTTTCATTGCCTTGGGTGGGGCGGAAGCCTTCCACCGCAGTGTATTCAGGGAGGACAAGGGTAGCGCGCGCAGCGGGCGCGCGGCCAGCACGGGGTCGATACATGCTTTTCCACACCCGGTGTGGACGGGGGCTGCGGAAACCTGTGGATAGACCTCTACAGTGCTTGTGCCACAAGCGTCATGAGGGGGTGGTGAAAAAATCGTCACGGACCCGGGCGTGCCGGCACCCGCAGGACGGGCGGACCGGGAGGGAGGGCACGTCGCAGCGCGTGGCCGAGAACTTCCCGGGCACGCCGGCGTTCTTCGTGATCGCAGCGCAGGTTCCGCTGCCAGGCGAGCAACAGGATCCCGTGTTGCCGGTTTTCCACACCGGTTGTGGAATGATGCCGAATCAACCTGTGGATAGGTGGCGCGGAGCCTTGCAGCCAAAGGCTCGCCAACGCGTGGTGAAAAAACCGTCAGGGCTGATCGGAATCATAGAGGGTGCACGGGGCGGATGGCACCGTGGCGCCGTCGCAGGAGGGGATGGCATGGGCATCGGCAATGGGATGCGTGGAATCGGATTGGTGGGTATCGGCCTGCTGGCCGGGTGTGGGCAGGCGCCGCCTGCAGCGCTCGGCACGCTGGAGTGGGACCGGATCACGGTGCCGGCGCCGGCGGCCGAAGTGATCGCCACGGTGGAGGTGCGCGAGGGGCAGCAGGTCAAGGCCGGAGCAGTGCTGATGCAGCTCGACCCCGCCCGCGGCGACGCGCAGTTCGCCGCGGCGCAGGCCGACACGGTGCGCGCGCAGGCCCAGTTGGAAGAGCTGAAGATCGGCCCGCGCCAGGAACAGATCGCACAGGCCCAGGCGCAGCTGGCCGCGTTGCGCGCGCAGTCCGCCGAAGCCAGTGCCTACTACCGTCGGGTGCAACCGCTGGCACGCCAGCGCCTGATCGCCGCCGCCGAGCTGGACCGTGCACGGGCGGCTGCCGGCAATGCCGAGGCCAGCGTGCGGGCCGCCGAGCAGGTTTGGCTGGAGCGGGTGCACGGCAGTCGCGCGCAGGACATCGCCCAGGGCCAGGCGGCCGCCGACGCCGCACAGGCGCAGCAGGTGGTGCAGGGCGTCAACCTGCAGAAGTTGCAGCTGCGCGCGCCGCGCGATGGTGTTGTCGATGCCCTGCCTTACCGGCAGGGTGACCAGGCGCCGATCGGGGCGCCACTGGCGGTGATGCTGGTCGGCGAGCGCCCCTATGCACGCGTCTACCTGCCGCAGCCGCTGCGCCTGCAGGTCAAGGTCGGGCAGGCTGCGCAGGTGCAGCTGGAAGACGGCAGCACCGTGCTGAAGGGGCACGTGCGCTCAATCCGCAGCGAGCCCTCGTTCACCCCGTACTACGCACTGACCGGTGATGACGTCGAGCGCCTGAGCTATCTGGCCGAGATCGAAGTGGACACGGCCACCGACATGCAGAAGCTTCCGGCCGGACTGCCGGTGCAGGTGCGCTTCTGAACACCGGCGACGACATCGCGGTGCATGCGCAGGGCTTGACCCGCCGCTTCGGCGATCTTCTGGCTGTGGACAATGTCGACCTGACCGTGCCGCGCGGGCAGGTGTACGGCTTCCTGGGGCCGAATGGATCCGGAAAGTCGACCACCATCCGCATGCTGTGCGGCCTGCTGGAGCCGAGCGCTGGGCAGATCCAGGTGCTGGGGCTGGCGGTTCCCGAGCAGGCCGAAGCACTGCGCCGGCGCATCGGCTACATGACCCAGCGCTTCTCGTTGTATGAGGACCTGTCGGTGCGCGAGAACCTGGAATTCCTCGCCGCCATCCAGGATCTGCCACGCGCGCAGGCCCGGCGGCGGGTCGACGAGCTGCTGCAGCAGTACCGTCTGCTGGACCGGCAGCCGCAGCTGGCCGGAACCCTCAGCGGTGGCCAGAAGCAGCGCCTCGCCCTGGCCGGCGCCGTCGTGCACGCGCCCGAGCTGCTGTTCCTGGACGAGCCGACCAGCGCGGTCGATCCGGAATCGCGCCGTGATTTCTGGGAAGCCCTGTTTGAACTTGCCGACGCCGGTACCACCGTGCTGGTGTCGACCCACTACATGGACGAGGCCGAGCGCTGCCACCGGATGGCAATCCTGGATCGTGGTGCACTGGTTGCCGATGGCACGCCGGCTGAGCTGTGCGCACGATTGGACGGCCGCACGTTGCAGGTCACGTCGTCGCAGCCGCGGCAGGCCAGCCGCGCACTGTCTGAGCTGCCCGGTGTGCTGAGCGTGGCGCAGATCGGCACCCAGCTGCGCGTGCTGTGCAATGAGGGCGCAGCGGACGTCGCAGTGCTGGCCCGTGCACTTGCCAACGCTGACCCGCAGGCCCGCATCCAGACGGTGGCGCCAAACCTGGAAGATGTGTTCGTGGCCGCCACCCGTGGCCGCGGCCGGGAGCCGGCGGCATGAACCTGCGCCGGCTGTCGGCGATCATGCTCAAGGAGCTGCGGCAGCTGCGCCGCGACCGCATCACGCTGGCGATGATCGTTGGCATTCCGGTGATGCAGCTGTTGCTGTTCGGCTATGCGATCAACCTCAACCTGCGTCATCTCGATGCGGGTGTCGCCGATCAGGCCAACAGCGCCGCTTCGCGCGCGCTGGTGCAGGACATGGTGGCCACCGGCGTGATCACGCCGCGCAGCGAAGCCTACACGCCTGCCCAGCTGATGCAGGCGCTGCGCCGTGGCGAGATCAGTGTCGGCATCGTGGTGCCGGCCGACTTCGAGCGTCGCCGCTTCGATGGACGCGAGGCGGTGCAGGTGCTGGTCGATGGCAGTGACACCGTGGTGCAGAGCGCGGCGATCCAGCTGGCGCAGGTGCCGCTGGACACGCGCCCGACCAGCAACACCCGTCCCCTGCGCGAAGGCAGCATCGCCAGTGGTCCGGTCGGCGTGACCAGCTTCTACAACCCGCAGCGGCGCTCGGCGGTGAACATCGTACCGGGCCTGATCGGGGTGATCCTGACCATGACCCTGGTGATGTTCACGGCGGTAGCGGTGGTGCGCGAACGCGAGCGCGGCAACATGGAACTGCTGATCGCCACGCCGGTGTCGCGCAGCGAGCTGATGGTCGGCAAGGTGCTGCCCTATGCGGCCATCGGCCTGCTGCAGACCACGCTGGTGCTGGTGCTGGGCACCTGGCTGTTCCAGGTACCCATTCGCGGCAGCCTGCTGGACATCTATCTGGCCGCGGTGCTGCTGGTGCTGGCCAACCTGGCGCTGGGCCTGCTGATCTCCACGCGTGCGCGCTCGCAGTTCCAGGCGATGCAGATGACCCTGTTCCTGTTCCTGCCGTCGATCCTGCTGTCGGGCTTCATGTTCCCGTTCGCAGGCATGCCGCGGCCGGTGCAGTGGCTGGCCGAGGTGCTGCCGCTGACCCACTTCCTGCGCCTGGTGCGCGGCATCATGCTGCGCGGCGCCTCATTGTGGGAGCTGTGGCACGACGCGCTGGCGCTGCTGGCCTTCATCGTGGTGATGATGACCCTGGCGATCCTGCGCTTCCGCAAGCGCCTGGATTGAAGGCAGGGGGTCGGATCCCCGCAGGGGCTCCGACCCCAATTTATCGGGCCGGCGGGTCGGAGCCCCTTTGGGGCTCCGACCCGAAGATTCATTCCGCCACCACCCGCGCGCGCAGCGAATTGGTCAGCGCTTCGGTGATCACCACATCCACGAACTGGCCGATCAGGCGCGCCGGCGCCGGGAAGTTCACCGAACGCATGTTCTCGGTCTTGCCGGTCAGCTCGTTCGGGTTCTTGCGCGAGGGCCCTTCCACCAGCACGGTCTGCACGGTGCCGACCATCTTCTCGGAAATGCCGGCGGCATGCGCATTGATGCGCTCCTGCAGGCGCGACAGGCGCGCGTGCTTTTCGGCATCGCTGATCGTGTCCTCCAGGTCCGCGGCTGGCGTGCCCGGGCGCCGCGAATAGATGAAGGAGAAGCTGTGGTCGAAGCCGATGTCCTCGATCAGCTTCATGGTCTTCTCGAAGTCGGCATCGGTCTCGCCGGGGAAGCCGACGATGAAGTCCGAGCTGATCGAGATGTCCGGGCGCACCGCACGCAGCTTGCGGATCTTCGACTTGAATTCCAGCGCGGTGTAGCCGCGCTTCATCGCTGACAGCACGCGGTCGCTGCCAGCCTGTACCGGCAGGTGCAGGAAGTTGGCCAGCTGTGGCACGTCACGGAACGCATCGATCAGCGAATCGCTGAACTCCAGCGGATGCGAGGTGGTGAAGCGGATGCGGCCGACGCCATCGATCTCGGCGATGGTGCGGATCAGCAGGCCGAGGTCGGCGAACTCGCCGTCACCGTACGGCCCGCGATACGCGTTGACGTTCTGCCCGAGCAGGTTAATCTCGCGCACGCCCTGTGCGGCCAGCTGCGCCACCTCCACCACCACGTCCTCGAACGGGCGGCTGACTTCGGTGCCGCGGGTGTAGGGCACCACGCAGAACGAACAGTACTTGGAACAGCCTTCCATGATCGACACGAATGCCGAGGGTCCTTCGGCGCGCGGCTCGGGCAGGCGATCGAATTTCTCGATCTCGGGGAAGCTGATGTCGACCTGCGGGCGCTTCTGTTCGCGGCGTGCGCGGATCAGCTCCGGCAGCCGGTGCAGGGTCTGCGGGCCGAACACCAGGTCGACGAACGGCGCACGCTTGATGATCGCTTCGCCTTCCTGCGAGGCGACGCAGCCGCCGACGCCGATGATGACTTCACGGCCCTTGTTCTTCAGCCCCTTCCACACGCCCAGCTGGCTGAACACCTTCTCCTGCGCCTTCTCGCGGATGGAGCAGGTGTTGACCAGGATGACGTCGGCGTCGTCCGGGCTGTCGGTCAGTTCCAGGCCATCGCTGGCGGCAAGCACGTCGGCCATCTTGGCCGAGTCGTACTCGTTCATCTGGCAACCGTGGGTCTTGATGTACAGCTTGCCTTTCACCTGGTCGGGCTTGCGCGGACCAGCGGGCAGGGCAACGAGGGGGGTACCGCCCGGTGTGGTGGGCGGAAAGACGTCTGGCGTCCCGGTCATGGCGCTTAATCCATTCGGGTGGCGGGAAAGCGGGTAATTCTACCCGCATCCCGCGCCAGCCGCCGCGCCCGTGCAACCGAGCCCATGCCCAGCGTGGCCATCACTGTAGAGCCGAGCCCGTGCTCGGCTGCCTTTGCAAGGCGGAGGAGCAGCCGAGCGTGGGCTCGGCTCTACAAGGGGGCGCTGCTTACGCCGCCAGTTCCGCATCGATCTGCCGCGAACGGTCGAAGGCGGTCATCGCGCTCATCCGTGCAATGTAATCAGCCGTGGCCGGTGCAGGCTGCACCAGGCCGAAGGCCGTGGTCCAGGCCAGCGCATTGCCCCACAGCACGTCGGCGGCGCTCATCGTCTCGCCAAGCAGGTAGGGGCCCTGCGCCAGCTGGGCCTCGATCACCTGCAGCACGGTCTCGGCGTCGTTGTACGGCGACATCAGGCGCGGCGGCGGCTCGCGGTGCATCGCCTTGTCGATCATCGCCGGCTCGAAACAGGCGCCATAGAAGGCCATCCAGCGCAGGTAGGGCCCGCGCAGGGCGTCGCCGATCGGCGGTGCCAGGCCGGCCTCCGGATACAGGTCGGCCAGGTACAGATAGATCGCCACCTGCTCGGTCACCAGCGCACCGTTGTGGACGATCGCCGGCACCTTGCCCATCGGGTTGATGGCCAGGTAGGCCGGGGCCAGGTTGGCGCCCGCCTTCAGGTCCAGCACCTGCATGCGGTAGTCGGCACCCAGTGCTTCGAGCAGGGCCACGGCGCCGCTCGAGCGGGAACGGGCGGCGTGGTACAGGGTGATCTGGCGTGAATTCATGGCATTGCTCCTTGCGGTGGGTGGTGAACTGGAGGCCATCCTGGGGCACTATTGCGGACGACTTCTGTCCTCGATCCTTCATGCGCCATACCGCCCATCGATTGCTGCGCCTGATCGCCCTGCTGCAGGCCCGTCGCCAGTGGTCCGGGGCCGAGCTCGCCGAGCGCATGGGCGTGGACCGGCGCAGCATCCGCCGTGACGTCGAGCGCCTGCGCGAGCTGGGTTATCCGGTCCGGGCCTCGTCCGGGGTTGGCGGCGGCTACCAGCTGGGGGCAGGGGCGCCGGTGCTGCCGATGCTGCTGGACGAGGAGGAGGCGACTACCCTGGCCATCGCCCTGCGCGCGGCCTCTGCGACCGTCGCCGGCATCGACGACACCGCGCGCGGCCTGTTGTCCAAGCTCGATCCGCTGGTGCCGACCCGTCGCCGCCAGCAGGCCGGCGAGGTGCATGCCGCCACCGCCACCCTGTCCGACCTTCCGTCCACCGACGCACGCCTGCTCGGGCAGCTGGCCCAGCACTGCCGGCAGGCGTCACGGCTGGCCTTCGAATACCGCAGTGCCCAGGAAGCGGTGACCCAGCGCGAGGTCGAGGCGCAGCACCTGGTCAACTACGGGCGGCGCTGGTACCTGCTGGCCTGGGACCTGGGCCGGCAGGACTGGCGCACCCTGCGCGTGGACCGGATGGGCGCGGTGCGCGAATGCGCCGAGCCGGGCATGCACCGCCGTACGCCCGCACCGCCGGATGTGATGGTGCGGCAGGCGGTCAGCCAGGCCCCGTTCGCCCTGCAGGCCATCGTCCGCCTGGCCGGCAGCCGCGCCGAGCTGGAAGGCTGCATCCCGCCCTGGTGTGGTGTGCTGGAGGACGATGGGCCCGACCATTGCCTGCTGCGCATGGGCGCCGAGAGCCGCGGCATGATGCTGGCGCAGATCCTCAGTCTGGACCGGGTGCCGGTGGCGGTGTGGACCACGCCGCCGGGCCTGCGCGATGAACTGGCACAGCGCCTGGCCGGATTGGGGCAGGTGCTGGCTGTGCCGCCGGTCACAGGCTGAGCCGCGTCGCTTGGCAAGCCCCGGCGAAGCTGGGACACTCGCCGGCATGAAGGGGATACTGGGGACAACGGCGATCATCATCGCTGCGCTGACCGCTGCGCCGGCCAGCGCGGGCACCCTGTTCAAGTGCCAGGGCGCCGACGGGGTCACCAGCTATGTCAGCAAGCGCCTGGCCGGGGCCCGCTGCAGCGCCATCAGCTACAGCCGCGACCTCCGCCCGGCACCGCGCCCGGTGGTGGCCGCGCCGAAGCCGGCGCCGACCACCGTGGCCAGCATCGAGCGCAACCCGGTGGCGGTGGCGGCCAGCACTGCGGCGCCGGCGGCTGCGCCAGCCGCCGTACCCGCGCCCCCGGTCGCCTCGCGCAGCGGGCGCATGGTCAGCGGCCAGGTCTATTCCTTCATGAAGGACGGCGTGCGCCACTACACCAGTGCGCGCCCGACCCAGGTCGCCAACCTCGGCCCGGTGCGCACCATCCGCTACAGTTTCATGGAGCGCTGCTACGCCTGTGGCGTCAACCCGCGCGTGGACTTCGGTTCGGTGCGGTTGAACACCACCGCGTTCCAGACCGAGATCAGCTCGGCCGCGCGCGAGTTCGGCGTCGACGAAGCCGTGGTGCGCGCCATCATCCACGCCGAGTCGGCCTACAACCCGACCGCGCTCAGCCGCGCCGGCGCGCAGGGCCTGATGCAGCTGATGCCGCCAACCGCGGCCCGATTCGGAGTCAGCGATTCCTACGATGCCGGGCAGAACATCCGCGGTGGCGTGCAGTATCTTGCGTGGTTGTTGAAGCGTTTCAATGGCGACCTGACCCTGGCCGCGGCTGGCTACAACGCGGGCGAAGGCGCGGTTGACCGCCACGGTGGCGTGCCGCCCTACAGCGAGACCCAGTACTACGTGCGCCGGGTCGGGCAGCTGGCCGAGCGTTACCGCACCGCATTGACGCACCAGTAGTGCCGGCCGCTGGCCGGCAACCTTGGGCAATGGCCGGTACCGACCGGCCACTGGCTGGCAGCCCCGTAATCAATGTTGTTGCAATGCGTTGTGTGGCGCTCGACGGTTCCGCTACACTCGCCCATGATTCAATGCGGCTCTGGCCCCCACCGGATCCGCTGGCAGCCTTAAAGCTACCTAATCAATATCGGAGTGCCGGATGGCCAACGATGGGGTACACGATCCAGTCAACACCGGACGTCGGCGTTTTCTTTCTGCCACCACAGCCGTGGTGGGTGCCGTCGGCGTCGGATTCACCGCTGTTCCTTTCATCAAATCCTGGAACCCCAGTGCCCGTGCCAAGCTTGCCGGCGCACCGGTGGTGGCCGACATCAGCGCCCTGCAGGAAGGCCAACGCCTGATCGTGGAATGGCGTGGCCAGCCGATCTGGATCGTCAAGCGGTCCAAGGCGATCCTCGATGCACTGCACGGGCTCGATGGCCGCCTCAAGGACCCCGAGTCCGGCGAGAAGGACCAGCAGCCGGACTACGTGCTGAAGCAGAACCCCGAGCTGCGCTCGATCAAGCCGGACATTTCCGTGCTGGTCGGCCTGTGCACGCACCTGGGCTGTTCGCCGGAAATGGTCGCCGAGATCCGGCCTGAACCCTATGACCCGCAGTGGAAGGGCGGCTACTTCTGCCCCTGCCACAAGTCGCGCTTCGACATGTCCGGCCGCGTCTTCAAGGACGTGCCGGCGCCGATCAACCTGAAGGTGCCCGCGCACCATTACCAGGACGACAACACCATCATCATCGGTGTCGATCCGCAGGGGGCAGCCTGATGGCCAATATCCTCGCTCGTACCGCCAGCGGCGTGGCCGACTGGGTCAATGCCCGCGCGCCGGGCCTGATGCCGGTCTACCGCAAGCATGTCACCGAGTACTACGCGCCGAAGAACTTCAACATCTGGTACTACTTCGGTTCGCTGGCGCTGCTGGTGCTGGTCAACCAGATCGTCACCGGCATCTTCCTGACGATGCACTACAAGACCAACGCCGCCGAGGCGTTCGGCTCCATCGAATACATCATGCGTGATGTGGAGTGGGGCTGGCTGATCCGCTACATGCACTCCACCGGGGCCTCGCTGTTCTTCATCGTGGTCTACCTGCACATGTTCCGCGGCCTGCTGTACGGCAGTTACCAGAAGCCGCGCGAGCTGGTGTGGATCCTGGGCATGCTGATCTACCTGGTGCTGATGGCCGAAGCCTTCATGGGCTACGTGCTGCCGTGGGGGCAAATGTCGTTCTGGGGCGCCAAGGTGATCATTTCGCTGTTCGGCGCGATACCGGTGATCGGCAACGGCCTGACCGAGTGGATCATGGGCGACTACCTGCCCAGTGACGCCACGCTCAACCGCTTCTTCGCGCTGCATGTCATCGCACTGCCGCTGGTGCTGCTGTTGCTGGTGGTGCTGCACCTGGGCGCGCTGCACGAGGTGGGGTCGAACAACCCCGATGGCGTGGAGATCAAGAAGGGGCCCAAGGGCAACCGCTGGTCGCCGAACGCCCCGGCCGACGGCATTCCGTTCCATCCGTACTACACGCTCAAGGATGGCGTCGGTGCCGGCTTCCTGCTGATCATCGCCGCCTTCATCATCTTCTTCGCCCCCGGTTTCGGCGGCCTGTTCCTGGAGCACGACAACTTCACCGAAGCCAACCGCCTGGTGACCCCGGAACACATCAAGCCGGTCTGGTACTACACGCCGTACTACGCGATGTTGCGCGTGGTGCCGAACAAGCTGGGCGGCGTGCTGGTGATGTTCTCGGCCATCGCGATCCTGTTCCTGGTGCCGTGGCTGGACAAGGCGAAGGTGAAATCGGTGCGCTACCGCGGCTGGATCTCGAAGGTGATGCTGGGCGTGCTGGCGGTGTGCTTCGTGTGGCTGGGCGTGATTGGTTCCGGCCCGGGCACCGATGTGCACGAGACCTACATCGGGCGGGTGTTGACCTTCCTGTACTTCGCGTTCTTCATCACCATGCCGCTATGGACAAGGTTGGACAGGACCAAGCCGGTACCGGAGAGGGTGACCACGCATGACTGAGCGCTGGATGGTCCGGCTGGCCCTGGCGGCCACCCTGATGCTGGGCAGTTTCCTGGCCTCCGCCGCCGAAGGCGGCACCCCGCTGCTGCAGGCCGGCAACGACCTCGGTGACCGCGCCTCGCTGCAGCGCGGCGCGCAGCTGTACATGAACTACTGCTCCGGCTGCCACGCATTGAAGTACCTGCGCTATTCGCGGATGGCGCAGGACCTCGGCCTGACCGAGGAAGAGGTGATGAACAACCTCAACTTCACCGGCTCGGCGATCGGCGACCCGATCCCGGTGGCGATGCCCAAGGAGAACGCGGAGAAGTGGTTCGGCAAGATGCCGCCCGATCTCAGCCTGATCTCGCGCGTGCGGGGCAGTGACTGGGTCTACACCTATCTCAAGTCGTTCTATCTGGACAGCAGCCGCCCCCTGGGCTGGAACAACGCGCTGTTCGCCAATGCCTCCATGCCCAACCCGCTGTGGGAGATGCAGGGCCTGCAGCATGCGGTGCACGGCAAGGCGGAAGCGCCCGGCATGGACCCGCCGGTGACCGGCCTGAAAATCGAAACGCCCGGGTCGGTCGATGCCGGCCAGTACGATCAGGCCGTTCGGGACATCACCAACTTCCTCGAATACGCCGGTGAACCGGCCGCGCTCAAGCGCCAGCAGCTGGGCGTATGGGTGATCCTGTTCCTGGCCCTGCTGACGTTCCTGCTGTACCTGCTGAAGAAGGAATACTGGAAGGACGTCCACTGATTCTGCCGCCGGCCATCGCACGGGCCTATTGGCTTTTGTGATGGTCGGTTGCACACTCGGGGAGGAGTCGACCGCTGGCACGGTGCCGGCGGCGCCGATGCGGCAGGCGGTCTCCTGTCGTGGGAGAGCCTTTGATGGCGGCGAGCGTACGCATGCGCAATACACTGACGCTGTTTTCCTCGAACGACGACGTACTGTGCCACCGGGTACGCCTGGTGCTGGCTGCCAAGGGGGTCACCTTCGACTTTGTCCCGGTCGATCCGCAGAACCCGCCTGAAGACCTGATCGATCTCAACCCGTACCACTCGGTGCCGACCCTGGTCGAGCGCGAGCTGGTGCTGTACGCCGCGTCGGTGGTCAGCGAATACCTGGACGAACGCTACCCGCATCCTCCGCTGATGCCGGTCGATCCGCTCTCGCGTGCGCGTATCCGCTTGGCCATGCTGCGCATCGAGCACGACTGGGTACCGCAGGTGCAGGCCATCCAGCTGGGCAACAAGACCCAGGCCGAGGCCGGCCGCAAGCGCCTGAAGGAACTGCTGACCGCCTCGCTGCCGCTGTTCAAGGCCAGCAAGTTCTTCCTCAATCCGGAAATGAGCCTGGCCGACTGTGCAATGGCACCGATCATCTGGCGCCTGCAGTCGCTGGACGTGCCGCTGCCGAAGGACGGCAAGGCGATCGAGGACTATGGCAACCGCATCTTCCGTCACCCGGGTTTCGTCCGCAGCCTGACCGACCAGGAAAAGAAGCTGCGCGATCTGCCGGTCTGATCCGACCTTGCGTAACCCGTCTGCACGCCGACCGGCGTGCAGGCGATCCGCCCCGGCGGGGCGCCGGGCGCGTACACTTCACGCATGACCGAAGACTTCTTCCACATGACCAGCCACCGCCCGTACCTGCTGCGGGCGCTGGTGGAATGGATCAACGACAACCAGCTGACCCCGCACATCCTGGTCGACGCCGGCGTCCCCGGCGTGCAGGTGCCGCCTTCGGCGGTCAAGGATGGCCGGGTCGTGCTCAACATCGCCGAACGCGCCGTCGTGCGGCTGATGATCGACAACGAAATGGTGAGCTTCTCGGCCCGCTTCTCCGGCACCAGCTACCCGGTGCAGGTACCGATCAGCGCCGTGCTGGCAGTCTATGCCCGCGAGACCGGGCAGGGCATGGCGCTGCCGGATGACATTCCGGGCAGCGAGACCGCGCCGACCAGTGACGAACTGCTGCACGAGGACGGCACGCCGCCGGACGATACGCCACCGGCCAGTCCGCCGCCCAAGGGCCGCCCGAACCTGCGCGTGGTCAAGTAACCATTCCGACGCCGCCCCGATGGGCGGCGTCTTCCTTTGCAGGTTTTACCGGTGGGTGCCGGAATTGTGTGGGTGCCGACCGTTGGTCGGCACACCTTCAGTTCTTACACATCCTCGGCATCCTCCACATCCGGCCGGATCTGGCTGATCCGCGCGGCACCGGGGCCGGTGAACGAGATCAGCTGGTCGCCGCGCAGCACCATGCGGCCCACGTGGCGATCGATGCCATCGTAGGAATACTCGAACTTGAAGGTGCGCTCGAAACCGAGCCGTCCGTCCTCGCCACGCGACAGTCGCAGGCCGGTGGCATGTACCGCCTGATCCAGCCACTGCACGTCGGCAGCGCGGCAGGCATTGCGGCCCAGCTCGACCGCGCGCTCGGCGGCCGAACGCGCCGCATTCCAGAAGAAATAGATGATTCCGCCGGCAATCAGCAACAACAGCAGGGTGGGCATGGCGTCAGCCGTCAGAGGTGGATCCGGCAAAGATGGCGGCGAACGCGCGCTGGATCAAGCGCTGCACTCACCGCCGTGGCTGCGGTTCGCTGCACATCGGTGATGCGGGCACGTTAGACGGCGCCGTCGCCGGCACCGTCTGCATCGGCGCGGCGGAGGGCGAAGGCATCACCAATGGCGCGGTCGCCGTCAGCTGCAGCAGCGCTGCCCAGTCCTGGCGGTTGAAGCTGCATTCGTCCTCGCGGCCCGGCGTGCAGCTGGGCTCGATGCCGGTGCTGTTGCGTTCGCGCGCCGGCGGCAGCTTGATCAACCCGGTGCGGTCCAGCGGCAGCAGTCGCATCGCCACCGTGTTCATCACGTTGCCGCCCACCAGGTACAGGGTCTGGTCGCCCCCCAGGTTGGCGGCCACCACTACTTCGCAATGTGATTTCCAGTGGCCCACCGAACCGTTGCCCAGTGCCTGCACCAGCCCACTGTAGCTGAGCGTGGTGCTGCGATCGCGCAGGAAGCACAGCAGGTCGCCCGGTGCGGGCTTTGCGGTCGCGGGATCGACCAGCCGGTACGGCACGCCCGAGGGTCCGCCCTGGTACGCGGCACGGATGTAGTCGATGTGGCGTGGCGACGCGTTGAAGCCGGGGACGCCGGACTGCACCATCACCCAGGAAATGAACGCGGCCGACCACGGGTTGTCGATCAGGAAGGTGCGGCAGTCGCTGTCGGTGTAGCGCGTGCCCAGTGGTGCCAGACAGCTGCTGGCGCCGGCGATGCTGCCCATCGCGTTGAGCGTGCCGCTGTTGCGCCAGTAGCCGGCCACGCGTTGCCAGGCAATCAGCCCGTTGTCGGCCAGATGTTCGTTCTCGGCCTCGGTGACACTCAGGCTCGCCGCGCGGCCATCGCGATCGATGAAAGGCCGGAACCAGAGCCGGTGTTCATTGCAGGCAGTATTGCGGATGGCCACCGCCAATGGGCTCAGGCCGAAACGCGGTGGCACATCGCAGGCTTCGGCCGCCGCTGCGGACAGGGGGGCCGCGGCCAGCAGCAGACAGGCAGGCAAGAGCATCCGGCGCATGCGCGGCTCCTGTGGGGGATGCCGGCAGCGTCGCAGAGGCGGCCGTAGCCGAGCCGTGAAGGCGTCCCGGGTCGTGTAGAGCCGAGCCCATGCTCGGCTCATCGCGCGAAGCGCGCGCAGGGCGTGCCGCAAATCGACAAGCAGCCGAGCGTAGGCTCGGCTCTACAAGTCCTGCAGGCCTCAGCCCGGCGGTGGGCCGAGCTTCAACGACAGATCGATGGCCTGCACGTGCTTGGTCAGGCCGCCGATGGAGATGCAGTCGACGCCATCCTCGGCGATCGAGCGCAGGCCACCCAGGCCGACGCTGCCGGACACTTCCAGCGGAATGCGGCCGGCCGTGATGCGTACCGCCTCGCGGCGCAGGTCGGGGCTGAAGTCGTCCAGCAGGATGCGTTCGCAACCAGCGTCGAGCGCCTGGCGCAGCTGCGCCAGATCCTCGACCTCGACCACCAGCGGCAGCGCAGGCCACTGCCGGCGTGCGCCCGCCACGGCGTCGGCCAGTGAACCGGCAGCGCGGATGTGGTTTTCCTTCAGCATCACCGTGTCGTACAGGCCGAAACGATGGTTCTCGCCACCGCCGCAGCGCACCGCGTACTTCTGCGCCAGGCGCAGGCCGGGCAGGGTCTTGCGGGTGTCGAGGATGCGCGTGCCGGTACCGGCCACCGCCGCCACGTAGCGGGCGGTGGTGGTTGCCGTACCGGACAGCGTCTGCAGGAAGTTGAGCGAGGTGCGTTCGGCGCTGACCAGGCTGCGGCTGCGCCCATGCAGCAGGGCCAGCACGGTGCCTGCGGTGACCGCGTCGCCGTCGGAAACCTGCCATTCGATGCGTACGTCCGGGTCGATGGCGCGGTGGGTGGCGTCGAACCAGGGGCGGCCGGCGATCACCCCGTCCTGCTTGCACAGCAGGTAGGCGCTGTCGGCCTGGTCGGGCAGCAGGGCGGCGGTGACATCACCGCTGCCCAGGTCCTCGGCCAGTGCACGCGCGACATCGGCGGCGACAACGGCCGCATCCGGCGTCGGCAGCGTGCTCATGCGGTCGGGAAATCGGCGATCTGGGCGGTCGGGATGGCTTCCTCGGCCAGCAGCACCGGGATGCCGTCGTCGACGCGGAAGACCTGCTTGCGGTCGCGGGTGACCAGCGCTTCGCGCAGCGGCTGCGCCAGCGGGTTGCCATCGGCCTTGTTCACCGCGCCGGCGGAAATGGCCTTGTTGAGGGCTTCCAGGCCCTTGCCATCCAGCAGGGACAGGGGCTGGCGGGTGTCAGGCGACACCAGCAGGTCGAGCAGCTTGCGATCCATGGTTCTTCGTCTTGCGTGGAAGATGGCTAGAATACGTCTTTAAGGCAGGTGACGGCCAATGACCCCCAACCCGATCGCGCCGCTTGTCGGCATCGTCATGGGTTCCCGTTCCGACTGGGAAACCATGCAGCACGCCGCCCAGAAGCTTGAAGCCCTGGGTGTTCCGTTCGAAGTGAAGGTGGTGTCCGCGCATCGGACGCCGGATGTGTTGTTCAGTTACGCCGAGCAGGCGGGCCCGCGTGGCCTGCGCGCGATCATCGCCGGTGCCGGCGGGGCCGCCCACCTGCCAGGCATGATCGCCGCCAAGACCGCCGTGCCGGTGCTGGGCGTGCCGGTGCAGTCCAAGGCCCTCAACGGCATGGATTCGCTGCTGTCGATCGTGCAGATGCCGGCCGGTATCCCGGTCGCCACCTTCGCCATCGGCAATGCCGGCGCGTCCAACGCGGCGCTGTTCGCCGCCGCGATGCTCGCCAGCGACCAGCCGGCGATCGGCCAGGCGCTCGACGCCTTCCGTGCACGCCAGACCGAAGACGTGATGGCCCACGACGATCCGCGCCAATGAGCCTGACCGTCGGCATCCTGGGCGGCGGCCAGCTCGCCCGCATGATGGTCCTGGCCGGTGCGCCGCTGGGGCTGCGCTTCGAACTGTATGACCCGGCGGCCGACGCCTGCAGCGGCCCGCTGGCGCCGCTCACCGTCGGTGCCTTCGACGACCGCCAGGCGCTGGCGGACTTCGCTGCCAAGGTCGATGTGGTCACCTTCGATTTCGAGAATGTGCCCGCCGACAGTGCACAGTTCCTGGCCGACCGCGTGCCGGTCTACCCGCCGCCGGCCGCGCTGGCGGTGGCCCAGGACCGGTTGAGCGAGAAGACCCTGTTCCAGCAGCTGGGCATCCCGCTGCCGGCCTTCGCTGATATCCGCAGCCGCGACGAGCTGGCGGCGAAGGCCGCCGAATTCGGCCTGCCGTGCATCCTCAAGACCCGCCGCCTGGGCTACGACGGCAAGGGCCAGTTCCGCCTGCGCAGCGAAGCCGACATTGATGCCGCCTGGGATGCGCTGGGTGCACAGGTCGAGCGCACCGGACTGATCCTGGAGGGCTTCGTGGCCTTCCAGCGCGAGGTCAGCGTGGTGGCCGTGCGTGGCCGCGATGGCAGTTTCGAAGCCTGGCCGATCACCGGCAACTGGCATGTCGACGGTGTGCTGTCGGCCAGCGTGGCCCCGGCCGTGCTGTCCGCCGCCGAGCAGCAGGCAGCCATCGGCTATGCACGCCGTGTCGCAGAACACCTGCAGTACGTCGGCGTGTTCGCGCTGGAACTGTTCTGCCGCGATGGCGAGCTGCTGGCCAACGAGATGGCGCCACGCGTGCACAACTCCGGGCACTGGACCATCGAAGGCAGCGAGACCTCGCAGTTCGAGAACCACCTGCGCGCCGTGCTGGGCCTGCCGCTGGGCAGCACCCGCATGCTCGGCCATGCCTGCATGCTGAACTGGCTGGGCCGGATGCCCGACCCGTTGCCGGTGCTGGCCCAGGCCAGTGGCCACTGGCATGACTATGGCAAGGAGTCGCGCGAAGGCCGCAAGGTCGGCCATGCCACGTTGCGCGATGACGATGCCGCAGCACTGGCCGACGCGTTGGACCAGGTGGGCCTGGAACTGGACCGCCAGGCCCAGGTGGCACCGGCGGTGCACGCGCTGCGCAACCGCTGAGTCCGGTAGTGCCGGCCGCTGGCCGGCAGTGCAACGGTGTGGCGCACCGGTGCAGCCATCGGCACAACATTCCCGGTGGTAGCGTGGAGCTCCTTTCACAGGAGTCACGACCATGCTCGACTGGAATGCCTACCGCAAGGAACTGAAGGGCCGCATCGGCGAGATCGGCAAGCTCTCGCCGGATACGGTCAAGGGCTACGCCACCCTGGCCAATGCCGGTGCCCAGACCAACCACCTGGATGCCAAGACCCGGGAGCTGATCGCGCTGGCGGTGGCGGTGACCACCCGCTGTGACGGCTGCATCACCGTGCACGTGGACGCGGCGCTGAAGCATGGCGCCAGCCGCGAGGAAATCGCCGAGGCGCTGGGCGTGGCGGTCTCGCTCAACGCCGGCGCCGCGCTGGTGTACTCGGCGCGGGTGATGGATGCGGTGGCCGCGCACGAGAGCGCGTGAAGCTTCATCTGTAGAGCCGAGCCCATGCTCGGCTGCTGTCCGGCCAGCCGAGCATGGGCTCGGCTCTACAGGGGGTCAGCGCAGCTGGCCCTCGGCGAATTCCCAGTTGACCATCTGCCAGAACGCGTCCAGGTAACGCGCGCGGTCATTCTGGTAGTCGGTGTAGTACGCGTGCTCCCACACGTCGCAGCACAGCAGCGGGGTGCTGTCGCCGGTCAGGGGCGTGCCGGCGTTGCGGGTGGCCTGGATGCCCAGCTGGCCGCCCGGGTGCTGCACCAGCCACACCCAGCCCGAGCCGAACAGGCCCAGTGCAGTGCGGTTGAACTCCTCGCGCAGGCGCTGCGCGTCACCGAACTGGCGCTTGACCAGCTCGCCCAGCCGGCCCTGCGGTTCGCCGCCGCCGCGCGGGCGCAGGCACTGCCAGTAGAAGCCGTGGTTCCAGGCCTGGGCGGCCGCATCGAACAGCGTGCCCTGGGCATGGCGCACGATCTCTTCCAGTGACGCCTCCTCCCACTCGGTGCCGAGGGTGCCGGCGTTGACCGCGTCGACATAGGCGCGGTGGTGGCGGCCGTGATGCAGTTCCACGGTCTGCGCGGACAGGTGGGGCTGCATGGAGCCGGAGAGGTAGGGCAGGGCAGGCAATTCGACAGGCATGTGCAGGTTCGTGGCCAGGGGACGGCGGCAGCCTGTTCCATCCGCTTACAATGGCGGCTACCGTGGGCAGTCTAGCCGACCATCACGGTCGGGTTGTCCGGCGAAGCAAGGAGTGTGGTTGTGGCGGTAATGCAGCAAATCCAGGCCGAGGTCGATCGTTACCCGCTCGTGCTGTTCATGAAGGGCACCCCGCAGTACCCGATGTGCGGCTTTTCCAGCCGCGCCGTGCAGGCGTTGATGGCTGCCGGCGCCGTCACCCTGCGCACCGTCAACGTGCTCGAAGAACCGGAGATCCGCGCCAACCTGCCGCGCTTCTCCAACCTGCCGACCTTCCCGCAGCTGTTCATCAACGGCGAGTTGATCGGCGGCTGCGACATCGTCATGGAACTGTTTGAATCCGGCGAGCTCAAGCGCATCGTCGAAGAGGCGACCCAGGGATGAGTGCCTGGCCGTCGACGTCACCGACTGACGGGGCGCTCGATGGCCGCCCGTTGCAGGACCGCGTGGTGCTGGTTGCCGGTGCCGGCGGCGGGCTGGGCAGTGCGGCGGCGATTGCCGCTGCGGCGGCCGGGGCTACCGTGGTCCTGCTGGGGCGCAAGCCGCGCCGGCTGGACCGGGTCTATGCCCAGGTCCAGGCGGTCGGCCCGGAACCCCTGCTGTACCCGATGGACCTGGAGGGTGCCGGCCCCGATGACTATGCCGAACTGGCCCAGGCCCTGCAGCGTGAGCTGGGGCGGCTGGATGGCCTGCTGGTCTGCGCCGCGCATTTCCCCGGCCTGACCCCGTTCGAGCTGGCCGACCCGGCCAGTTTCGCCCGTGCGGTCCATGTCACCCTGACCGCCCCGGCCTGGCTGGCCCAGGCCTGCCTGCCGCTGCTGCGGCAGCGCGAGGATGCTGCCCTGGTGTTCGCGGTCGATGCCCCCGAACGGGTGGGGCAGGCCTACTGGGGCGGGTATGGCGTGGCCCAGCACGGCCTGCGTGGCCTGATCGCGAGCCTGCACGATGAGCTGGGCCGCAGCCCGGTCCGGGTCAGCGGCCTGTACCCGGGGCCCCTGCGCACGGCCCTGCGTGCCCGCGCCTATTCCGTCGACCAGGACCCGGCCGCGCAAGGGCCCGAAGCGGCCGCCGCTGCGGCCGTCACCCTGTTGTCCCGGGCCGGCCATGCCTGGCGGGGGACGATTCTCGATGCCAGTGAGGCAGTTCCCCGCGAGTGAGCCCCGGGGAAAGGCGGAGTGAAGAACCCGTCACGATTGCGTTGCGAACCGGTGCCGTTTGTCGCACAACCGTCACATTGATGGCGTAGCGTGTTAATCTAGTGTTAACCGTTATGGCTGCCTTCAGCCAAGCGGTAGGGAACCCCAGATAACTCTCCGACCAGCCACCCGCAGGGCTGTTTGGATGCGCTTTTTTTTCCGCCATCGCCAACTCGCATCGAGGCTACCGAAAAATGACCCACCCACTCCGGATGTCCAAGCTTACCCTTGGTCTCGTGGCTGCACTTGCTGCCGCTCCCGCCTTCGCCCAGACCACCACTGCCGGTGTCGGCGGCCAGGTCGTGACCAGCGGCGGCCAGCCCGTCGCCGGTGCTGAAGTCACCATCACCCACACCGAGTCGGGCACGGTTTCGCGCGCTACCACCGACGCGGCGGGTCGCTACAACGCGCGCGGCCTGCGCGTGGGTGGTCCCTATACCATCACCATCACCAAGCCGGGTGAAGGCACCAAAACCGAAGATGGTGTCTACCTGGGCGTGAACCAGACCGGCACCATCAATGCCATCCTGACCGGTGACGTGGCCAAGGCCACCAACCTGGACACCGTGCAGGTCACCGCCGTCGGCGGCGGCTCGGAAGTGTTCAGCGCCACCAAGATGGGCTCGGGCACCAACATCAGCCAGGAGCAGATCGAGATTGCGCCGTCCATCGGCGGCAACATCCAGGATCTGATGCGCCTGGATCCGCGCGTGACCTTCATCGACCGCGCCTCGGGCTCGATCTCGGCCGGTGGCCAGAACCCGCGCTACAACTCGATCAACATCGACGGCGTCTCGGCCAGCGACACCTTCGGCCTGGAAGGCAACAACATGCCGACCCGCCGCCAGCCGGTCGCGATGGAGGCCATCGAAGCGCTGGACATCAACCTGTCCAACTACGACGTCAGCATCGCTGGCGCTGCCGGTGCCACCGTCAATGCGGTGACCAAGTCCGGTACCAATGAATTCCACGGTTCGGTGTACGGCACCTACCGTGACGGTGACTGGTTCGGCAAGAACCCGGAAGGCAAGAAGTTCAACGGCTTCAACGACGAAAAGACCTACGGCATGACCCTGGGCGGCCCGATCGTCAAGGACAAGCTGTTCTTCTTCGCCAACTACGAGAAGTTCAAGCAGTCCGCGCCGGGCGCCGACCTGTCCAGCACCGCGCTGGGCAAGGCCAATGCCGACTACAGCATGGCTGACGTGACCCGTGCCCAGGAAATCGCCAAGGGTTATGGCTTCGATGCCGGCGGTATCGAAAGCAACGGCAACACGGATCTGGAAGAGTACGCGCTGAAGCTCGACTGGAACATCAACGAGAACCACCGCGCCAACATCCGTTACAGCAAGCTCGAGCAGAGCAAGCTGCGCATCAACGGCATGGGCTCGACCTCGCAGGCTTCGCTGAGCTCTTACTGGTACCAGCACGTCAAGACCAACGAGAGCTACGTCGCCCAGGTCTTCAGCGACTGGACCGACACCTTCTCGACCGAGTTGAAGGCTTCGTACCGCGAGTACTCGGCCGTCCGCGAGGTGCCGACCAATGCCCCGAGCATCCGCATCTACTTCCCGCGCGGTGGCGATGTGACCACGCCGGAAGGCGACTCGCTGTTCCTGGGTACCGAGACCAACTCGCAGAACAACGTGCTGGAAACCAAGGCGTGGAACTACTACGCCGCCGGTACGCTGACCTTGGGTGACCACGACCTGAAGTTCGGTGGTTCGTACGACACCAACGATGTCTACAACTACTATGGCGCTGGCTCGTGGGGTGCTTACACCTTCTATGGCCTGGACAATTTCGCCAAGGGGCAGTGGCAGACCTACCAGCTGAACAAGGAAAAGAGCGCGAACTCGATCGCGGCTGACTACAAGTACAGCAACCTGGCCCTGTTCGTGCAGGACACCTGGTACGTCAACAGCAACCTGACCCTGACCATGGGTCTGCGTGGCGACCGACCGAAGGTGAGCCCGGCGCCGGCGTACAACCAGAAGGCGCAGACTGTCTTCGGTTATGACAATAGTGCGGTGTTCCCGAGCAAGTTCCTGATCCAGCCGCGCTTTGGCTTCAACTACACCTTCGACACCGAGCGCCCGACACAGCTGCGCGGCGGCATCGGCCTGTTCCAGGGTGATGCACCGCAGGTGTGGATCAGCAACAGCTACTCCACCACCGGCTTCAACTACGACTCGTACAACATCAGCCGCTACAACGGCCAGAAGTTCAATCCGGACAAGGACAACCAGCCGGTCCCGACCACTCCGGGCAGCGCGCTGCAGAACGTCAACTTCGTCGGCCGCGACTTCAAGCTGCCGTCGCTGTACAAGGCCAACCTGGCCTTCGATCACGAGCTGCCTTGGTACGGCATGGTCGCCTCGGCCGAGCTGCTGGTCACCAAGGTCAAGGATGGCCTGTACTACCAGCACCTGAACCTGGGCAAGGGCCGTCAGGTCGGTGCCGATGGTCGCGTGAACTACTACGTGCCTTCGGCTGACGGCAGGGCGTGGGGCACCAACGATGCGCGTAATGGTTACGCCGCACAGGGCTTCAACAACGTCTACCTGATCGACAACACCGATCAGGGCCGCACCTCGCAGTTCACCGTCTCGCTGAGCAAGCCGTGGAGCGCGAGCAGCGACTGGTCCTGGAACCTGGGCTACACCTACACCGATGCCAAGGAAGTGGGTAGCCTGACCAGCTCCACCGCCAGCTCGGGCTGGGGCTACCAGTATGCCTTCAATGCCAACGAGGAAATGCTGAACACCTCGCGCTACCAGATCCGAGACCGCCTGTCGGGCTCGCTGAACTGGAAGCACAAGTTCTTCGGCGACTACGAGACCAAGGTGGGTCTGGTGTACGAAGGCCGCAGCGGCCGCCCGTACAGCTACATCTATGTGAACGACGCCAACGGCGACGGCCGTTCGGGCAACGACCTGTTCTACGTGCCGCGTCGCGGCGAGGTCCTGTTCGGTACCCTGTCCAACAACGGCAAGTTCACCGCCGATGCGGCGATGGAGAAGTCGTTCTTCGACTGGCTGGCGGCCAACCCGCAGCTGGCCAAGTACGAAGGCCAGGTGGCTCCGGCCAACCAGTTCCGTACCGGCTGGATCAACACCTTCGACATCCGTATCAGCCAGCAGCTGCCGGGCTTCATGAAGGGCCACAAGTCGGAGATCTGGCTGGACATCCAGAACGTCGGCAACATGCTCAACAAGAAGTGGGGCAACATCTACGACTACGGCTTCTACGCCAACGCTCGTGTTGCCAGCCTGCAGGGCCTGTACAACGGCAAGTACGTCTACAACTACCGTGGCGCGGACCTGCCGAGCGTCGCCAACTCCGATGCTGACGGCTTCGACGTCGGTGTCTCGCAGTGGTCGATGCAGCTGGGCTTCCGCTACCAGTTCTGATGCACTGACGTAGCGCTGCTGTAAACGGAAACGGCCGGGGAAACCCGGCCGTTTCCCGTTCAGGCGAAAGTCCTTGCGGGGCGCTGGGCAACGGCGTAGCATCTGGAAATGTGCGCGGCGTCAACGCCGCCCAGGCGGTCCCGGACAGGCGAACGCGGGCAGCACACATCCAACGGTCGGGCTTCCCGGCCGTTTTGCTTTTTAAGGGGGCGGCAGTACAGTCGGAAACCTTGAAGGAAGCGAAAAATTGGATATGACCACGAACGAAAAATCAGCCCGTGCACTGCCGGTGCAGGATGCGCGGATCTACCCGCGCGGTGGGCTGGATGTGCTGTCGCGCGCCGAGGTCGCACGCCTGCGCGATGCCTCCGCCGGCGGCATGCATGAGCTGCTGCGCCGCTGCGCGCTGGCTGTGCTGACCAGCGGCAGCGCTTCGGACGATCCGCGCGCGGCGCGCGACCTCTACCCTGATTTCGACATCCAGGTGGCGCAGCAGGATCGCGGCGTGCGCATCGACCTGGTCAACGCACCGGCGATGGCCTTCGTCGACGGCGAGATCATCCGCGGTGTCGCCGAACTGCTGTTCGCCGTCGTGCGCGACCTGGCCTACATGGCCATCGAGATGGGCCCGGCCTACGCGGCCGAGCTGGAGTCGTCCGAGGGCATCACCAACGCGGTGTTCGGCCTGCTGCGCAATGCGCGCATCCTCAACCCGGGCGATCCGAACCTGGTGGTGTGCTGGGGCGGCCATTCGATCTCGCGCGACGAGTACCTGTACACCAAGCAGGTGGGTTACGAGCTGGGCCTGCGCGGCCTGGACATCTGCACCGGCTGCGGTCCGGGCGCGATGAAGGGCCCGATGAAGGGTGCGACCATCGCCCATGCCAAGCAGCGCCGCACCGTCACGCGCTACATCGGCCTCACCGAGCCGGGCATCATCGCGGCCGAGTCGCCGAACCCGATCGTCAACCACCTGGTGATCATGCCGGACATCGAGAAGCGCCTTGAGGCCTTCGTCCGCATCGGCCACGGCATCATCGTGTTCGCCGGTGGCGTCGGCACTGCCGAAGAGATCCTGTACCTGCTCGGCATCCTGCTGCGCGAGGAGAACAAGGACCTGCCGTTCCCGCTGATCCTTACCGGCCCGACCGTGGCGGCGCCGTACTTCGAGCAGATCGACCGCTTCATCCGCCTGACCCTGGGTGATGAGGCTGCCGAGCGCTACGAGATCATCATCGGTGACCCGGTCGCGGTGGCCAAGAAGATGGCCAACGGCATCAAGCGCGTGCGCGAGCACCGCCTGGCGCAGAAGGACTCGTTCTTCTTCAACTGGTCGATCGAGATCCCGTGGGAGTACCAGCAGCCGTTCGTGCCGACCCACGAGGCGATGGCCGCGCTGGACCTGCACCACGGGCGTGCGCCGCACGCGCTGGCGGCCGACCTTCGCCGGGCGTTCTCGGGCATCGTCGCCGGCAACGTGAAGGAGGACGGCATGCGCCGCATCGAGCAGTTCGGGCCGTTCCAGATCCACGGGGATCCGGACATGATGCAGGCGCTGGATGCGCTGCTGCGCGCCTTCGTCGAGCAGCGCCGGATGAAGATCTCCGGCGAATACCAGCCCTGCTACCAGGTGCTGGCCTGAACCCGGGCCGGCGCGATGGGGATCGCGCCGGCACTGGCAGGGGAGGGCGGCTCGTCAAGCCTTTGACGCCCGTCGCCCCGGATTGACCGTTCATCCTGCCGCCGCTTGCCGGTGGCGGGGCGATGGCCCATCGTGGCCACCAACACGCTGGGGAGCGTCCAATGTCTTTGCGCCGGCAAAACGGTTTCACGCTGGTTGAACTGATGGTCACGCTGGCCGTCTTCGTGATCCTGGCGTCGATCGCCTATCCGAGCTTCCGCGGGATGATCCGCTCGAACCGGCTGGCGACCGCCAACAATGAACTGATCGCGCTGGCCAACCTGGCCCGCAGTGAAGGCATCCGCAACAGCAACGGTGGCGGTGTCTGTGGCAGTGCCGATGGCAAGGCCTGTGATGGCGACTGGTCCAAGGGCGTACTGGCCTGGTCGGACCTTGATGGCGACGGTCAGATGGGCAGCAATGACGTCGCGCTGCGCTTTTCGCAGGGCAACCCGCAGCTGAGCGTAGTCGGCCCGCCGGGCGCGGTCATCGCCTTCGACGGGCGCGGCCGGCGCAGGGCGGTCGCTGATCAGACCCTGGTGCTGTCGCCGGATGCGTGCAAGGCCGGTGAATCGAAAAGCACGTTGACGATCAACCAATCCGGCCAGGTCCGGGTGACCAAGGGAGCCTGCTCATGAGCCGCCGCAACCTGGCCCGCCCGCGCTCGTCGCAGGGTGGCTTCAGCCTGATCGAAGTGATGGTGGCGGTGCTGATCCTGGCGTTCGGGCTGCTGGGCTTCGCTCTGCTGCAGACCACCAATGTCCGCTTCGTGCAGAGCGCGAATTACCGCACCCAGGCCACCAACCTGGCCAACGACCTGATTGAGCTGATGCGCGCCCAGCGTACCGACACGCTGGCCGGTGGCGCCTACTCCTCGGCCTCGTTCTCGGCCGGCTCGGTGAAGCCCAGCGGCGTCTGCGCCTGGCCGACCGGCGCTGCCGTGACGCCGAAGACGAACGTGGCGCGCTGGCAGTGCGAGGTCGCGCGCACGCTGGGCGAGAAGGCCAGCGCGCAGGTGACCTTCGTGCAGAGCACCGGCCAGGTCACCGTGGCCATCAGCTGGGGTGACCAGCGCTGGGATCCGAAGGATCCCGACAGCCTTACCACCTTCGGCCTGACGACCTTCCTGTGAACGCGCCCATGAGTCCAATTTCGCGAGCCCGAGGCCTGTCGCTGATCGAACTGATGATCGCCATGGTCATCGGCCTGGTCCTGATGCTGGGCGTCACCCAGATCTTCATCGCCTCGCGTGCGGCCTCGCGCCTGTCCGAAGGCGCGGCCCGTACCCAGGAGAACGCGCGCTTCGCGCTGGATTTCCTGCAGCGTGACCTGCGCATGGCCGGCCATTTCGGTTGCGTCAACGACCAGGCCCACGTGGTCAAGAACACCGGCGATGTCGGCTACCACCTGGGCATCAGCTCGGGCAGTGGCGACCCGCTGGATTTCTCGGTTCCGGTACAGGGATACGAGGCTGCAGGTACGGCGCCGGGCACCACGCTGACGCTGGGCCGTGCGTGGAGCGCGGCGCAGTCGGTTCCGAAGAGCATCGCCAACCTCAAGCCGGCACCATTGCCGGGCAGCGACATCCTGGTGCTGCGCCTGATGAGTCCGGAGGGGGCCGTGGTGACCGGCATCTCCGTGGCCGCGGGCGCGACCACCCTGACCGTCTCCAGTGATGGCATGGCCCGGCTGAAGGCCAACGCCGCAGGCACGCCGACGGTCTTCGGCGTGGCCGACTGCACCCGTGCCGACGTATTCCCGGCCACCATCAGCGGTTCGACGGTGAAGGTCGACAAGGTCGACCTGAGCAACTATTCGATCAACAACGCGATGACCATGCTGTATCGCGCCGATGGCATGGCGTATTACATCGCGACCAACCCCAATGGCGAGCCGGCGCTTTACCGGGCACGTGCCAATGGCGCCGGCGGCTACGCCGATGGCGAGGAGCTGGTGGAAGGCATCGAGAACATGCAGTTCCTGTACGGCCTGGATGCCACCACCAACATCTCCCTGCCCACGCCGCCGACCGGCCGCATCGTCGACCAGCGCGTGGCCAGTGCGGTCAGCACCGGCACCGATGCCGCCGCCGCCGCGCAGTGGCGACGCGTCGGCATGGTGCAGGTCGGCCTGCTGGCACGCAGTCCGCAGCGTGCGTCGGCCGAAGCGCCGGGCAGTGCGGCCACTTACCCGGCCATCCTGGGGGTGGGCTTTGCCCCGGCCGATCCTTACGACCAGCGCCATCGTGGCGCCTATGAAGCGTCCGTTGCACTACGCAACCGCTTGTTCGGGAACTGACGACCATGCGCACTCATCCTTCCTCCAGGCGCCGCCCCTTCGTTGCCCAGGCACGGCAGCAGGGCGCTGTTCTCTACGTCGCGCTGATCATGCTGGTGCTGCTGGCCCTGCTGGGCGTGATCGGCATGCAGGTGGCCGGCATGCAGGAGCGCATGGCGGCCGGCTACCGGGCGACCAACATGGCGTTCCAGAACGCCGAAGGTGCGGCGCGCAGCGCCGAGAACGCGGTGGAGAACATCGCCAACCGGAAGGATGCCGGTGCCAATCCGGCCGTAGCGTCCGCCGACATCAGCCAGCAGTGCGATGACGGTTTCGATCCGTCGGCCTGGGTCGCGAAAACCAAGCTGGGCAGCAAGCCGGCGATCTATGTCCGTGAGATCCAGGGCTGCATCCAGGGCGAGGGTGCGCTGGACATGGGCAAGTCGGTGGAGAAGCCAACGCCGGTCTACCAGATCACGACCTATGCCGGTGATACCACCAGTGATGCGACGTCGCGTGCGGCGATCGATACCGTATTCAAGCTGTGAGGGTGGGGAGCCCATGAACACTCGCAACCGCAGGATCCTGGCAGGCGTTGGCCTTGCCGTCTTGGCCGCTGGTGGCTATCTGGCGCATACCTTGTTTGCCGCACAGGCGCAGGGCGTGCTGGCACAGGAGCCGATGAACGTGCAGACCCGCGCGACACCGGCGTTCATCATGGCGGTGGACGATTCGGGTTCGATGAACTTCGAGCGCATGTTCCCCGGTGGTGACGGCCGCATGCGCTGGAATTCCAGCAATGGCAGCTTCTTCAACAACGATGGAAGCTTCTTCAGCGTGGGTACGGCGTGCGCCAACAACTCGGTGGACTGCTATCTCTACCTGTATCCGCACGCGGATTTCAACAAGGAATATTCGCCGGGTCGCGCCATTCCGCCGCTGGACATCTACGGCTTTGCCCGTTCCCATGTCTACAACGCCAGCTACTTCAACCCGGACGTGACCTACCGGCCGTGGACCAATGCCGATGGTACGTTGTGGGCCGATGCCTCGATCACCCAGACCCGTGCCGATCCGCGTTCGGCCCAGCGCGGTTACAACGCTGTCTACAACATGACGACCGACCGTTCCACCACGGCGGAACAGTTCCAGTTTGTCAGCGGCATGCGGATTCCCGACCTGTCCGGCACCGGCAACTCCTACTACACCGGTCGTGGCTGGAGCACGGCGGCGACCAGCATCACCAGCAGCACCACCTATGCGGTGACCTATTTCCCGGCCACGTTCTACCTGCCTGCGGCGGCACCGGCTCCGGCGGGCTACAAGACGGACAATGCCAGCCGGCCGCTGATCGCAGGGGCCTGTGGTCCCAGCTGCGACATGCGCCGCTACCAGATCAAGCCGGGCAACTATTCAAGTACCGCAGCCTACAACACCGCGATCCAGAATTTTGCCAACTGGTTCCAGTACCACCGCAACCGCGTGCTGGCGATCGTCGGTTCGTCGACCGCGGCGCTGGTGAGCGTTGACACGATGCGCGTGGGCTACTTCACCATCAACAAGCTCAGCAACGCGACCATGTACGACATGGTCACCAACCGTGCTGACCTGTACTCGCAGATCTACGGGTTGACCGCCAATGGTGGCACGCCCAATCGTCGCGCCGTGGAGTACCTGGTGGATCAGTTCCGCCGTACCGACAGCGGCGCGCCGGTGCAGCTGGCCTGCCAGCGCAACGGCGGCATGCTGTTCACCGACGGCTACACCAACTCCGGCAACACGGCGAACAGCGGCTTCGGTGATGCCGACTCGGTGAACTCCACCCACCTGCCGTCCATTCCGTTCGCCGATGGCTACAGCAATACCATCGCCGACATCGCGGCGGCGGCCTATGCCGGTTCCCGCACGCCCCTGCGTACCGGGACCAGCTTCCCGGCCGGGCAGGTGCCGGTCAGTGACAAGTGCAATTCGCTGGACAAGAGCAGTCCGGACTGGAAGCGCCTGGACTGCCAGACCGACCTGCACATGAACTTCTATGGCGTGACCCTGGGCGCGCAGGGCAAGATCTATGGCGTCAACCAGGCAGCGACCGACGATCCCTACAAGAACCCGCCGAACTGGGCCGGCAATGGCAACCCGGTAAATGTCGATGACGGTACCGTCATCGATGAACTGTGGCACGCGGCCGTGAACAGCCGTGGCGAATTCATCAACGCACAGACCCCGGCGGACGTCACCGAGGCCATGCGCCGGGTGCTGTCTTCGATCACCGGTGGTGCATCGCCGTCGGGAACGATCGGCATCAGTGGTGCGCGCATCGGCACCGGCTCACTGGCGGTGACTCCGCGCTATGACATCACCAACAGTGGCACCGACTGGTCGAGCAAGCTGACCGCATCCAGCGTCAAGGTCAACGCCGACCAGGTGGCGGAACTCACCGAGGTATGGGAAGCCTCCAGCCGACTGACATCGTCCGGTCGCCGGATCGTGGCCAACAAGCTGGGTTCGCCGGTGGACTTCAACAGCGCCCGCATCAGCCTGCAGGATCTGTGCAGCAAGCCAGGCGGCAAGTACGCGACGATGCTGGTCTGTTCCAGCGACAAGCTGACGACGATCAAGGCCGACCTCGCCAGCGCCATCAACTATCTCAGTGCCGACAGCTCGACCGAAGTCCGCAACGGCGGCAAGTACCGCGACCGCACCACGCCGCTGGGTGACATCGTCAATTCGGCGCCCGTGGTGAGCTCGCCGCTGGACGACTACGGTTACCGCCAGCTCGGTGGCGCCTACGCCAAGAGCTATACGGACTATCTGGCCACCAAGGCCAAGTCGCAGCGGTACATGGTGTATGTCGGTGCCAACGACGGCATGCTGCATGCCTTCGATGGCGGCATGAAGGCTGACGCCAAGCAGGATGGCACGGGTGGCACGGAGAGCTTCGCCTACATCCCGGCCACCGCGCTGGGGCATATGGCCAACCTGCTGTTCCCCTACAAGTCCGACACGGCCGACCAGACCTTCCGCCACCGTTATTACGTCGATGGCCCGGTAGCCGTGTCCGATACCTACAACGGCACCGCGTGGCAGACCAGCCTGGTAGGCACCACGGGTGCAGGTGGTCGTTCGGTGTTCGCGCTGGACGTCACCACGCCGGGCAGCTTCGGAACCGGCAACGTGCTGTGGGAAATCAGCGACATCAACTCGTCGCTGCGGGACGAGGTGCGCAACAACATCGGATTCGTGCTGGGCAAGCCGGTGATCGTGCCGGTGAAGAGTGGTACCGGCGTGGCCTGGAAGGCGATTTTCGGCAATGGCTACGGCAGCGCCAACGGCAAGGCGGTGCTGTTCGTGGTCGACATGGCCAGCGGCGACATCCGGATGATCGAAGCGGTCGAAGGCACGTCGGGCGCGGGCATCTCCGGGGACAATGGATTGGGCAATGTGGTCGTGGTCGATCGCTGGACAGGCGCGAGCCAGGATGCGCGCGGCCGTGATGGACTGGCCGACACCGTCTATGCAGCCGATCAGCGTGGCGCGGTGTGGAAGTTCGACCTGACCAGCAGTGCGAATACCACGCTGACCGTGCCGATGTTCACCAGCCAGGCGGCCCAGGACTCCTCCAACAAGACCTACCGCCAGCCGATCACCGGTGGCATGACCGCCGCGACCGGGCCCTCCGGTGGCGTGATGCTCTATTTCGGTACCGGCAGCTTCTCGTTCACCAGCGACAAGGATGACAAGGCGCAGCAGGCGCTGTACGCCGTGAACGATCTGTCGGGCAAGACGGTGACCTCGACGGTGACCGCTGCCAACCTGGTTCCGTACACGGCAGCGGCTGCCACGGCAGGGATCGACGAGCGCAAGATCACCGCAGGCGCGGCACCGGCCAATGCGCGTGGCTGGATGATTCAACTTCCTGCTGGCAACGGCGAGCGCGCGGTAGGCAATCCGACCCTGGTCAGCGGCATCGTCTTCATGCCGACCTATGTGCCCAACATGGAAACGGTAGGCTGCTCGACCAGTGGTTCGAACTGGCTGTTCGGACTGTCGTCGATCAGCGGTCTGCCGATGCTGGAGAACGTCCGCTACGGTTCTCCGGCCGGCAGCCAGCCCGGGGCAGGGACCGCGGCCATCGCGTTGAAGACTGGAGGAACCGCGCCGGTGCGTGACGTCTCGTTGTCAGTGCTGCCACGTCCGACGGACAACAAGGCGCCGCCCGGAGGCAGCTCCTGCTGGATGGCCGTCGGCGCGGCGGGCAGCCAGTCGTTGTATCTGCCTTACCCGTGCGGTCGCCAGTCCTGGCGCCAGCTCCAGTAACCCCAGTGCGAGGATCCACGCTCATGTTGCATACTCCCATGCCTCGCCGCGCGGCTGGCTTCACGCTGATCGAGCTGATGATCGTGGTGGCCGTCATCGCCATCCTGGCGGCGATCGCTGTTCCGTCCTACCAGGAGTACGTGCGCCGATCGCATCGTGCCGTGGTGAAGGCGGACCTGGCTGAGTACGCACAGCGCGCCGAGCGCTACCACACCAGCAACAACTCCTACACCGGCTACGCGCTGCCGACCAAGGTGTCGCCCCGTGATGGCGGTACCGTGCGCTACAACCTGGACTACAAGGGGGATGGCACCAGCTTCACCATCACCGCCACCCCGCAGGGCACGCAGGCCAAGGACAGCTGCGGCACGATGAGCGTGGACCAGGCCAACCGCAAGACGGCCGACGGTGGCGTTGCCAGTTGCTGGTGAAACAGGTGTTGATCTTCCTGTAATCGACCAGTACAATGCGCCTCCCCGCCCGAATAGCTCAGCCGGTTAGAGCACTTGACTGTTAATCAGGGGGTCGTTGGTTCGAGTCCAACTTCGGGCGCCAGACACTGCAAAAGCCGCGAGAAATCGCGGCTTTTGCTTTTCTGCGCAGGCAGTCAGCAGGGCGTATCGCGGTCCACGCGTTCACTTCGCACGCGGCCGCCATTGTTGACGATCAACGCACCGTGCAGCCGGTTGCCCGCGCAGATGCGCAGGGTCAGGTTGGCCCCTGGGCTGCGTCCGTCTGCCTGGAAGAACAGCTGGGGCCGCCCGCTGCTGGCCTGGGCAAGGATCGATATGTCCGAGCGCCCGGTGTGATGGTTCAGGATCGCCTCCGGCGACGTTGGCTCCCCGCGCTGGTCGCCACTGCGGTAGATGATCCAGCCGGCGCTCCAGTCGTCGCTGCAGTGCAGGCCGTCGATACTGGCGCAGAGGCCGATCAGCTCGCGTCTGCGCAATGCCTCGCTGCGCGCGCCGGCCAGGCTGGCGTGCAGGGTCAGTTGTAGTGCATCGGCGCGTTGCCGCAGCAGCAAAGGCTGCAGCGCCGGCCAGGACGCCGCCAGCAGCACCGCCAGCACGGCGATGACCACCAGCAGTTCGGTCAGGTGCACGCCCCGCGCAGAGCGGGGGCCGAGGGGGCAGGGGGCATTGGTCGGGTGCATGCATCCAGCCTCCGCGCCCGGCTGCGCGGCCGCCATCGGGAATCCCCGTGGCGGGCTGCCCGGCCACCCCTCAGCCAGCCGTCACCCCTCGCCCCGTATACTCATCCTTCCCGGGAACTGGCAACACCATGAGCGACAGTTTTGAACTTGTCTCGCCGTATTCGCCGGCGGGCGACCAGCCCGATGCCATCGCGAAGCTGACCAGCAACTTCGAGGCCGGCATCGCCAAGCAGACCCTGCTGGGCGTGACCGGCTCGGGCAAGACCTACACCATCGCCAACGTCATCCAGAACATTCAGAAGCCGACGCTGATCATGGCGCCGAACAAGACGCTGGCGGCGCAGCTGTATGGCGAATTCAAGGCGTTCTTCCCGCACAACGCGGTGGAGTATTTCGTCAGCTATTACGACTACTACCAGCCGGAAGCCTACGTGCCGTCGTCGGACACCTTCATCGAGAAGGACAGTTCGATCAATGAACATATCGAGCAGATGCGGCTGGCCGCGACCAAGACCCTGCTGTCGCGCCCGGACGCGATCGTGGTGGCGACGGTGTCGGCGATCTATGGCCTGGGCGCGCCGGAAGACTACCTGTCGCTGCGCCTGATCCTGTCCAAGGGCGAGCGCATCGACCAGCGCGACCTGATCAACCACCTGACCCAGCTGCAGTACACGCGCAATGAGTACGAACTGCAGCGCGGCACCTTCCGCGTGCGCGGTGAAGTGATCGACGTGTTCCCGGCCGAGTCGGACAGTGAAGCGCTGCGCCTCGAGCTGTTCGATGGCGAGGTCGAGAAGATCACCCTGTTCGATCCGCTGACCGGCGAGACGCTGCGCAACATGCAGCGCTTCACCGTGTATCCGAAGACCCACTATGCGACCACGCGCGAACGCGTGCTGGCGGCGATCGAGACGATCAAGGTGGAGCTGAAGGAGCGGCTGGAGCAGCTGTACGCGCAGAACAAGCTGGTGGAGGCGCAGCGTTTGGCGCAGCGCACCCAGTTCGACCTGGAGATGATGGCCGAGGTCGGTTACTGCAACGGCATCGAGAACTACTCCCGGCACCTGACCGGCAAGGCCGCCGGCGAGCCGCCGCCGACCCTGTTCGACTACCTGCCTGCCGATGCGCTGCTGGTCATCGACGAATCGCATGTGACCATTCCGCAGATCGGCGCCATGTTCAAGGGCGATCGCTCGCGCAAGGAAACCCTGGTCGAGTTCGGCTTCCGCCTGCCGTCCGCGCTGGACAATCGTCCGCTGCGTTTCGAGGAATGGGAGGAGCGTTGCCCGCGCAGCATCTACGTGTCGGCCACGCCGGGTCCGTATGAATACCGCGAGGCCGGAGACGAGATCACCGAACTGGTGGTGCGCCCGACCGGCCTGATCGACCCGGTGGTGGAGATCCGGCCGGTGGGTACCCAGGTCGACGACCTGATGAGCGAGGCCAACGCGCGCATCAAGGCGGGCGACCGCGTGCTGGTCACCACGCTGACCAAGCGCATGGCTGAAAACCTCACTGAATACCTCACCGAGCATGGCATCCGCGTGCGTTACCTGCACTCGGACGTGGACACTGTCGAGCGTGTGGAGATCATCCGCGACCTGCGCCTGGGCAAGTTCGACGTCCTGGTCGGCATCAACCTGCTGCGCGAAGGCCTGGACATGCCCGAGGTATCGCTGGTGGCGATCCTCGATGCCGACAAGGAGGGTTTCCTGCGCTCCACCGGCTCGCTGATCCAGACCATCGGCCGCGCCGCCCGCAACGTGCGCGGCAAGGCGATCCTGTATGCCGACCGGATCACCCGTTCGATGCAGGCGGCGATCGATGAAACCGACCGCCGCCGCGCCAAGCAGGTCGAGTACAACGAAGAACATGGCATCGTGCCGCGTTCGGTGGCGCGCCCGATCGTCGACGTCCTCGAGGGCGCGCGTTCGGATGCCGCGGAGAAGGAAGCCAAGAAGGGCAAGGGCAAGGGCCGGGCGGGCGTGGCCGAAGAGGCGACCGACTATCGTTCGCTGTCGCCGGCGCAGCTGGCTGTCCGTCTCAAGGCGCTGGAACAGCAGATGTACCAGCACGCCAAGGATCTGGAATTCGAGGATGCCGCGCGCGTGCGTGACCAGATCCGCCAGCTGAAGGAAGCCAGCCTGGGCTGAACGCGGCAGTGCAGCATCATCTTCACAAAAGTGTTGCGCTTCCCTGCCGGCATCCGTAATATACGCGGCCTGCACCGACGCAATCGCGGAAATGCAGAAGCAAAACGGGCGGTTAGCTCAGCGGTAGAGCACTACCTTGACATGGTAGGGGTCACAGGTTCGAACCCTGTACCGCCCACCACGAAGTCCTCGCAAAAGGGCTCTCGTGAACTGCAAAGCCCGGCCCTGGCGCCGGGTTTTTACGTAACAAGGCCAGCCTTCGGGCGGCAAGAACAAGATGGGCGGTTAGCTCAGCGGTAGAGCACTACCTTGACATGGTAGGGGTCACAGGTTCGAACCCTGTACCGCCCACCACCTGTTCCCGGCGTTGCCGGTGAAGCGGTGGAAACGATGAAAGCCGGCCCTGGGGCCGGCTTTTTTTCTTTCCAGAGGCAGGACCCCGGCGTTCCCGCGAAGCCACATTCCTGCAGGTTCAGTGGCGTGAAATCAGTGGGTGATGGTGATCGAACGCTGGATCCGCCAGTGGCCATCGACGCGTTCCCACAGCTGCGCTACACCTGCCCGGGCCAGCGCAGCATGCGGGCTGCCGCCACGGTCGCCTGCCAGTTGCTGGCTGCCCAGGCGCAGCACGCGGTCCTGGCGCAGGTGATAGAGCTGCAGGGGCAGCGCTTCATGCGTGTCCTGCGGTCCCTCGGTGCGCAGGATCTGGCTGCGCAGGGCATCCTCGGTGGGCCCGCTGCCGTCGCCGAACAGGCTGGAGAACAGCAGGACCAGGGCAAGCATCGGCATGGCACGGTGCTCCAGCGGGAAAGTGCGTGCAGGCTGGCATGGCCGGCCGGGCACCGCAGCCGGCCTGCGACGAAGGCGGGGATTGCGCCGCCAAAGGCAGGCAGGCGGCGATGAATCCGGGACGCGCAGGCGTAGACTCGGCGCTACCGCGCAACCGCGCCGTCACTTCAACGAGCTGCCGCATGAGCGATCACGTCCCGGTGTCCAGGCCCAATCCATTCCTGGAACGCCTGTTCGGCGGCAACATGCTGGAAGGCACGTTCAAGGCAGTGATCTGGGTGGCGATCCTGTGCGCGCTGCTGGCGTGGACCACGCTGCGCTGAGCGACGCTACCGCGTGGGCTTGGCTGCTGATGCAGTGAATACGGATGCCGCGGCAAGGGTGCGGCGGCAGTGTCCGTGCATGTGCCGTCAGGCGCTGAAGGCCTGGCGCAGGCTGCGCAGGGTTGCCTGGCGGTGTTCCCTGGCCGTCGGCTCGCCCATCTCCAGTTCCTGCAGGCGCAGTCCAACCAGGGTCATCGACAACGCATAGCCGCGTGCCGCGTCGGCAACGCGTGACAGGCCCACTGCACGGCGTGCCAGTGCATTCACATGTTCGAGGTCGGGCATCAGTCCCAGATAGACGCGCTCGGCGCTGTCCAGGTCGGGCGCGCGCAGGATCGCGTGGGCTTCGGTGGCGGAGGAGACGGAGGCCATGGGGGTCCTTGTCCGTAGGGGGCGCTCGCTCAGAACGAGCGCATCAGGGAAACGAAGGCCGACGTCTGCGTGCCACGTCGTGCCATCGGGCTGTCCTTCACTGCATCACCGAACCACTGGTTGGCCACCACGCCGGTGGCGCGCCATTTCGTGCCCAGTGGCGTGCTGACCGCGATCTGCAGGCTCGGCGACGTGGTGCTGCCGGGGCGGTAGGCGGCAAGGCCCGAGCGCAGGGCTTCTTCATCGCTGATGCCGTAGTAGTAGTCGAGCAGCCGTGCACTGGAGTGCACCACGCCCGCCCGCGGCACCCAGGTGAAGCGACCCGCCTGGATCGGGTAGCTGTAATGCAGGCGCGACTCGAAACCGCCGCCATGGCCGGTCACTTCGCGCATCACGCTGGCCTCGACGATGCCCCAGTCGGCGCTGTACTCGCCGTTGATGCCGGCCATGGCCGACATCTGCCGGCTGTGCAGGCGGCGCAGCTGAGCATCGTTCACGTCATCGGTCTTGAAGCGCAGCGTGTAGGGCGTGACCGCCGCCGACAGGCGCAGTCCCTGGCCCTTGTAGAGGTACATGCCCAGCGAGCCGGGGCTGGCGAAGAAGCGCTCGCCCTGCCAGGCAATGGCCGGTACCACCAGCGGTTTGACGTCGTAGTGCGCGTACGCACCGGAGGTCGCGCCAGCGCTGATGCCGGCCTGTACGCCCGGGTTCTGCTCGGCAGCGTGGGCGAGCAACGGCACGCCGAGGGCAGCGGTGAACAGCAGCGGGCGCAGCAGGGTCGGGGACAGCGACGGCATCGATCAGCCACGTTGCGGAGGATGGCTGCGCATGGTGAGGGGGCAACATTGTCAGAACATTGCGCCCGCGTGATCGGCACGCATGGGCGCAAAACCCTGGCGCCAGGCACTATGATCGGCAGCGTTTCCGGCAGACGAGTTCCTGATGCGCATCCTCCTGGTCGAAGACGATCCTGATCTGTCCCGCGCCCTGCAATCGGGCCTGGAGCGGCAGGGCGTGGTCGCCGACGTGGTCGGCAGCCTGGCCGAGGCCGCGCTCGCGTTGCGCGAACCGGTGCACCAGCTGCTGCTGCTCGATCGCCAGCTGCCCGATGGCGATGGCGCCGGATTCGTCGCGACGGCGCGTGCGCTGCGGCCGAACCTGGCGGTGATCATGCTGACCGCCAAGGGCACGCTGTCGGACAAGGTCGAAGGCCTGGACGTCGGTGCCGACGACTATCTGGTCAAGCCGGTGGCGATCGAGGAACTGATGGCGCGCATCCGCGCGGTATCGCGCAGGCCTTCGGCGATGGTGACACCGAGCCTGCGGCTGGGGCGGCTCGAGTTCGATTTCGAATCGCTGCAGGCGCAGGTGGAGGGCCAGCCTCTGGCGCTGCCACGTCGGCAGGTACTGGTGCTGCAGGCATTGGCGATGCGGCAGGGGCGCACGGTCACCCGCAGTGCGTTGGAGGCTGCGGTGTACGGTTTCGACGATGAGATCCAGTCCAATGCGCTCGACGCGCACATCTCCAAGCTGCGCAAGGCACTGCAGCAGGCCGGTGCCGGCGTCGAGATCCACGTGATACGGGGCGTCGGCTACCTGCTGGCGGAGGCCTGAGATGGCCCGTCCGATCCGTTCGATCACCCTTGGCCTGGCCTGGCGCCTGTTCCTGGCGCAGGCCTTCACCGTACTGTTCGCGGTGGTCGCGCTGATCCTGACCTGGGGTGACAAGGACTCCTGGGGCATGGACATGTTCGTTGCCGAGGCGGTGGCCAAGGCGGTGCACAGCGAAGACGGCCGCCTGGTGCTGGACCAGGCGCGCTGGGACAAGCTCGATGCCAACGCCGGGGGAAATCTCTGGTTCGCCGCGGTGGACGACAAGGGCATGTGGCTGGAGCGCGGCATCATCCCCGCGATCCACGCGCCGATGCTCGCGCGGCTGCCGACCGTGGGTGCCACCGAGCTGGGTTCGCTGGTACCGCCCTACCTGGACGTGGCGCGGGTGATGATCCGCAACGAGGATGGGCGCCGCATCACCGTGATGGTCGGTGGAGCACCCAAGGGCGGGCTGCTGGACGGTGCGCTGATGGTGCTGCGCCTGATCGGCCTGTGGTTCTTCCTGCCACTGATCGTGGTCACCCTGCTGGTGATGCCGACCGTGATCCACCGTGCCATGCGCGGTGTGCGCCGTTCCGCGCAGCAGGCCAAGGAGCTGGACATCGGCCAGCCCGGTGCGCGGCTGGATGCGCGGCTGGTCTCCACGGAAGTGGCGCCGCTGGTGGAAGCGTTCAACGATGCCATCGACAAGGTGCAGCAGGGCTACGCCGCGCGCGACAAGTTCCTTGCCGACGCAGCGCACGAGCTGCGCGTGCCGATCGCCGTGGTGCAGGCGCGCCTGTCGCAGCTGCCGCAGGGCGAGCTGAAATCGCAGTTGCTGACCGACGTGGCGCGGCTGGGCAATGTTGCCGAGCACCTGCTTGATCTGCAGCGGCTTGACCGCAATGTCGGCGCATTGCAGCGGCTGGACCTGGCCCTGCTGGTGCGTGAGGCAGCCGCGGACCTGGCGCCGTTGGTGGTGGGCGCCGGCTATGGATTCGAAGTGGACGCGCCGGAAGCGCCGGTGTGGATCCACGGTGACAGCCTGGCGCTGGGGCGGGTGATTGCCAATCTGGTACACAACGCGATCGTGCATGGTGGTGGCCGTGGCACCATCTGTGTGCGGTTGGACACGCGCGGGTTGCTGGAAGTCAGCGACCAGGGCGCGGGCATTCCAGTAGGCGACCGCGAGGCGATCTTCGAGCCGTTCCATCGCCTGCGCGCGGCGGGCAGCGGCAGTGGCCTTGGCCTGCACCTGGTGAAGGAGATCGTGCAGCACCATGGCGGCTCGGTCAGTGTCGGTGAGGCCGCGGGCGGCGGCGCAAGCTTCCGGGTCAATTTCCATCGCGGCAGCGCGCGGCGCTGACGCGTTTGCGGGGCAAGTCCCGATAGGCAACCTGCCGCCGGCAGCGGCAGGCTGGCCTCATGGCCATCGAGCGCTCCCCGTCTCCCTTGCTGGGCAGTGGCACCGCTGGGGCGCTCACACTGGGGGCGTTGGGCTGCGTGCAGCTGTCGCAGCTGCCGCCGCTGTGGGTCTGCACGGTGATGATCGTGCTTGGCATGGCCGGGTGGGGCCTGCGATGGCGGGGGCGCCTGCCGGCGGTCATGCTGCTCGGTGCCGGATGGACGTCGATGCACGGGCACTGGGCAATGCAGGACCAGCTGCCACCGGGCCACCCGGCTCGGGATGTAGTGGTCAGTGGCCGGATCATCGATCTGCCGGATCATCGGGCCGCGCACACCCGCTTCCTGCTGCAGGTCAGCGAGAGCCGCGAACTGCCATCGCTGCGCGGCAAGCGCCTGCAGGTCACCTGGAACGACGGCTGGCAAGGCAGGTCCAGCGCCGCTGCCGAGGGGCGGCGCAGGCAGGTCCTGGCCGGTGCGCAGTGGCAGCTGGCGCTGCGTGTGCGGGCCCCTCGCTCGCGGATCAATCCCGGGGGTTTTGACAGTGAGCGTCATGCGCTGCTGCGTGGCGTAGCCGGCACTGGAACGGTGAGGGCGCCGGCCAGCGCGCGTGAGCTGCAGGCCGGACATGGCCTGCCGGCATGGCGTGAGCGCACCAGCGCCGCCATCGCGATGCAAGTGGCCCATCCGGCCGCCCGTTTCGTGCAGGCGCTCGCCCTGGGCGACACGCGTGGCCTGTCCGACACCGATTGGGATCAGCTGCGGGCGCTGGGGCTGACCCATCTGGTGGCCATTTCCGGATTTCATGTCGGGGTGGTGGCGGGGCTGGGGGCGTTGCTGTGCCGAGGGCTGTGGTGGCTGTGCCCCCTGCTGGCCCGGCATTGGCCACGTCCACAGGCGGCGGCCTGCGCCGCGGCGCTGTCCGCAGCGGGCTATGCGGTGCTGGCCGGTGGTGAATTGCCGACGGTGCGCACGGCACTGATGATCGGGCTGGTGGCCCTGGCGCGCAGCGGGCGGCGCCCGCTCGGTCTCGTGCAGGGGCTTGCGCTGGCGGCGCTGGCGCTGCTGCTGCCGGCGCCCCTGTCGGTGCTGTCAGCGGGCTTCTGGCTCAGCTTCGGCGGCGTACTGTGGCTGGTGTGGTGCTTGCCGCAGGGACGTCCGCGCGGGGTGGCCGCCAACCTGCGCGGGTTCCTGGCCGCACAAGGGGTGGCCAGCGTCGGCCTGTTGCCGCTGGGCATCGCCTTGTTCGGTGGCACCGCCTGGCTGGGGCCGCTGGTGAACCTGCCGGTCATCCCGTGGTGGACATTGCTGGTGGTGCCCCTGTCGCTGCTGGGCACCGCCCTGCAGGCGCTGCACGACGGCGCTGGGCGCTGGGCGTGGCGCGCGGCGGCGTGGCTGTTCGAGATCAGCTGGCAGGCCCTGCAGCCACTGGCGGCGCACCCGCAGGCGATGTGGTGGCTGGCCGAGGCGCCGGCCTGGGCGGTGCCGGCGGCGCTGCTGGGGGTGTTCTGGTGGCTGCTGCCACGGGGTGCCGGGGGCTGGCTGGCTGGCCTGCTGCTGTGCCTGCCGCTGCTGTGGCCGGCGCGTGAGCGCCCGGCCGAGGGGGAGCTGGAGCTGCTGGTGCATGACGTCGGCCAGGGCACGGCGGTGTTGCTGCGTACTGCGCAGCATGCCCTCTGGTACGACGTGGGGCCGCCGAACGGGGGCGAGGGCAGCGAGCGGGTCCTGGTTCCGTCACTGCGGGCCCTGGGCCAGGCGCCGCCCGAGCGGGTGCTGCTCAGCCACGACGATCTCGATCATGCCGGCAACCTGCCGAGCCTGCGTCTTCAGCTGCCGGGGCTGCCATTGCTGGCGCCGCCGGGAAGTACGATCGCCGGGGCCGGCCGTTGCCAGCGCGGCCTGCGCTGGCACTGGGATGGCGTCGATTTCCAGGTGCTGCACCCGGATGCCGGCAGCCAGCGGGCCGAAAACGAAGACAGCTGCGTGCTGCGCGTGGCCGGTGCCCATGGCGTGGTCCTGTTGCCGGGGGACATCGGCCGTCCGGCCGAACAGGCGCTGTTGCGGGCGTCTGCGGCGGCGCTGAAGGCGGATGTGGTGCTGGTGCCGCACCATGGCAGTGGCGGCAGCTCCAGCGCGCCCTGGGTGGCGGCGGTGTCAGCCCGGCTGGCATTGGTCTCGGCCGGCCACCAGAACCGTTTCGGCCACCCGCGCAAGGACGTGGTCCGGCGCTGGCAGGCGCAGGGCGCCGAGGTGGTGTCCACTGCGGAGTCCGGGGCGATCCGCGTATGGCTTGGCGCACAAGGGCTGCAGCTGCGTGAACAGCGCATCCATGCATCCCGGTGGTGGGATGCCGCTGGGCGGGCGCGGTCGGCTGCTATCCTATCGCCGATCGAACAAGCGGCCGTTGGGCCGGAGGGTTGAAACGTGTGGGAACTGGTCAAGGCCGGTGGCTGGCCGATGGTGCCGCTGCTGCTGTTGGGCGTACTGGCTTTGGCGATCATCCTGGAGCGTTTCTGGTCTCTGCGGCGAACGGAGGTGCTGCCGCCCGGCCTCGGCCAGGAAGTGCGCAACTGGGCCGCGCGCGGCAAGCTTGACCCGGCGCACCTGCAGACCCTGCGTGCCAACTCGCCGTTGGGCGCGCTGCTGGCGGCCGCGCTGGAAGCCCGCAACCGCCCGCGCGACCAGATCCGCGAGCGCATCGAGGATACCGGCCGTCACCTGGTGCACCGCATGGAGCGGTTCCTCAACGCGCTGGGCACCATCGCTTCGGCTGGCCCGCTGCTGGGCCTGCTCGGCACCGTGATCGGCATGATCCAGATGTTCCTGGGCATCCTCGACCATGGCGTGGGTGATGTGAACCAGCTGGCCGGTGGCATCGGCAAGGCCCTGGTGTGCACCGCCACCGGCATGATCGTGGCCATCCCGGCACTGATGTTCCATCGCTACTTCAAGGGCCGCATCCACGGCTACGTGGTGGAGATGGAACAGGAGGCCAGCGCCCTGCTGGATACGCTCGACGGCCGCCCGGGGGTGATGAACCCGTCCCCGTCGGCGCGCCCGGCCAACGCCGCTGCGGCGAAGGCCTGATCGATGCGTATCGGCAATGACCGATCCCAGGATGAGCCGCATATCGATCTGGTCCCGCTGATCGACGTCATCCTGGTGCTGATCATCTTCTTCGTGGTCACCACCACCTTCGATGCGCGCTCGACGTTGCAGGTGCAGCTGCCCACCGCCAGCCAGCAGCCCAACAACGAACCGCCGCGTTCGCTCAGCGTGCTGATCAACGCCGAAGGCCGTTATTTCATCAATGACCAGGAAGTGCTGCGCAGCGATGTCGAGTCCGTCAAGCAGACCATCGCCGCCGTCGCCGGCAGTGATCGCAGCCAGCCCGTGCTGCTGCGCGCCGACGCGCGTACTCCCTACCAGGCCGTGGTGACTGCGCAGGACGCGCTCGGTCAGCTCGGTTTCCGTCGTATCGCCATTGCAACTGCGCCAGAGGTGCGTCCATGAGTTCCCATCACGCGCCGGTGTGGCCGATCTACAAACGTCTGCTGGGCTACACCCGCACCTACTGGGTGTTCATGGTGGGCGCGGTCATCGCCATGGTGGTCGAAGCCCTCGCCGGCTATCACTTCACCAAGCTGATGGAGCCGCTGGTCAACGAAGGTTTCGTCGATCCGCAGCCGCGCGCGGCCGTGGTGCTGCCGCTGACCATCCTCGGCCTGTTCCTGATGCGCAGCCTGGCCACCTGGGTCAGCGACTACACGCTGGCCAAGACCGGCCGCAGCGTGGTCCGCGACCTGCGTGAGCAGGTGCTGCAGAAGTACCTGCACCTGCCGTCGTCGCACTTCGATACCGAAGCGACGCCGGTAATGGTCAGCCGCCTCAACTTCGATACGGAACAGGTCACCCAGGCCAGTGCCGACGCGCTGAAGACCGTGGTCGCCGATACCCTCACCATCATCGCGATGCTGGCAGTGATGCTGCAGATGAGCGTCAAGGTGACCCTGGCGATGCTGCTGGTGGTGCCGCTGATCGGCGGCATCGTGTCCTACGTGGGCAAGCGCTACCGTCGCATCAGCCGCGGCATCCAGGACGGCATGGGCACGATGGCGCAGACTGCCGAGCAGTCGCTGGCCGCGCAGCAGGAAGTGAAGGTGCACGGCACCCAGCAGCATGAGATCTCGCGCTACTCGCGCCTGGCCAACCGCATGCTGGCGCTGAACATGAAGGTCGAGGTCACCCGCGCCGCCGCGTCCAGCGTGGTGCAGTTCCTGGCCGCACTGGCGCTGGCGGTGATCGTCTGGGTGTCGACCCGCGAAGCCCTGGCCGGCCGCCTCAATGCCGGCCAGTTCATGGGCCTGATGACCTCGATGATGGCCATCATTCCCTCGCTGCGCCGACTGACCAGCGTACAGACCTCTATTTCGCGCGGCGTCTCTGCCGCCGAGCGCCTGTTCGGCATCCTCGACATGCCGGTGGAGCGTGATGAGGGCCAGCACCGCGTGCAGCGCGTGCGCGGCGAACTGGCGTTCGACCACGTCATGCTGCGCTACCGCGAAGATAGCGGCATTGCCCTGGACGACATCAGTTTCGTTGCCAGGCCGGGCACGGTGACGGCCATCGTCGGCCGTTCCGGCAGCGGCAAGACCAGCCTGATCCGGCTGGTTCCGCGCTTCTACGAGCCCAGTGGCGGCGTCATCACCCTCGATGGCGTGGCCCTGGATGACTATCCGCTGGCCGACCTGCGCCGGCAGGTGGCGATCGTCGGGCAGAAGGTGATGCTGTTCGATGACACCATCGCCGCCAACATCGCCTACGGCATGGAGGCGACCGATGAGCAGATCCGTGCGGCGGCCGAAGCGGCCAATGCCTGGGAGTTCATCGCACGCATGCCGCAGCAGCTGCAGACCCCGGTCGGCGAGAATGGCGCGCTGCTGTCCGGTGGCCAGCGCCAGCGCCTGGCGATTGCCCGCGCGATCCTGCGCGACGCGCCGATCCTGATCCTCGACGAAGCCACTGCGGCGCTGGACAACGAATCCGAGCGCCTGGTGCAGGATGCGCTGCAGCGCCTGATGCCGGAACGCACCACGCTGGTCATCGCGCACCGCCTGTCGACCATCGAGCATGCCGACCAGGTGCTGGTGATGGACCATGGCCGCATCGTTGAACGTGGCACCCACAAGGAGCTGCTCGAACTGGGCGGCCTTTACCAGCATCTGCACAGCATGCAGTTCCGCGAAAGGCAGGACTGATGGCCGGCAAGGGTACCCAGACCCCGGCGTACTGGTACGACGGCAGCCCCGTTCCGTGGACGATGCGCCTGCTGGCGCCGCTGTACGCAGGTGTCACCGCGCTGCGCCGGCGCGCCTATCGGCGTGGCTGGCGCAAGCGCCACTCGCTGCCGGTGCCGGTCATCGTGGTCGGCAACATCACCGCCGGTGGTACCGGCAAGACGCCGCTGACCATTGCCCTGGTCGAGCGCCTGCGCGCGGCCGGCTGGAAGCCGGGCGTGGCCAGCCGTGGTTATGGTCGCGAAGACGCCGACAAGCCGCTGTGGGTGCAGGCCGATACGCCAACTGCCAAGGGCGGTGACGAGCCGGTGCTGATCGCCTGGAAGACCGGTGTGCCGGTGCGCGTGGACCGCGACCGTGTCGCCGCCGGCAAGGCGCTGATCGAGGCCGGCTGCGATGTGATCGTCTGCGACGATGGCCTGCAGCACTACCGCCTGGCGCGCGACATCGAGATCGAAGTGGTCGATGCGCAGCGTCGCTACGGCAATGGCCGGATGATTCCGGCCGGGCCGTTGCGCGAGCCCGTCAGCCGCGCCAGCGAATGCGATTTCCGGGTGGTCAACCTCGGCCAGGCCGATGAGGAAACCGCAGCGCAGGCCTGTGGCTTCGGCCAGTGGCCGATGGCGCTGCACATCGACAGTGCACAGCCGCTGGCCGGTGGCCGCGCTCGCCCGCTGGCGTACTTCAAGGGCCAGCGCGTGCATGCGGTGGCCGGCATTGCCCATCCCCAGCGCTTCTTCGACATGTTGCGCGCGCGCGGGATCGGCGTGGTGCCGCATGCGTTCGCCGACCACCAGGCCTACCAGCCGCAGGACCTGTCCTTCGGCAGCCAGCTGCCGGTATTGATGACCGAGAAGGACGCGGTGAAATGCCGTGCGTTCGGCAACGACTGGCACTACGCGGTTCCGTTGCGCGCCGAGCTGCCCGCGGCGTTCTGGGTGGCGCTGACCGATCGCCTGGACAAGCTGCGGCCGAACTGAGTGGTGCGGCGGCGCTTGCATTCACGCGCTGCTGCCCGCATTCCCGTTGTAACGAGCCTGCCGAGTACCGCCTGCATGACTGAATTCGTCGTCGCCATTCCGGCCCGCTATGCCGCCTCGCGGCTGCCGGGCAAGCCGTTGCGCCCGCTGGGCGGCGAGCCGCTGGTGCTGCATGTGGCGCGCCGCGCGCTGCAGGCCGGTGCCCGTGAAGTCTGGGTAGCGACCGACGATCAGCGCATTGCCGATGCGCTGTCCGGGCTGGCCGAAGTGAAGGTGGCGATGACCGCGACCACGCACGCCTCCGGCACTGATCGCCTGGCCGAATGCGCACGCATTGCCGGCTGGGCCGATGACACGGTGGTGGTCAACCTGCAGGGCGACGAACCGTTCGCACCGGCGGCCGGTATCCGTGCGGTGGCCGATGCGCTGGTCGCAGGCACTGCGACGATGTCGACTCTCGCCACGACCGTCGAGGACGCGCACACCCTGTTCGACCCGAACGTGGTGAAGCTGGTGCGCAACGTGCGCAACGAGGCGATGTACTTCAGCCGCGCGCCGATCGCCTGGCACCGCGACGGCTTCGCACGCGGCCGCGACACGCTGCCGGACGGCCACCACTGGTTGCGCCACATCGGCATCTACGGCTATCGCGCCGGCTTCCTGCAGCAGTTCGCGGCGATGCCGCCGGGCCAGCTGGAGCAGGTCGAATCGCTGGAGCAGCTGCGCGTGCTGGAAGCGGGCTATCCGATCAGCGTGGCGATCTCGCCCGAGCCGTTCCCGCCGGGCATCGACACGCCCGAGGACCTAGAGCGCGCCGAGGGGCTGCTGCAGGCGATGGCGCCGCGATGAGGCTGCTGGTCGTTTGCCTCGGCAACATCTGCCGTTCGCCGATGGCCGAAGGCGCGCTGCGCGCACGCCTGGATGCCTCGCCGCTGGCCGGGCGGGTGCAGGTTGATTCGGCTGGCACCGGCGACTGGCATGTGGGCGAGCCGCCGGACCGCCGCGCGATCGCCTGCGCGGCCGGGCACGGCGTGGACATCGGCGGCCTGCGCGCACGCCAGCTGCAGGCCGTGGATTTCGACCGTTTCGACTGGATCCTGTGTGCCGACGAGGCCAACCTGCGTGATGCCGGGCGCCTGGCATCGGCGGCCCAGCGTGAACGGCTGGCGTTGTACCTGCCCTGGTCGGGCGTTCAGGGGCGGGTAGCCATCCCCGACCCCTACACCGGCGGCAGCGATCATTTCGAACAGGTCTGGTCGCTGGTCGACGATGCTGCAAAACGTGCGGTGGCACGACTGTTGCATGACGCCGACTCCGGCATAATCGGGTCATGAACGTCCAGCCCGTCCCGGACCTGCCCGAGTTCGCCACCTGGCTCAATGCCACCCCTTGCACCCTGACCGAACTGCGCGGCCGGCCGGTCGCGCTGCTGTTCGTCAATGCGGCCTCCGCCTGGAGTGCGCAACGCCTGGCCGAGTTCGGCCAATGGCTGTCGCGCCACCCCGGCAAGCTGCAGCCGCTGGTGCTGCAGGTGCCGCGCTTCGATTTCGAGCGCGACGCCAGTGCCGCACTGAAGCTGCTGCGCCGCCAGGGTCTGGCCATGCCCGTACTGCTCGATGCCGATTGGGATGGCTGGCGCCGCTTCGGCGTTACCGCCTGGCCGACCGTGGTGCTGCTGGACGCGCAGGGTCGCGAGCAGCAGCGGCTGGTCGGGCAGGGAGCACCCGGTGAACTGGAGCGCGCCCTGAACACGCTGTGCCAGGGCGCGCCTTCGGCGCCGCCGCGCGGCGGCAGCGAACTGCATCCGGAACCACGCCAGGCGCTGCGGTTCCCGCTGGGCCTAGCGGTCAGCACCGAACGCCTGTACATCGCCGACAGTGGCCACCACCGCATTCTCGAATGCAGCCATGGCGGCCGCATCCTGCGCCAGTTCGGCCTCGGTACCGCCGATTTCATGGACGGCAACCTGGCCGAAGCGGCGTTCCACCGCCCGCAGGCGCTGGTGCTGGAGCGCGATTCGCTGTACGTCGCCGACACCGGCAACCATGCGGTGCGCCGCATCAACCTGCTGACCGGCATCGTCGACACGCTGTGTGGCAATGGACGTCCCGGTGCGCCGATGGAAGGTCCGGTGGCGCAGGCGCGGCAGGTCTCGCTGGACCATCCTGTCGGCCTGGCCATCGCCGACAACCAGCTGCACATCGCGATGGCCGGCGACAACCGCATCTGGAGCTACCACCTGGGCCAGCGCAGCCTGCAATGGCGCGCCGGCAGTGGTTCCATCGACGAGCGTGACGGCAGCGGCCACCTGGCTGCCTTTGCCCAACCGACTGCGCTGGCCGTGGTGCAGCAGGTGTTGTACGTCGCCGACGCCTTGGGATCCTCGATCCGTGCACTGCAACTGCGCGGCGACCTGGTGCAGACGCTGGTCGGGCAGGGGCCCTGGCGCTTCGGCAGCGAAGACGGCCCGCGTGCGCAGGCCAGCCTGCAGTATCCGCAGGCGATCGCATTGAGCGCGGACGCTCCGCTGCTGTGGATTGCCGATACCGGCAACGGTCGCCTGCGCACGCTGCGCCTGGGCGGCGGTGAACTGACCACCCAGCCGCTGCCGCGCCGCCTGCATGGCCCGGCCGGATTGGCGGTGGGCGCCGGTGCGGTGTGGATCGCCGAGACTGACGCCCATGCCGTGCTGCGATTCGACCCCGACAGGGGCGTGCTCAGCGAAGTCCCGATCAGCGAATGACCGACGTTCCCGCCCCGGCCTTCGACGGCAAGGCCTTCGCGGCCCAGCTCAGCACCGCCCCTGGCGTGTACCGCATGTACGCCGCCGACGACACCCTGCTGTACGTGGGCAAGGCGCGCGCGCTGCGCAACCGTGTCGGCAGCTATTTCAACGGCAGCCCGAAGAACGCGCGGATCATGTCGATGATCTCGCAGATCACGCGCATGGACGTGACCGTGACGCGCTCGGAAGCCGAGGCGTTGCTGCTGGAAAACCAGTTGATCAAGTCGCTGTCGCCGCGCTACAACGTCTCACTGCGCGATGACAAGACCTATCCGCATGTGCTGCTGACCCGCGAGGACTGGCCACGCATCGCGCTGCATCGTGGTCCGCGTGCCATTCCTGGGCGCTACTTCGGGCCGTATCCCGGCGTCACCGCCGTGCGCGAGACGCTGAACCTGATGCACAAGCTGTTCAAGCTGCGCAGCTGCGAGGACAGCGTGTTCCGCAACCGTTCGCGACCGTGCCTGCAATACCAGATCGGGCGTTGCAGCGCGCCGTGCGTGGAGCTGGTCCCGGCGCCGGAGTACGCCGAGTCGGTGCGCCGCGCCGCCCTGTTCCTGGAAGGCAAGAGTGACGAGCTGACCCGCGAACTGGGCGAGCAGATGCAGGCCGCCAGCGAGGCGCTGGAGTTCGAGCAGGCCGCGCGCCTGCGCGACCTGATCTCCTCGCTGCGCAGCATGCAGACCCGCCAGTACGTGGATGGCCGCGCCGCGGACCTCGATGTGCTGGCCGTGGCCATGCAGGGCTCGCAGGCCTGCGTGCTGCTGCTGGCCTTCCGTGATGGTCGCAACCTCGGCACCCGCCCGTTCTTCCCGCGCACCAATGGCGAGGAAAGCCCGGAAGAGGTGCTTGCCGCCTTCGTCTCGCAGTACTACATCGAATTCGAGCCGCCGCGCGAGATCCTGCTGGACCGCGAGATTCCCGACGCCGACCTGCTGGTCGCCGCGCTGTCGGCCTCGGCCGAGCGCAAGGTGCAGCTGAAGTGGAACGTGCGCGGCGAGCGCGCCGGCTATGTGGAACTGGCCAGCCGCAACGCGCAGCTGACCCTGGCCACCGAACTCAACAGCCGCAATGCGCAGCACGCGCGCAGCGATGCGCTGCGCGAGATGCTGGGCCTGGCCGAGCCGGTCAAGCGTGTCGAGTGCTTTGATATCAGCCACACCCTGGGCGAGGCCACCGTAGCCTCGTGCGTGGTGTTCGACGCCGCCGGCCCGGTGCGCGCGCAGTACCGCCGCTTCAACATCAGCGGCATCGAGCCGGGCGACGACTACGCCGCCATGCGCCAAGCCATCGACCGCCGTTTCCGCCGCGCAGTGGAAGAGCAGGGCGTGCTGCCGGACGTGCTGCTGATCGACGGTGGCGCCGGCCAGCTGTCGCAGGCCCAGGCCGCACTGGCCGATCTGGGCGTGGAAGGCGTGCTGCTGGTGGGCGTGGCCAAGGGCGTGGAGCGCCGTGCCGGCCACGAAGCGCTGGTGATGCCCGATGGCCGCGAGCTGCGCCCGGGCGCGGCCAGCCCGGCGCTGCAGTTCATCCAGCAGGTGCGCGACGAGGCGCATCGCTTCGCCATCACCGGCCACAGGGGGCGCCGCCAGAAGGCGCGGATGACCAGCAAGCTGGAGGATATCCCCGGCATCGGGCCGCGCCGCCGCGCCAGCCTGCTCAAGCATTTCGGCGGCCTGGTGGGCCTGAAAGCCGCTGGCGAAGCGGAAATCGCCAAGGTGGAAGGCATCAATGACGCCCTCGCGGCACGTATCTACGCTAACCTGCACGGGTTGGCCACGCCTGATGCGGCCGAGTAGAGAGAGAAGCACGCAAGCATGAAGTTGACCCTGCCCACCTGGCTGACGTTGTTGCGGATCGTGATGATCCCGGTGCTGGTGCTGGTGTTCTACCTGCCCTACACCTGGACCAACTTCGCTTCGGCGGCGATCTTCGGCCTGGCCGCGATCACCGACTGGCTCGATGGCTGGATCGCACGCCGTTACCAGCTGGAGTCGGCCTTTGGTGCCTTCCTCGACCCGGTCGCGGACAAGCTGATGGTGGCGGTGGCGCTGTTCCTGATCGTGCAGGGTCATCCGACGCCGTGGATGGCGTTCTGGGCGGCGGTCATCGTCGGCCGCGAGATCGCGGTGTCGGCGCTGCGCGAATGGATGGCCGAGCTGGGCCAGCGCGCGAAGGTGCGCGTGGCGATGATCGGCAAGGTCAAGACCACCGCGCAGATGGTCGCGCTGTTGTGCCTGCTGTATTCGGTGGCCCCGAACGTGCCGGTGGAAGACATCTGGATGGGCTGGCCGGTGTTCCATATCGGCGACTGGACCCTGGCCATTGCCGCCGTGCTGACCCTGTGGTCGGGCCTGCAGTACCTGCACGCCGCCTGGCCGAGCCTGCGCGACGATGAGCGCGCTGCGCGCGAGCGTGCGCGGCAGAAGAAGCTGGGCAACTGAGCCCGGGGTCTGAGCCCCGGGGTCGGATCCCTTTCCGAAGGAAAGGGCTCTGACCCCATCGATGCGCCTATCCCCGCATGGCGTGGACCTACTGGAAATGCTGCGTCCACGGATGGTGCGGATCCATCAGTTTGCGGAGACGCTGTGGTAGATCCACGCCATGCATGGATACGCGGTGCAAGGCGCCTCGCAGGCCCCGAAAAAACCGCTTGACGCCATCCTTGGAACAGGTAGAATTTCGCCTCCCAAGCGGGAATAGCTCAGTTGGTAGAGCGCAACCTTGCCAAGGTTGAGGTCGCGAGTTCGAGTCTCGTTTCCCGCTCCAGATTCAAGAAGAACGCTCCCGGAAGGGAGCGTTTTTTCGTTTGTGTGCAGGGCACTTCATCCCTGCTTCACCGCCACCCCATCGCCTCACCACGCGTGCTCGCGAAGCTGTATCTCCGTTCCAGCCCGGCGATGCCGCGATGCCTCATCAATCCTCTGCTTACGACCACGATGTGGTCATCGTCGGCGCCAGTTTCGCCGGCGCCGCCTGCGCATTGGCCGCTGTCCAGTACGGGCTGCGCGTCTGCGTGCTGGAACGCAAGGCCGACCCCGGTGAGCGCCTGCACACCACCGGCATCGTGGTGAAGGAAGCGATGGAGCAGACCTGGCTGGGGCGCATGCCCGAGCATCTGGTGCAGCGAGTCGCAAACGTGCGCCTGTATGCGCCGAACCTGCGCAGCGTGTTGCTGGCCGCACCGGGCTATTACTTCCTCACCACCGATACGCCGAACCTGATGCGCTGGCTGGCCCGTGAGCTGCGCGCGAATGGCGTCGACCTTCGCCTGCAACAGTCCTTCACCGACGCCCATCGCAGTGGTGACGGCTGGCAGGTGGAAGGGGCAGGGCGCTGCGCCTATCTGGTTGGCGCTGACGGCGCACGCTCACGCGTGGCACAACGCACCGGGCTTGGCCAGGTGCGTGACAACCTCTACGGCGTCGAGCGTGAGTTCGCCGGCCTCCAGGTGTCGCAGGGCGATGCACTGCATTGCTTCGTCAGCAAGCGCTACGCACCGGGCTACATCGGCTGGGTCGCGCAGAATCCGACCGGGCTGCAGGTGGGATTGGCGCTGCGTCATGACCCGCAACAGGTACGGCCGCCGGATATCGATGGCTTCCTCGACCACGTGCGCAATGTGGTCGGCATTCCGCCTTCGGCGCGTCCCTCGGCCACCCGCGCCGGCTTGGTCCCGTGCGGCCGGCCGGATGGGCCCTTCACCGGCCAACGCGTGATCCTGACCGGCGACGCGGCAGGCATCGTCTCGCCGCTGTCCGCCGGCGGCATCCACTCCTCGTGGCGGCACGGCTGGGCGGTCGGTGAGGCGATTTCCCGCCATCTGCGTGGGCAAGGGCCGGAAGCGGAACGGGTGGCGCGGCAGGTGGCGCCGGCATTCCACGGCAAGCGCCTGCTGCGCTGGGCGATGGACCATCTGCAGGCCGACTGGCCGCTCAACGCACTGCTGCACACGGGGGCCACGCGGCGCATCGCCGAGCAGGTCTACTTCCACCGCCGTGGCCTGCGAACCTGAGGTGTCGGTCCTGAGGGCCTGAACGCCTCCCGCAATGCCGGTGAAAATTCCTGTTGACGCCGTGCAGCAATATCGACACAATAGCGCTCCTTCGACGCAGGTCGAACGGAATCTGCGGGAATAGCTCAGTTGGTAGAGCGCAACCTTGCCAAGGTTGAGGTCGCGAGTTCGAGTCTCGTTTCCCGCTCCAGATTCAAGAAAAACGCTCCCGCAAGGGGGCGTTTTTCGTTTGTCATGACGTTGGCCAGGCGGGTCGCTACAGGCGGGCCACGACATTTTCATGGTGGGCGTGGTAAGTCTGCAGCTGGGGGCGATTCCGACATTGGTGTCGCAATCGGCATGACGGGGGGGCGCAGCGATCGTGGGGACGATCGGAAGCACCTGGCATGAGGGGCTGCAACAGACGCAATGACCTGGAATCCGCACCAGTGTTCCGCCTGCTGCAGGCACTGAAAGGCTGGCGAAAGGCCTGCGCCGGCGTTGCCTGAACCGCACGGGTGCTGTGACCTTTTTCGGACCATTTCTCCATGTTCGCTCCACAATCGCACGGTAGCCTTCATGCTCCTTCTACACGTTGGCGGGCTGGTGGTCAGGCGTATCACTTCAGTGGCAGTGCCCAGGACGGGGCGCGGACTCTCCCTGCAGGCAGTGCTGCGACCCGGCGCGCTGCTCGCAAGTCTCGCATTGGCGGGCTGCATGTCGGTGCCGGTTCCGGATCTGCCTGATCGCACGCCCAGCACCTGGACCCAGGTGCCGCAGGGCCAAGGCGTGGCGGTGGACGCCAAACAGTGGTGGAAAGTGTTGTCCGATCCAGCGCTGGATGGACTGGTCGATCAGGCCATTGCCGGCAACCTCGACCTGCAGCAGGCCACGCTGCGCCTGCAGGCCGTGCGGATTGTCGCCGGCACGTCCGATTCGCGCTTCCTGCCGGAAATCACCGCCAGCGCCAAGCAGGTGCAGGATGCCGCTGCGGTCGACACCTACTTCCACGCGGGTATCGAAGCGATCTGGGACCTGGGCCTGTTCGGCGCCGCCGAGAGCGCGCAGTTGAGCGCGCAGGCGTCGGCCGGCAACGCCGAGGCGCTGCGTGGTGCCGCGCAGGTCGCGGTGATCGCCGACGTGGTGCGCAGCTATCTGGATCTGACCGTGGCGCAGGCCCAGCAGGACCTGTTGGCCCGCCAGCAGGCGGTGGACGATCGCGGCGAACAGTTGGCCCTGGTACGCCAGCGCCTGCGCCTTGATGAGCCCGGCGAACTTGATCGCCTGCGTGCACGCCAGGCCGCCACCCGCGCGGCCACGGCGCAGGCACGGGAAAACGCGGACAACGCTGCCCGTGCGTTGGCTTTGCTGCTGGGACGCGATGGCCCGGACCCGGCTTGGCGTGCCTATCGCACGCCGCCGACGCTGGGTGCGTTCTCGCTGCAGCAGGTCCCGGCCGATCTGCTGCGCCATCGGCCGCAGATCCTGCTGGCCGAATCGGAGGTGATGCAGGCTGCTGCCAGCAAGGGTTCGGCACGCGCCGCGATGTATCCGCGTGTCAGCCTCGGTGGCTCCATCCTGTACGCCTACAACCTCACCCAGAACGCCCGCTCCAATTCCGATTCGAGCCCGTCGATCGGCCCGTACATCGATATTCCGCTGTGGGACTGGGGCCAGCGCCGCGCACGCTTCCATGCCGATGAAAAGCAGCTGGATGCCGCCTTGCTGGGTTACCGCAAGGCGGTGCTGGAAGGCGTGAGCGAAGTGGAAGGCGCGCTCGGCAGCCTGGCGCGCCAGGACAGCAGCATCCAGTCGCTGCGCGCGGCCGATGATGCCGCCGGGCAACAGGTCAAGCGGCAGGCGCGGCAGGTGCAGTTGGGGCTGTCCAGCGAATTCGACGAGCTTGACGGGCAGCGTGCGGCACTCGCCGCGCAGGCCGACCTGATCGGTGCACAGGGTGCGCGCGTGCTGGCCTTTGCGTCGCTCTACCGCGCCCTCGGTGGTGCTCCGTTGCCTGTCGAGGGTGAGGGCGAATCGCAATGATCGCGCTGGCCCGCAAGACCCTGGCCTATGAATGGCGCCGGTTCCTGCCGGTGGTGCTGGCGATGTGCTTCGCCGGTGTGCTGTTGATCGTGCAGGCGGCACTGGTGCTGGGCATCTTCGGTACCGCTGCGATCTACGTGAAAGCGTCCTCGGCCGACATCTGGGCCGGCTTCCCCGGCACCCAGAGCGTCAACTACGGCCATGCGATCAGCGCCGACGTCGAAAGCCACCTGCGCATGGACCCGGATGTCACCCGCGTCGAACCCTACGAGTGGGTCGATGGCGAATGGCGCTCGGGTGCGCAGGGTACCGGCAACGTGTCGGTGTACCTGTCCGGCATCTCCACCGGCGATGACGCAATGATGTTCGCGCGCATCCTGCCTGCCGACCTGCGCGCGCAGCTGCGCGAGCCGGGGGCGGTGATCGTCGACAGCGCCGACCTGGATACGCTCGGCGTGGACCTGCAGAGCAACCGTGCATGGATCAATGGCAAGGCGGTGCGTGTGGTCGCCGCGCAACCGGGCCTGCGTGGCCTCGGTGGCGTCAACGTGCTGGCCTCGCTGGATACCGCGCGTGCCATCGCCGGTACCGATCCGCACGAGGGCAGCACCTATTTCGTGGCGGGCCTGCGCTCGCCGGACCTGGCCGACCGCGTGCGCGACCGCCTCGCTGCGTCGATGGGCCAGGCCACGCCGGTCGAGTTCTGGACCGCGCCGGCGTTCGCCAGCCGTTCGCAGCAGTACTGGTTGTTCGACACCGGCGCCGGCATCGCGGTGCTGTTCATGGCCGTCATCGTCTGCTTCGTCGGCGCGGTGATCACCAACCAGTCGTTCGCCTCGGTGGTGGCTGGTTCGGTGCGCGAGTACGCCACGCTCAACGCGCTCGGCGCAGGTCGCTACGCGCTGGCACGGGTGGTATTCGAGCAGGCATTGCTGATCGGTGGCGTGGGCATGTTGCTGGCGGCGGCGTTCAGTACCGTCGTGCTGTTGATCGCACAGTCCCAGCGCGTGCCGGTGCAGCTGACGCCGATGGTCATCATCGGCTGCGTGGCGCTGGTCGCGGTGATGGCCATGCTGTCGAGCATCATGGCGGTACGCAGTGTGGTCCGCTCCGATCCATCGTTGCTGCTGCGTTGAGGACCGGCCGATGACCTCCAAACATGCCGTCGCCCCCACGTTGCAGGCCGACGCACTGGAAAAAGGCTTCATGTCCGGCGATATGCAGGTGCCGGTGCTGCGCGGCCTGTCGCTGGACATCTATCCGGGCGAGTTGACCCTGGTCTCGGGCCCTTCGGGGTGCGGCAAGAGCACGCTGCTGTCGCTGCTGTCCGGCCTGTCCGCGCCGGATGGCGGTCGCGTGCACGCGCTGGGCCAGGACGTGGGCCACATGACCCGCGGCGAGGTGGAGCGCTTCCGCCTGCACCATGTCGGCTTCGTGTTCCAGGGCTTCAACCTGTTCCCGGCGTTGACTGCGCTGGAGCAGGTGCAGCTGCCGCTGGGCTACCGCGGCATGCGCAATCGCGAAAGCGAGCCGCTGGCGCGCAAGGCGCTGGAAGAAGTGGGCCTCAGCCACCGCAGCCACATGCGTCCGGCGCAGCTGTCCGGCGGCGAGAAGCAGCGCGTGGCCGTCGCCCGTGCCTTCGCCAAGTCGCCGACGCTGATCTTCGCCGACGAACCCACCAGCGCGCTGGACGCCGAGAACGGCCAGCGCGTGATCGACATCCTGCACCGCTACGCACGTGCGCATGGCGCCACCGTGCTGTGCGTGAGCCACGATCCGCGCCTGATCCGGCATGCCGATCGGGTGATCGCCATGGAAGACGGCATGGTCCGTGATGACCGCCGCCAGAACGAAACCGTAGAGTCCGCCCCATGACCAAGACGTCGCACCTGCTTCCCCTCAGCCTGGTACTGTCCGCGGCACTGCTGCTTTGCGCCTGTTCCAGGGACGCGCCCGCCCAGGCACCTGCAGGTAAAGCCAGCACTGCCACCGCCGGCAAGGTTGCGGTGGCGCGCGGCATCATCGATGTCGAGGGTGGCCTGATCGCGCTGGCGCCGCCGGTGGATGGTTCGATCACCGCCGCGCTGGTGAAGGAGGGCGCCACGGTGAAGAAGGGGCAGCTTCTGCTGTCGCTGGACGGTGCGCTGCTGCAGCAGGAAGTGGCGATGGCCACCGCTGATCTCGCACTGGCCAATGACCGCCTGAAGGGCAGCCAGGCGCAGCTGCGCGAACTGGAGCGCAATGCCACCCGCCTGTCCACGGGTGCGAGCGAAGGCGTGTCGTCCAACCAGCAGGCCGATGCGGCCAAGCAGCAGCTGGCTGGCGTACGCGCCGATGTCGACGTGGCCGGTGCGCAGGTCGACATGGCCCAGCACAAGCTGGAACACGCCAGGCTGAAACTGCAGCAGATGTCGCTGAGCGCGCCGGAAGCCGGCACCGTGGTCGGCCAGGTGCCGGGCCTCGGCGCCTTCGTGCAGGCCGGCAAGCCGGCGATCTCGCTGCTGCCGGCACGCCCGCTGCAGGTGCGTGCCGAACTCAGTGCCGCCTATGCCGATGCGGTGCAGGTAGGCATGAAAGCGACGGTGGTACCGGACAGCGATGGTGCCGAGAACACCGGCACGCTGCCGACCGCACGCGTGGTACGCATCAGCCCGGTGTTCGCGCAGGCCCGCCTGCCTGAAGACGCGGGGCGTGGCGTGGCCAAGGTGGTGGAGTGCGTGCTGGAGTTCGACGGCGGGGCCAAGGCACGCTTCGGCCAGCATGTGCGGGTGGAGTTCCGGAAGTAGGCCTAGTGCTGCAACGGGGGCGCATCCGCGCGCCCTCGACGCCTGAACGCCCGCCACGCGCTCACCGCCGACACCATGCACAGCGCCAGCAGCAGGCCCACGTCCAACAGCAGCAGCCACAGCAGATGCATGCCTTGTACCGGCGGCTGATGCATCGCCGACAGCATCCACGGCACCGACCACAGCAGCAGAAGGGCGAAGGCGATCAGCAGGCGCAGCCACAGGCGTTTCAGTCTCCACGGCCGCACGATCAAGGCGGCTACCACCAGTTCGACGGTGCCCAGCAACGCGAAGACGATGACGGTGCTGGTCGGGTAGGGCAGTTCGGCGCCTTCCAGGTGGTGCAGCAGCCAGTAGTCCGGAGTGAAGCCGGCATTGACCAGTGCGGCGATCAGCGCCAGCCAGGTCAGCGCGACCAGCAGCCAGAACAGGCGGATGTAACGTCTAGGCATCGGTGGTGTCCGTGGTGTAGCGGGAGGTTGCCCGCGACGAATAGCGCAGGCTTGCGGCGATTGCGGCCAGTGCCAGCAGGCCAGGTCCAACGGTGAAGTACACCAGGCGCAGCGGATGGTCGTGCATCAGCGTCCAGCTGGCGAACGCCAGCGGCGCCGCCAGCACCAGCAGCTTGGCGAACAATGGCCGCAACACTGCGATCAGCAGTTGGGCGCCAATGAACATCCAGAACAGATGGAACTGGGCGATGCCCAGGCCGATGTCGCGATGGGCGGTGAAGCCGAAATGGTCGCGATACCAGTTCATTCCCAGCGGAATCAGTGCCCAGTACAGCAGCGCCACCAGCAGATGCAGCAGCAGGGCGATCAACAAGGGTTTGCCGCGAAGGAACATGGGCGCATGGGGCTGGGCGGGGCAGCGTACCCCAGTGCGGACGCCCGTGACCGCATGATGTGAAGACTGTTGACGGCGTGAAGGAATTTGGACACAATAGCGCTCCTTCGACGCAGGTCGAACGGAATCTGCGGGAATAGCTCAGTTGGTAGAGCGCAACCTTGCCAAGGTTGAGGTCGCGAGTTCGAGTCTCGTTTCCCGCTCCAGATTCTACAGGGCCCCGGCAGGGGCCTTGTTTTTCTCCCGCCACGGCAAGGCGGGGCACGTTGAGCCGCAAGGCTTTGCGCGCAGTCAGAAAGGTGAAATCGCTGGTGTGTTTTCCGGATTTCCGGTAGCATGTCGGCTTACGCGGGAATAGCTCAGTTGGTAGAGCGCAACCTTGCCAAGGTTGAGGTCGCGAGTTCGAGTCTCGTTTCCCGCTCCATGTTCCGACAGGCCCCATCATGGGGTTTTGTCTTGTCAGGGTTCCGTTCCTGGCGCGCAGTACGTTGGCCTCATGGCAGAGTGGCTATGCACCGGATTGCAAATCCGTTTACAGCGGTTCGATTCCGCTTGAGGCCTCCAATTGAAAAGCCCTGACTCCGGTCAGGGCTTTTTTGTTGGCTACGATTGCTTTCCCGCTTGCGCGATCGTTGCGCGGCCTGGCGGCCAGTCATGGCGGATCCGGTGGCGCTACACTGGTCTGATGAACCAGATTGATCACTTCCGCGGCGCCTTGCTCGGCCTCGCGTGCGGCGATGCCGTCGGTACCACGCTGGAGTTCAAGCCTCGTGGCAGCTTCACCCCGATCACCGACATGGTAGGTGGTGGGCCGTTCCAGCTGCAGCCGGGGCAATGGACCGACGATACCTCCATGGCGATGTGCCTGGCCGAGAGCCTGGTGCGTTGTGACACCTTCGATGTGCACGATCAGATGAACCGCTACGCCAACTGGTACCGGCATGGGTACTGGAGTGCGACCGGCGAGTGCTTCGATATCGGTATGGCAACGCGGGCTGCGATCGACCGGTTCCTGCAGGATGGCCATCCGCTGGCGGGTAGTGACGACCCACGCAGCGCTGGCAATGGCTCGATCATGCGTTTGGCGCCGGTGGCATTGCGCTACGCCGGGACCCCCGACCTGCAGGCAATGGCCGAGCTGAGTTCGCGAACGACGCACGCTGCGCAGGAGTGCCTGGAGGCGTGCCGCTTGCTGGCGGTCGCGCTGGAGCGGGCGTTGGCAGGTGGCACCCGTGACGCGGTGCTGGATCTCAGCAATGTCCCCGTTGAGAGCGCGCGGCTGCAGCAGATCGCGGCGGGCGGCTACCGCGGTGCCGTGCGTGAGCAGATCCGTGGCAATGGCTATGTTGTCGACAGTGTCGAAGCTGCACTCTGGTGCTTTGATCGCCACGACACCTTTGAAGCCGTCGTACTCGAGGCGGCCAATCTTGGCGAGGACGCCGACACCACGGCCGCCATCGCGGGGCAGCTGGCGGGCGCATTCCATGGTGCGCGCGGAATCCCCGGGCGGTGGTTGCAGCGGCTGGCCCTGCGTGCCGAAATCCAGGCGCTGGCCGATGCGCTGCACGCCTTGAACCAGGGCAGCGACCGCGCTGCGTGAGTCGGGTTCCCTGCCTGTGAACTGCGCCGGCAGGACGCTCCCTGCCGTCGCCATTTCCGACGCCGCGAGGGAACCCGTGCGGCAGCTCGCATGCCGCGGCCGCCAGTCTCAGCCGGCCACGACATGGAAAGGCGCTATGGTCGGGTTCCACGTCTCAGGGAGCCGCAATGTCGAGCAAGGACATCACGCGTCGCTTCAGCCACGGAGCGAAACGGAAATGAGCAAAGTCATGGCAGATGTGCGTTGGCTGACCTTTCGGTTGAAGAACGGGCAATCCATCGGGCCGGAGCGGCTGAAGGACGGATGGGTGATTGCCTCGGAAACCGCCCGCTGCGAGGTCCGCCGCGAGCATATCGAGGGATCGGGCCTGGTGTATGCGCTGTATGCGCCGGCCAGCCTGGCCTCACCGCGGCGCGCGGAAATGCGCATGCGCGAATTCCTGATGAGCTCGGGCTACACCTTCACGATGGGCACGCTGGGCGGCTGACTGGGCCCGTCATGGTCGCGCTCGCACGGTCAGCGCCTGGCCCTGCATGCCGATCGGGCGGCGTGCATCGTGCAGCACCATGCTGGTCAGGCCGAGGCCTTGGCGGCTGAACAAGACACGCCACCCGAGCAGCCCCTTCCGGCACGGTGGTGATGCGTTGCGGCACGCGATGGACTCAGCGTTGCACTGCTTTCAAGGCGTCGACCACCTGTGCCCCAGAAAAACCACAGTGTCCTTCGCCCACCGGCGGCAACACGCGTGGCAGCGGGCGTGCGCCAGCCCGTACGGCCAATTGCGGATACACCGTCTGCATGTGCGGCACGATGGTCGGGTCGTTGTGGTTGAGCTGGATCACCAGCGGTCGCTTCAGTGCGCCGGTCATTGCCAGCGTGTCGCGGACATGCGCCTGTGCCGCAGGCACGGGATCGATGCGCTGAACGCCGGCATTGAACGCGGCGTCGTCACCGAATCCGCTGTACACCACCCCCAGGTTGCCGACCGGCATGCCGCCGCTGCGCGTGGCCAGTTCGTGCAGGACCAGCGCGTGCAGGCTGATCGTGCCGGCCAGTGCATCAGCGGAGACCTGCAGCCGCCGCGCCAGCACTGCGGCGTGCGACGGATCACGTTGCAGGGCATTGGCGATGCCCTGGTACAACTCGCCCTGTGGCAGCGCGGCGGCTTCGCGCGATACCAGGCCGGCGGCCGGCAGCCCATCGGCCTTGCGGAAGAAGTAATCGAATGCGACCAGCGTGGTCAGCAGATCGGTCGCGATCTGTTCGCCACCGAGATTGGCACCGCACAGCGATACACCGCCGGTGTAGTGCTGCGGGAAGCGTTCGAGGCTTCCGATGGTCACGGCACCGCCCATCGAGAATCCCAGCATCCAGGTGTGGCGGACATGCTTGAGTTCACCCACTGCCTGCTGGCGCAGGCGTTCCATGTCGGTGATCGCATCGGCCACCGCCCAGCCCTGGCTGGCATAGGCGCTCTGCGCGACGGCGTAACCTGCTGCCAGCAGTGGTGCGGTGCTGTCATTGGCCGCCATGGGGGCGGTGCGCGGCACGCCGACCGGTTCATAGCCATGGGCCAGCATTACCAGGTCGCCGTTCCAGTCGGCAGGCACATCCAGCCGCCACGGTGCGCCCTGCCGCTCGCCGCTGAGCGTACGCGCTGCTGGCGGCGGTGCAGCCAGCGATGTCATCCAGGGCAGCAGGCAGAGGGCAAGTGCGCATCGAAGCAAGGGTCGCATCGGGGTCATTCCATGCGGGAATGGCGCCGAGCATAGATCCCTGCACCACCTTGCGCGCGCTGCACTGCCGCAGGGCATTGCCGGTCGGCGGTGCCGCGCTCTACGCTGGCGCCATGGCCCTGCACAGCATCGCGTCGATTATCCGCATTCCCCACGGGAAGGCGGGGTAGCGCGCGGTCATCACGGCCAAGCAACCTGCCCGGGAAGGCGGGTTGCATGCAGCGCTCTCCCGGGTAATGAATCCACCAAGGAGAATGCAGATGCACGACCTTTCATCGAACGACGCTGCGCCGACCCTGCACCTGGTGTGCGGCAAGATCGGTGCCGGCAAATCCACCCTGTCGCAGCAGTTGGCGTTGAAGCCGCGCCACGTATTGATCAGCGAAGACACGTGGCTGGCGGCGCTGTATCCGGGCGAAATCCATTCCATTGCCGACTATCTGCAGCGTGCAGCCACGTTGCGCAATGTGCTGGCCGATCATCTGCGCACATTGCTGCAGGCCGGTGTTTCGGTGGTGCTCGATTTTCCATTCAATACGCCAGCCAGCCGCGCGTGAGCACGTGAAGTGTTCTCGCCGGTTGGCGCTGCACATCAACTGCATTTCCTCGACATTGCCGATGAGGTCTGCAAGGCGCGGCTGCGCGCGCGCGCAATGCTCTCGGCGAACATCCGTTCCAGGCCAGCGACGAGGAGTTCGAACGTATCACCCGCCACTTCGTTGCACCGGCCGCGGAAGAGCGCTTCGTGGTGATGCGCTATACCGAGGCAGGCCCGGCGTAGCGCAGCACCAGGCGGCCGTCGTCATGCTGGCGCAGCTGCATGAATTCGAGACGGATCACTCAGCCAGTGCCGCCCCCTCAACCGCCGATTCCGATACGATCTGTCACATTGCGTTAGTCTCGCTTGACCCGGAGTCCCGTCATGGTCGACCGTCTCGCCATTCTGCTGGAACGTTTTTCGGTCACCGCCTCGGTGTTCCATGCCGGCGCGCTGTGCGGCATCAACACGCTGGAGGGCGAGGATGAAGCCGGGCAGTTACACCTGGTGCGACGTGGCCCGCTGCAGGTCAGCCACGGCCAGCAGACCGTGCAGGTCGAGGTGCCGAGCCTGCTGCTGTACCCGCGGCCGATGCCGCATCGGTTCAGCACCGATCCGCAGCACGGCGCCGACATGGCCTGCGCCAACCTGCATTTCGAGGGCGGACGGCTCAACCCGATCAGCGCCGCATTGCCCGATTTCATCTGCCTGCCGCTGGCCGATCTGTACGGCGGCAACGCAGCGCTGGAACTGCTGTTCGAGGAAGCCTTCGAGCAGCGTTGCGGGCGTGCGGCGATGGTCAACCGGCTGTTCGAGGTGGTGATGATCCAGGTGTTGCGGCAGCTGATGGAAGGGGGCGAAATGCGTGGTGGCCTGTTTGCCGGGCTGGGGCATCCGCGGCTGCGGCTGGCGCTGGTGGCGATGCATGAAGCGCCCGCACAGTCCTGGACCCTGGAAGACCTGGCCGAGGTCGCCGGCATGTCACGCAGCGTGTTTGCTGCCAGTTTCCGTGAGGCGATGGGCACCACGCCCGGTCAATACCTGCAGGGCTGGCGGGTGGGCCTGGCGCAGCAGGCACTGCGCCAGGGCAGACCGCTCAAGCGGATTGCCGACGATGTGGGGTACGGCAGCGAAGCCGCGCTGTCGCGCGCATTCAAGGCGCACACCGGGCAGTCGCCGCGCGAGTGGCGCGGGCAGGCCCGCGCCGGCGCGGCCTGAGTCTCAGCCCAGCACCAGCCGGGCCAGTTTCATGCCACCGAACAGGCCGACCAGGCCCAGTGCCACCGAACCGCCGGCGTACAACGCTGCCAGGCCGTGCTGGCCGCGCTGCAGCAGCACGCCGATTTCCAGCGCATAGGTGGAGAACGTGGTGTAGCCGCCGAGAACGCCGGTGGCCAGCAGCAGGCGCAGCTGCGGCGAGGCGCCATTGCGCAGGGCGAAGGCTTCGACCAGCACGCCCATCAGCAGCGCGCCGCTGATGTTGATCAGGAAGGTCGACCATGGCCACGGGCTGCCGACTGCCACCCGCGTACCGATCAGGTTGCAGGCATGGCGAAGGCAGGCGCCGAGCCCGCCGCCGATGAAGACCAGCAAGTAGTTGTTCAATGCGTGCATCACGTGCCTCGGGTACGGGTTCGCTGATTCGATGGCGAACGCCGAGGGCAGGCACGGCCTGCCATCGACGAACGCCGGTTCGTCCTGGCAGGAGCCATCAGCCCTTTCAGGCGGTTATCGGGGGAGCCCCATCCCCATCGGCGACCATGCTACCAGCGGTAGTGCATTCACGTCATCGAGGTCGTCAGCACCCGGATGACCTTGCTGCGGCTGAAGCCGTCCATCAGCAGTTCGAAGGCCAGCAGGTCCAGGGCCGCGTGGCGGCGGTGGTCGATCTCCAGGCCCTTCTCTTCCACCAGATGGCTGACCAGTTCGTAGGCGTCCTGCCAGACATCCAGGTGGGCCTGGCTGGGGATATAGGTATTGCCCCGCTCACCGACGCCAAGCCCGCTCACGCCATACAGCAGTTCACGCGCGTCCAGCTTGGCCGCATCGGCGATGCGGAACAGCTGTTCGGCCTTCACATGGGCGGGGCTGACGTGGTCGTTGAGCCAGTTGCTGATGGTTGCCGTCGTCGAATCGGCGGCGCGGGCCAGATCGGCCGGGCGAGGGTGCCCGGCTTTCTTCATGGCAATGGCGAGTCGTTGGCCGAGAGTATTCATCTATGCAAGCCAGCTTAACGCGTGGATCGCAAAGATCCCTTGTTCCAAGAATAAGTCTGGTTAATAGAAGGACCGACCGTGACCGAATTCTGGAGCAAGGGGCAGGTGCGCACCCGGCTGGGTTTCCGCACCGATGCCGAACTGGCGCGCTTCTTTGGCATAAGCCGATCTGCAGTGTCGCAATGGCCCAAGGATTTCCCGATTCCTGCGTTACGCCAATACATCCTGCATCAGCGCTATCCCAACCTGTTCCCGGCAACTGAAGCCACGCAGGGCGAATAAGCCTCAACTGCGCCGCCTTTTGTCGCATATAGCACTCTAAGTGCCATTTGCTAAGTATGCTTAGCAACATAGGAAACTTCGATGGAACGGGGTCGGGCTATCGATGAGGCCTACCAGGGCACAGGCTGGAGGAATCGGGTAGGTTGTCGGCTCCGGCCCATCCGGGAAGCCTGTCATCCCGTATGTGGTTTCGTGAACGATTAATAATTTCGATCACGAAAGTCGCTGCATGTAATTGACCTGTCGTGAAATCTATGACTAATTGGCATCAACCGGGCGTGAAGCCCGGGAGTCTTTCAGTAGCTCGCAAGTGAGTCGGTAGACCGTCAACGATGCAGAACAGGTCCAACGGAGGTCGTATGGAATACGGCATGCATGGCTTGGCTGAACGGGTACGCCGCGAACTGGAAGCCAGTTATCACAAACACGGATGCGGTCCGGCGTTCTGGGATACCTACCAGCAGGTGCTGGACCGCCTGGTCCCGCAGGGGACCGAGCGTACCGAAGTCACCAATGAAATGGCGCTGATCATCGAACAGCTCGGCATCGTCCGACGTGCGCAGCTGGTGCCGCCGCACGCCAACGGGCCGCGTTGACCCGTTGATTCAAAGCAGGCGCCAGGCGCCACAGGCCAACAGCGCCAGCAGCATTGACAGCAGTGCCAGGGTCCGCGGTCGCCACCATTGCCGCGGTTGCCCGGCCATGGCCTGCGGACTGCAGTAGCGCACCAGCCCCGGGCCGAAACCGGCCTGGTGCTGCTGCCGCGAGCAGGCGTCCAGGCAGGCGCCGCAGGCCAGGCAATCGGCCTGCGGTCCCTGGCGGATGTCCAGCTGCATCGGGCAGGCGCTGACACACGCGGCGCAGTCGGTGCAGTCGCCCAGGCGATCGGCGCTGAAGGTGGGCATCGGTCCGGCCAGCAGCGGATGTGCGGCGCGGAACACGTAGTCCTGTGCGGTGGTCGGGTCGAGCAGGCCGCGTCCGCGTCCGAGCACGCCCCCCATGCCCGGAGGGCGCATGCCGCGCGGTTCGCCGCGGCGCGCGTCGTACAGCATGCGTGGTGTATGTGGATCGATCAGCAGTGGTTGCATGCGCGCGAACGGGCACAGCGAACGGCACACCTGCTCGCGCAGGAAGCCGGCATTGCCCCAGGTGGCGGCGGCATAGAACAGCACCCAGAATGTTTCCCAGCCGCTCCAGCCGGCATGCGGAGCGGCGGCCAGCAGTCCGGCGATCGGGCTGAACAGGCCGACGAAGGTGATGCCAGTCCACAGCGACAGCAACCCCCAGGCGACCTGGGTGGCCGGGCGCACGGCTGGCACTGGCAAGACCTTGGCCATGCCGTGCGCGATCCAGTCGAAGGCACGACGCCACAGCGTCTGCGGGCAGGCATGACCGCACCAGATGCGGCCGGCGAGGTGGGTGAGCAGCGCAAGGCCCACCGCCAGCACCGCCAGCAACCCGATCAGCACGCCGACATCGCCGGGCCACAACGTCCAGCCGAACAGGTCGAAGCGCCGTGCGTTGATGTCCAGCAGCAGGGCCTGGTGTCCATTCCAGCGCAGCCATGGCAGGGCATAGAACAGAATCAGCAAGAGCGCGCTGAGCGCGCCGCGCCAACGCCAGGGGCGTGGGGTTCCGGTTCCGGTACAGGGCGTACTCATCCCAGCGGCAGCTCGTCGTCGTCATCGCTCGGCAGGGGCCGCTGCAGGTACCAGGTGACTGCGCTGGAAAGTGCGGTCACCGACCAGAACATGAAGAATCCTGTCGTATAGCCCAGTTCACGGCTGATCGCCTTGCCCGGGAAGCTGATCGCCTGCAACCGCAGCGGGTCGACGAAGGCGAAGAACACCACGCTGGCCAGGCCGGCAGCGATGAAGCTGGGCCAGAGGATGGCGCCCCAGTGCTGGATCAGCTGCTGGCGGCGGCTGGGAGAGGGTCTGTTCATGCTGTCCCGGATCGGAATGAGGGCGGCGCGTATACTCCGCCGAGGCCGGCGCAGCATCCGCAGGGCATGCTTCCTGCAATCGTGGCAGCCTAGGTGCAGCGGACTGCGCCGACATTGATCTGGATCAACGGCGGTGCCGGCCGGCTGCGGCACACTGCCGGCACGCTTTGGGTACCCCGATGAACGCAATACCGCCACCTGTCCTGCCCGTCGCCTCGCCCGGGCTGTGCACCGAGCAGGAAGTGACCCGCCTGGTCCACGACTTCTATGCGCGCGTGCGCGAGGAAGAGCGGTTGGGGCCGGTGTTCCAGGCGCATGTCCACGACTGGCCGGAACATCTGGCGCAGCTGGTCGATTTCTGGTCGGCGATGCTGCGCGGCACGCGCCGCTTCAAGGGCTCGCCGATGTCCAAGCACATGGCCATCGAGCTGGACAAGGACTTGTTCGATCGCTGGCTGGTGCTGTTCCGGATCACCACCGCCGAGTGCGGCAACCCGCCGATGCAGGAGCTGGCCAACGACGTCGCCGCGCGCATCGGTGACACCTTCTGGAAGCGCTACCAGATGCTGCGCTGGCCGCAGGTGGGTCTGCCGGTGCTGGGAATCCCCACCCGCGATTGATCTGGGTCAAGGCGGTCATGGCCGTCCGGCGCGATGCTGGCGGCATGGACACGTTCTCTCCCGCCGCCGGTGGCCTGGCCTGGACCTTCGACCCCGACCTGCTGCGCCGGCATGACCGGCCGGGGCCGCGCTACACCTCGTATCCGACCGCGCCGCACTTCCACGATGGCTTCGACGCGCCGGCGCTGCGCCAGGCGATCGCCGACAGCAACCAGCTGGCGCGCGCGCTGTCGCTGTACGTGCATGTGCCGTTCTGCTCCAGCCCCTGCTTCTACTGCGGCTGCAACCGGGTGATCACCCGCGACCGCGGTCGGGGCCACAGCTACGTCGCGCGCGTGCTGGCCGAGGCCGACCTGCTGGCGCCGCAGTTCGAGGACGGCCGTGAGGTCATCCAGCTGCATCTGGGCGGTGGTACGCCGAACTTCCTCGAGGCCGAGGCGATGACCACGCTGGTGGAGGGGCTGCGCCGGCGCTTCGATTTCAGCGATTCGCCGCAGCGCGATTTCTCGATCGAACTCGATCCGCGCTTCATCGATACCCGCGATGTCGCCATGCTGGCGCGGCTGGGCTTCAACCGGGCCAGCCTGGGCGTGCAGGATTTCGATCCGCATGTGCAGGAATCGATCAACCGCATACAGGGCGTGCAGCAGACGCTGGACATCCTGCATGCCTGCCGCGACAGCGGCATGCGCTCTGTCAACGTCGACCTGATCTATGGGCTGCCTGGACAGAGCCTGCAGGGATTCGGCCGCACCCTGGAACGAGTGCTGGCATTGCGACCGGATCGCCTGGCGGTGTATGGCTACGCACACCTGCCACACCTGTTCCGCGCGCAGAAGCAGATCGACGAGCGCCGGTTGCCTTCACCGGAAGACAAGCTGGCGCTGCTGGGCCTGGCGGTGGAGAAGCTCTCTGCTGCGGGTTACCAGTACATCGGCATGGACCATTTCGCACTGCCGGAAGAGGACCTGTCGCGCGCGCAGCGTGCCGGCCAGCTGCATCGCAACTTCATGGGCTATACCACCCACGCCGATACCGACCTGCTCGGCCTGGGCGTGAGTGCGATCAGTCATATCGGTGCCACCTACAGCCAGAATCCGCGCGACCTGCCGTCGTGGGAGGACGCGGTGGACCAGGGCCAGCTGCCGGTCTGGCGCGGCGTGGCACTGAGCGCCGACGACCAGCTGCGCGCTGAACTCATCCAGCAGCTGATGTGCCAGGGCGAGGTGGACGGTGCCGTGCTGGGCCAGCGCCATGGCGTCGATTTCGAGCAGTACTTCGCCGAGGACCTGCGTTCGGTGCAGCGGTTGCAGGAAGACGGCCTGGCCGAATACCGCGACGGTGTAGTGCGCGCCAGCGAGCCGGGTCGGCCGCTGCTGCGGCTGCTGGCGATGTGTTTCGACCCCTACCTGCGCGCGGCGCATGAACAGCCGCGTTACTCGCGTGCAATCTAAGGTGTACTCGCGCAGCGCGGTTGGTGCCCGGAGCCGGAATCGAACCGGCATGGGGTTGCCCCCGGCGGATTTTAAGTCCGATGCGTCTACCAGTTTCGCCATCCGGGCCTGCAGCGCGGCGCCGATTGTAGCCCAGCTGCAGAATCGCAGCCGGATTGCCGTGGAGCGGCAGCGTGTTTAACTGTCGCTCCCATTCATGTCATAGTCCCAACCATCGTTCCCAGGGGGGGAGCCGCACGATGTCGCTGCACGCGATTGCCTATGCCAGTGAGGCCCGCGCCGATCTGCAGACAACCGATCTTGACCGCCTGCTGGCCGATGCCACGGCATTCAACCGTGTAGCCGGTGTCACCGGTGTGCTGATGTTCGATGGCAGCCGTTTCCTGCAGTACCTGGAAGGCCCGGAGGACGGTATCGATTCGGTGTACCAGCGCATCGTCAATGCGCGCAGCCACGGCCAGCTGAAGGTGCTGTGCCGCGCGCCGGTGGCGCAGCGGGCGTTTCCGCGCTGGTCGATGGGAACCCGGCGCATTGATGCGGAGCTGCTGGCACAGATCGTTGAATCGGCGTGGCCGGGCTTCCTGCTTGGCAGCGGTGGCTTCGAGCGCCTGCGGCAGGCCTGGACCGGCGCCGATGGCGAACTGGAACCGGCCGCGGTCGCACTGGGCTCCTGATCCCATCTTGGCGGGCAGGCGCCCGGGCCGTTACGCTGTCGCCTTTCTGGCGTGGAATTACACGGAGTGGTGCAGCGAATGAGCAGGTCGGCCGAATCCATGGCGGCATGCATGCCGTTGCGCGGGACATGCCAGTGAGCGCGTCCCTTGCGGCAGCGGAGACCCCGCGTTTTGCGGTGATCGGCCTGGGCTACGTCGGCCTGCCGTTGGCGGTGGCCTTCGGTCGGCACTGGCCGACGCTGGGCTTCGACATCGATGCCGATCGCATCGCCGAGCTGCGCGATGGCCAGGACCATACGCTGGAGGTGGAGGCCGACGAGCTGGCCAGTGCTCGGCAGCTGCAGTACGGCAGCGATCCGGCCTTGCTTGATGCATGCAACGTCTACATCGTCACCGTGCCGACGCCGATCGATGCCTATGAGCAGCCCGATCTGGAGCCGTTGCGTTCGGCGACGCGGCTGATCGCCAGCCATCTGCGCGCGGGTGACCTGGTGATCTACGAATCCACGGTGTACCCCGGCACCACTGAAGAAGTCTGCGTGCCGCTGCTGGAAGAAGGCTCGGGCCTGCGCTTCAACGAAGACTTCTACTGCGGCTACAGCCCGGAGCGGGTCAGTCCCGGTGACCGCCAGCGGCGCCTGGCCGACATCCGCAAGATCACCTCGGGGTCGACAGCGGAAGTGGCTGCGGTGATCGATGGCCTGTACCAGCGCATCATTGCCGCCGGCACGTTCCCCGCGCCATCGATGCGCGTGGCCGAGGCGGCCAAGGTGGTCGAGAACATCCAGCGCGATGTGAACATCGCGCTGGTCAATGAGTTGGCGCTGATCTTCGACAGGCTGGGCATCGATACCCAGGATGTGCTCGATGCCGCCGGCAGCAAGTGGAACTTCCTGCCATTCCGGCCGGGCCTGGTCGGCGGCCATTGCATCGGCGTGGACCCGTATTACCTGCTGCACAAGTCCGAGAGCGTGGGCTACCACCCGGACCTGATCCACACCGCGCGGCAGGTCAACAACCGCGTCGGTGAGCATGTGGCGTCGCGGGTGCTGGCGATGCTGGCCGAACGCGGCCGCGAACCAGTGCAGTCGCGCATCCTGGTGCTCGGTGTGACCTTCAAGGAGGATTGCCCGGACCTGCGCAACAGCCGCGCGCTGGAGCTGGCGCAGCGCCTGCGTGATGCCGGCGCTCAGGTCGAGGTCAGTGATCCCTGGGTCGGCCCGGCGGCATTGGCCGATGAGGGCGTGCAGTGGCTGGCCGAACCCGTGGCAGGGGCCTATGACGCGGTGGTGCTGGCGGTTGCCCATGCCCGCTTCAAGGCGATGGACGAGGCGGGTATCCGGTCGCTGCTGGCGCCGGGCGGCCTGGTCTACGACGTCAAATCGGCCTGGCCACGCAACGTGGTTGACGATCGCCTGTAAACGCGGGCGGCGGGCAGCACGGTAGACTCGCAGGCAGTTGCAACCAAGGAACGCCATGCACCGGTATATCGTCTACCTGCTCGCCATCCTGATGTTCCCCATCTGCCTGTGGTTGGCCACGATCTGGCCGGCCTGGTACTGGGGCGTCGGCCTGACCGCCGCGATGGTGGCTCTGGGGACCTGGGACCTGCTGCAGAAGCGCAGCACGCTGCGCCGCAACTATCCGGTGATGGCGCACTTCCGCTACGGCCTGGAATCGATCGGTCCGGAAATCCGCCAGTACTTCGTGCAGAGCGACCTGGAGGACGTGCCGTTCTCGCGCCAGCAGCGTGCACTGATCTACCAGCGGGCCAAGAACGAGATGGACACGGTGCCGTTCGGCACCCTGCGCAGCACCTACGCGGTGGATTACGAGTGGATCAACCACTCGCTGGCGCCGACCGCCATCGCCAAGCACGATTTCCGCGTGCTGATCGGCGCCAATTGCACAAAGCCGTATTCGGCGAGCGTGTTCAATATTTCGGCGATGAGCTTTGGCTCGCTGTCGGCCAACGCGATCCGCGCACTGAACGAAGGCGCGCGACGTGGTGGCTTCTACCACGACACCGGTGAAGGTTCGATTTCGCCATACCACCGCGAGATGGGCGGCGATCTGGTGTGGGAGATCGGCTCGGGCTACTTCGGTTGCCGTGACGAAAAGGGCGGTTTCAGTGAAGAGCGCTTCGTCGCCAACGCCACCCATGATCAGGTCAGGATGATCGAGATCAAGCTGTCGCAGGGCGCCAAGCCCGGTCATGGCGGCGTGCTGCCGGCGCCAAAGGTGACCGCCGAGATCTCGGTCACCCGTGGCGTGCCGATGGGCGTGGACTGCGTATCGCCGTCGCGTCACTCGGCATTCTCGACGCCGGTCGAACTGCTGCAGTTCGTCGCCCGTCTGCGCGAACTGTCCGGTGGCAAGCCGGTCGGTTTCAAGCTGGCCATCGGCCACCCGTGGGAGTGGTTCGGCATTGCCAAGGCGATGCAGGAAACCGGCCTGCTGCCGGACTTCATCGTGGTCGACGGTGCCGAAGGCGGTACTGGCGCAGCACCGGCGGAGTTCGTCGACCATGTCGGCGTGCCGATGCACGAAGCACTGCTGCTGGTGCACAACACGCTGGTCGGCCTGGACCTTCGCGAGCGGATCCGCATCGGCGCGGCGGGCAAGATCACCAGCGCCTTCGACATCGCGCGCACCATCGCGCTGGGTGCCGACTGGTGCAATGCCGGCCGTGGCTTCATGTTCGCGCTGGGCTGCATCCAGTCGTTGAGCTGCCATACCGACAAGTGCCCGACCGGCATCGCCACCCAGGACCCGGCGCGCTGGAAGCACCTGGATGCACCGGACAAGGCCACCCGCGTGTACAGCTACCACGAGCACACGCTGCACGCCCTGAAGGAGCTGTTGTGTGCGGCCGGCCTGAACGATCCGGCCGAACTGGGGCCGGAGCACATCCTGCGTCGTGTTTCGCCTGTCGAGATCCGCTCGCTGGCGTCGCTGTACCGCTACCTGGAACCGGGCGAGCTGCTGCACAAGGTGCCGGATCATGCGGTGTTCCATGCATTCTGGGCCGATGCACGCAGCGATTCGTTCCAGCCGCCGCCGAAGATCCAGGCGCTGCGCGCCAGCAAGTCGCGATAATGTGTTGCTGTAGAGCCGAGCCCATGCTCGGCTGCTTCTCTCATCGCGATGTTGGAACGAAGAACAGCCGAGCCGAGCATGGGCTCGGCTCTACAGGGAGATGTCATGCGGTTCAGGACCGGCACCATCGACGATGTCGCCATGCTGTGGGCACTGCGCACGCGTTGCGTTCGCGAGACGTGCAGCAGCCACTACCCGGCGGAGGTGATCGATCCGTGGTCTGCTTCGCCGCCGCCGTCGCAGTACGCACGGCTGCTGGGGCAGGGAGGCTGCGTGGTGGCCGAGGACGGGCAGGGTGTCCTGCTCGGGTTCGGCGTGTTTGATACCGACGCCAATGAAGTCGATGCGCTGTTCGTCGATCCGGATCGTGGCGGCACGGGCATCGGCCAGGCGCTGATGCAGCGTCTGCTGGCGATGGCCGATCGTGAGCGCGAGGTGGTGCTGTCAGCCTCGCTCAATGCGGTGCCGTTCTACCAACGGCAGGGATTCATTGCCGTGCGGGAGGAAGCCTACCCGCATCCCAGCGGCGTGGCGCTGGCTTCGGTGAGCATGCGCAGACCATGGTGAGCGCCGGGGATTGCAGAGTCGAGCCATGCTCGACTGCTTCATCGCCTGAATCAAAGGCCGTCGAGCATGGCTCGACTCCACAATGCGGGCGTCACCGCCCAGCCAGCCACCCGATCACGCCCTCGGCGGCGCGCAGGCCACTGGCATAGCACGCCGTCAGCAGGTAGCCCCCCGTGGGGGCCTCCCAGTCCAGCATCTCGCCGGCACAGAATACGCCGGGTGCTGCCCGCAGCATCAGGCCATCATCCAGCGCAGCCAGGCGCACGCCGCCGGCAGTGCTGATCACCTCGGCCATCGGCCGTGGACGCAGAAGGCGCAACGGCAGGCGCTTGAGCGTGGTAGCCACGGCAGGCAGGTCGTGGCCCGCATCCTTGCCAAGGATCTCGAACACCAGGGTGGCCTTCACCGCATCCAGGCCGGCCTGGCGGCGCAGATGCTCACCAAAACTGCGACCCTTGCGCGGCCGCGAAAGATCGGCCAGCAGGCGTGCTTCATCGCGTCCCGGCACCAGGTCCAGCCACAGCATGGCATGGCCATCACGGTTGATGGTCTCGCGCAGGTCTGCGGCCAGCGCGTAGATCAGGCTGCCTTCGATGCCGTACTCGCTGGCTACGCATTCGCCCTGCAGCGACTGCGGTTGTCCGGCCAGGTCGAGCCAGTGCGCGACCACCGGCTTCAACGGTGCGCCTGCATTGCGCTGGGCGAAGAACGGCGTCCAGTCGATGTCGAAGCCGCAGTTGGCCGATTGCAGCGGCGCAATGTCCACGCCTCGTGCCTGCAAGGGGGCGACCCAGGCGCCATCACTGCCCAGCTGCGGCCAGCTGCCGCCACCCATCGCCAACACGCTGGCATCGGCGTGGACATCGATCTCGCCGGCTTCGGTGGCGAAGCGCAGCGCGCCGTCGTTGCCCCAGCCGATCCAGCGGTGGTTGGCATGCAGGCGCACGCCCTGTTCCTTCAGTCGGCGCACCCAGCCGCGCAGCAGCGGCGCAGCCTTGCGGTCGACCGGAAACACGCGGCCGGAGCTGCCGACATAGGTCTCCACGCCAAAGCCGGCAGCCCAGTCGCGCAATGCCTGCGCATCAAAGCCATCCAGCCAGCGACCCACGGCCGTGGATTGCTCGCGGTAGCGGCTGTCGAACAGCGGCCGCGGATCGGAATGGGTGAGGTTGAGACCGCCCTTGCCGGCGATCAGGAACTTGCGGCCGGGTGAGCCCTTGGCCTCGTACAGGTCCACGTCCAGCCCCGCGGCGCGCAGGCGCTCGGCGGCGAACAGGCCGGCCGGGCCACCGCCGATGACGGCGACCCGATGGGGCAATGCGGTATTACGGCTTGACATCGAGCAGCTCGACATCGAACACCAGCGACGAACCGGCCGGAATCGGCCCGACCCGGCGGTCGCCGTAGCCGTAATCCGGCGGGATCATCAGCGTGCGCTTGCCGCCGACCTTCATGCCGGCCACGCCCTCATCCCAGCCGCGGATGACCTGGCCGGCGCCGAGCGCGAAGGTGAACGGCTGGCCGTGCTTGAAGGAGCTGTCGAAGGTCTTGCCGTGCTTGGTTTCGGTGCGGTTGTCGTAGATCCAGCCGGTGTAGTGCACGGTGACCTTGCTGCCGGGAACGGCTTCGGTGCCGGTGCCAGCGACGGTATCGATGCGCTCGAAGGTGGTCAGGGTGCCGCCCGGCGGCGGACCGGAGGGCTCGCTCGAGCAGCCAGCGGCGGCGAGGGACAGCAGCAGGGGAAGCAGCAGGCGGCGCATCGGGCGTCTCCAGGAGGGCGCAGGGCGAGGGCGGCAAGGGTAGCGCATCGGCGCGGGTATCATGGCGGCATGGCAAAACTCCTGCTCAATCTGCGCAATGTCGGCGACGACGAATATGCCGATGTCTGCACGCTGCTCGACCAGCACGGCATCGCCTGGTACCGCACCGAACCCAGCCCCTGGGGCATTTCCAACGGTGGCCTGTGGCTGCGCGAGGACGCCGATCATCCGCGCGCGAAGGCGCTGATGGCCGGGTACCAGGCGGCGCGCGGTGTGCGCGTGCGGGCCGAGCGTGAGCAGGCGTTGCGGGATGGCACGGCGGAGACCTTTGGCAGCCTGTTCCGGCGGCGGCCGGTGTTCGTGGTGCTGGTGCTGCTGGGCATGGCCGCTGCGGCGGCGCTGGTGCTGTTGCCGTTCATGCTGTTGCGGGGGTAGGGGGGCGCGGCCGGGTTGCACCCGGCACCCGCGGTAGTGCCGGCCGCTGGCCGGCAACAGCAACAGCAACAGCAACAGCAACGGCAGGCAATCCGTGGCGGGCAGGGCGGTGTCGGCAGGCGGGACACGCCGTAAACCCATCCTTGGGGGCTCGATGGCGCCATCCATGGCGCCAACGGTCCCGCCTGCCCACACCGCCCCGCCTCTGACAGATTTCGGGTGTCTGCCGGGCTTGGGGTCGGATCCCTCTGCTGCGCAGAGGGCTCTGACCCCTGAATCTGTCTGTGCGGGCGGGAGGCGCTAAAATGGCAGGATGATCGCCAACACCGCTGCCTACCATTTCGCCGTCATCGACGCCCCCCAGGCCCTGTGCGACCAGCTGCTGTCGCGTGCCCAGGCGGCCGGGTTGCGGGGCACGATCCTGGTGGCGGGCGAGGGACTGAACCTGTTCCTGGCCGGTGAGCCGGAGGCGGTCGAGGATTTCTACGCCGCGCTGCATGCCGATGCGCGTTTTGCCGGGATGCGGGTCAAGACCAGCCTGAGCGAGCACCAGCCGTTCGCGCGGCTGAAGGCCAAGGTGAAGGACGAGATCATCAGCTTCCGCCGCGATGACGGCCAGCCGCTGGACTATCCGCGTGCACCGGCGGTCGATCCGGCCACCGTGCAGCGCTGGCTGCGGCAGGGCCACGATGACGCCGGCAAGCCGGTGGTGATGCTCGATACCCGCAACCTGCAGGAAGTGGAGTACGGCACGTTCAAGGATGCGCTGGTGCTGCCCATCCACAAGTTCACCGACCTGCCCGAGGCGCTGGCGCCGCATCGCGAGGCGCTGAAGGACAGCACCGTGGTCAGTTTCTGCACCGGCGGCATCCGCTGCGAGAAGGCCGCACTGTGGATGGCCAACGATGGCATGGACAACGTGCTGCAGCTCGATGGCGGCATCCTCGGCTACTTCGAGGAGGTCGGCGGCGAAGGTTATGAAGGCCGCTGTTTCGTGTTCGACGAGCGCGTGGCGCTGGATGCCGAACTGAAGCCGATGGTCGACCAGCCGCTGCCGGAGCCGCGCCCCAGCGCGTTCTGACACGCTTCTGTAGAGCCGAGCCCATGCTCGGCTGCCTTTTGTTGATCAACAGCAGCCGAGCATGGGCTCGGCTCTACACGGTCCGGCAGGCCCTGAACCGGCTCCGCGGGAATCAGCATCCCGCCACCGTCACTGGCCGCTGCGCCTGGCCGACCCCATGCAGGGGAGATCCTGAGACGGAAAACCGCTGATGATCCCGTTGTCGATCCTTGACCTGGCCCCGGTCTGCGAGGGCAGTGACACCACCGCCGCCTTCGCCAACATGCTGGAACTGGCCCAGCACGCCGATGCGCTGGGCTACCGCCGTTACTGGCTGGCCGAACACCACAACATGCCCGGCATCGCCAGCGCGGCCACGGCCGTGCTGATCGGCCACGTCGCGGGCGGCACCCGGCGTATCCGCGTCGGTGCCGGCGGCATCATGCTGCCCAACCATGCGCCGCTGCAGGTGGCCGAGCAGTTCGGCACGCTGGCTTCGCTGTATCCGGACCGCATCGATCTCGGCCTCGGCCGTGCGCCGGGCACCGATCAGCCCACCGCGCGTGCACTGCGCCGCTACTTCGACAGCGCCGACCAGTTCCCGCAGGACGTGCGCGAGCTGCTGCACTACTTCAAGCCGGTACAGCCCGGGCAGGCGGTGCAGGCGGTTCCGGGCGGTGGCCTGCGGGTGCCGACCTGGATCCTGGGGTCCAGCCTGTTCGGCGCGCGCATGGCCGCCGCGATGGGCCTGCCCTATGCGTTTGCCTCGCACTTTGCGCCCGATGCCATGGACGAGGCGCTGGCGGTGTACCGCCGAGAGTTCCGCCCCTCGGCCACGTTGAAGCAGCCGCACGCGATGCTGGCCCTGAATGTCGTCGCCAGTGACAGCGAGGCCGAATCGCGCCGCCTGTTCACCAGCCAGCAGCAGAGTTTCGTCAACCTGCGCCGCGGCCGGCCGGGCAAGATTCCGGCGCCGATCGAGGACATCGAAGCCTTCTGGGAGCCGCACGAAAAGCTCGGCGTGGAGCGGGCCCTGGCCTGCACCGTGCTCGGTGATCCGCAGCAGGTGGCCGATGGCATCGCCGCGTTCGTTGAGCGTCACTCGCCGGACGAGCTGATGCTCACCGCCAACCTGCATGACCACCGTGCGCGCCTGCGTTCGTTCGAACTGGCGATGCAGGCCTGGCATGCCCGCCACGCGGGCTGAACAATGGCGTCACGGCCCGTTGCAGCCGCGACGGGTCTGATGGGGGCTCTTCCCATTGGAGCCTCCCATGGCGGATACCCGCGCCGAACACATCGCCCAGCTGGCAGAACTGATCAAGGACGTGGAGGTGGCGATGTTCACCACCACCGGCGTCGACGGACGACTCTACAGCCGGCCGCTGGCCACCCAGCAGGTCACCTTCGACGGTGACCTGTGGTTCGTCATCACCGCCGACAGCCCGAAGGTTGCCGAGATCGCGCTTGATCCGCACGTCAACGTGGCCTATGCCTCGCCGTCGAAGAACACCTACGTATCGGTGGCAGGGCGCGCGCGCATCGTTGATGACCGTGCGAAGATCGAGGAACTGTGGTCGCCGGCGATGAAACTGTTTTTCCCGGGCGGCAAGGACGACCCGAACCTGCGCCTGATCCACGTGCGGGCCGACTCGGCCGAGTATTGGGATGGTCCGGGCACGCTGCTGGGCAAGGCGTTGAATTTCGTGCTGTCGGCGGTGCAGGACGAGCCGGCGCAGTTGGCCGACAATGGCTTCATCGATCTTCGGTGAGGATCGATATCCGGTATTGGTAGTGCCGGACGCTGGCCGGCAGACCTGGAAACGTGGCAGCCGGCCAGCGGCCGGCTCTACCGGATTCCGGCTCAGAACCAGCGCTGGAACAGGTCCACCGTGTAGCCCACCAGCTGTCCCGAACTGAAGCCGAAGAACGCGATCGCCGCCAACGCGGCGATCCAGTTGAACAGCATCAGCGCGCCATCGCGTTCCAGCAGCGCCAGCGAGAACAGCAGCAGCTGGAAGCCGAACAGGAAATTGGTGAAGGGGATCGGCAACGACAGCAGCAGGCCCAGCAGCACCAGCAGCAGGCCGCTGAAGGCGTGGGCGGGGAGGGGTGTCAACAGCTGCGGCAGGCGTGGCCTCAGCATCCTGTCCAGGCGCCGCAGTGGGCGGTCGATGCGGTCCAGGAAACGGTGCATGGTGCCGCGCTTGGGTCCGCGGCGGGCAATGAAGCCGGGCAGCCACGGCCGGCGCAGGCAGAACAGCATCTGCAGGCCGATCAGGATCACCAGCGGGCCGCTGACCGCGCCACCCATGCCCGGGATCGGGATGAACGAGGGCAGGATCGCCACGAACAGGAACACGCCGAACGCGCTCTGCTGCAGGTTGCTCAGGATCTGGCCGAGCGGCATGTGCTCGGCGGGGTCGCCGGAAGCGAACATCTCCAGCAGGGTGCGGATGCCCTCGTTGCGGTAGGCCGGGCGCTCGGCGCCTGGACCCTGGCCGGCCTCAGGCGGTGAGCTCATCGGCCTGCTCGTCGGACAGCGTGCGCAGCAGCAGCTTGTCCACCCGCGCACCGTCCAGGTCGACCACTTCGAAGCGCCAGCCGGCCCAGTCGAAGTACTCGCCTGCGTGCGGGATGCGGCCGAAGTAGTGGATGCACATGCCGGCCAGGGTGTAGTAATCGCCGTCCTCGGCATCGGGCAGCTCGTTGCTGCCGATCAGTTCGCGCAGGTCTTCGATCGGCAGCGAGCCATCCACCAGCAGCGAACCGTCCTCGCGGGTCACCACCAGCGCATCTTCATCGGCATTCTCCACCGCCTGCAGGCGGCCGACCACGGCGCCCATCAGGTCGCTGATGGTCACCAGGCCCTGGATCTCGCCGTACTCGTCCACCACCAGCGCCATCGACTGCTGTTCCTCGCGGAAGATCTCCAGCAGCTTCATCGCGTGGGTCGATTCGGACACGTAGAGCGGTTCGCGCAAGGTCTGGAACAGCGCGTTGTCGCCGCGTGCCATGCGCGTGGCCAGCGATTTCAATTCAAGTACGCCGACCACGTCCATGTCGTTGTCGCGGTACACCGGGTACCGCGAGAACTCGTGCTCGGCCATGATTTCCAGGTTGCGCTCCAGCCCGGCCTGGGTGTCCAGCCAGGCAATGCGGTTGCGCGGGGTCATCAGGCTGTCGGCGGTGCGGTCGCCCAGGCGCATGACGCGGTTCATCATGTCACGCTCGTGGGCGTCGATCACACCGGCTTCGTGGCTCTCGGCCACCAGCATGCGGATCTCTTCTTCAGTCACCGAGGCGACTTCATCCTTGCCCAGGCCGAACAGGCGCAGCACCAGCTGGGTGGTCTTGGACAGGAGCCAGACGAAGGGCAGGGCCAGCTTGGCCAGCCAGCTCATCGGCATCGCGACCAGGCCGGCAATGGCCTCCGAGCGGGTCAGCGCCAGGCGCTTGGGCACCAGTTCGCCGAAGATCAGCGTGATGAAAGTGATCAGGCTGACGGCCAGCGCGGTACCGATGTTGCCCGCGTACGCAAACCCCGGCATCAGCCCCTGGATCCAGCCGGCGAAGGCCTCGCCCAGCGCCTCACCGCCGAGGTAGCCGGTCAGCACGCCGATCACGGTGATGCCGATCTGCACGGTGGACAGGAAGCTCTCCGGCTTCTCGGACAGCTCCAGCGCCTTGGCCGCGCGCTTGGAGGTGGCAGCCATCTGCTTCAGGCGGCTCTTGCGCGAGGTCATGACCGACATCTCGGACATGGCGAAGAAGCCGTTCAGCAGAACAAGCGCGAAGACAATCAGGATCATTTCAAACACGGGCGTCGTCCCCGGTTGGTGGCAGGGAGGGCGGGTGCTGGCGATGGCGGCAGGCGCTCAGGAACGGGATCCGGCGCGGCGCAGGGGGATAAGGGTCGTCGTCCATAAGGTGCGCCCGAAGGCGCGCTGGCATCTTAGCAAAGGGGCATGGCAGGGTGGCAACCGCCTGTTCAGGTTGGGGGTTCCAAGGCCTCGAAAGGGGGCGGGGATACCCGTGATGGTCATCTAGCCGTCATAATTCCATCTGGTGCCGTCCTTCCCGCGACGGCTGACAGGTTTCTCAATGTTCTCTCTGCAGACCATTTTCGGTTCCGGCAAACAGTTCTACACCCTGCTCGATGAGGCTGCCGTCGCGGCTTCCGACGCCGCCAAGGCGCTGCATTCCATGCTGCGCGAGGCCGACCGCCAGCCCGCGCTGGACGCCTTCAAGCTGGCCCGCCTGCGCGAACGCGCGGCCTCGGACAAGATCAGCCAGGCGCTGGTGGACAGCTTCATGACCCCGATCGAGCGCGAAGACATCGAAGCGCTGGGCTCGGCGCTGTACAAGATTCCCAAGCAGATCGAGAAGTTCGCCGACCGCTATTCGCTGGCCACGACGCACCTGGAGCACATCGACTTCGCGCCGCGCGCGGCGATGCTCGAACAGGCCGCCGGCGTGGTGGTGGAGATGGTGGCCGACCTGCGCCACATGAACCTGGACCGGATGACCGCGCTCAACGAGAAGCTGCGCTCGCTGGAGAACGAGGCCGACCGCCTGATGCTCGAGCTGTACCGCGACATCTATTCGGGCCGCCTGGACAACCTGCAGATGTTCCTGCTGAAGGAATTCTTCGAGATCCTGGAAAAGGCCATCGACCGCTGCCGCGAGGCTGGTGTGGTGGCGTACCAGATCGTGTTGAAGAACAGCTGACGGACGCCGCCGCATGTTGACCCTTGTCCTGGTGGTGATCCTGGCCGCGCTCGTCTTCGAGTTCATCAACGGCTTCCACGACACTGCCAACTCCATTGCCACCGTGGTGGCGACCAAGGTGCTCTCGCCCGGCTGGGCGGTGATGCTGGCCGCCTTCATGAACCTCATCGGTGCACTGACCGGTACCGCGGTGGCGCTGACCATCGCCTCGGGCCTGCTCAACACCAACGTGGTCGAGGTCACCCCGCAGGTGATCCTGTGCGCCCTGCTGGGCGGCATCATCTGGAACCTGATCACCTGGTGGAAGGGCCTGCCGTCCTCGTCCTCGCACGCCCTGATCGGTGGCCTCTGCGGCGCCGGCCTGGCTGCCGCCCACAACAACTGGGACGCGCTGATCTGGTCCGAGCGCCTGGGCAGCTGGGCGCAGAACAAGGGCCTGCTGTGGAAGGTGTTCGTGCCGATGATCACCTCGCCGATCGCCGGTTTCCTGCTCGGCATCGTGGTGATGGTGCTGCTGTGGGCGCTGATCGCCGGCCTGGCCAAGATCGGTGGTGCCATCGGCCGCCTGGCGCGTCCGCGCATCGTCAACGCCTTCTTCGGCAAGGCGCAGATCGCCTCGGCGGCCTACATGGGCTTCGCCCACGGCCACAACGACGCGCAGAAGACCATGGGCATCATCGCCATGACTCTGATCGGTGCCGAAGCCACCGGCGCATTGAACGACCTGCCGTCCTGGCTGGCCTTCATGCACCCGGACGCGCATGCCGGTGATGGCATCGCGATGTGGATCGTGCTGACCTGCGCGGTGGTGATGGCGGCCGGTACCGCTTCGGGCGGCTGGAAGATCATCAAGACCCTGGGCCACAAGATGGTCAAGCTGCACCCGATCCACGGCTTCGCCGCGGAGACCAGCTCGGCAACCATCCTGACCCTGGCGGCCCACTTCGGCATGCCGGTCTCGACCACGCACAGCATCTCCACCGCGATCATGGGCGTCGGCTTCGCCAAGAACCCGCGCTCGCTGAAGTTCGGCGTGATCGAGCGCATCGTCTGGGCCTGGATCCTGACCATCCCGGCGGCCGGTGGCTGTGCGTACCTGATCCTGAAGCTGTTCGAGCTGTTCGGCTGGACCTGATCGCCACGCCAAGGTTGCAAACGAAAAAGCCCGCCGTATCAGGCGGGCTTTTTCATGGGCAAGAATTTTCCGCACCCACCGTGTCGACCAAGGTCGACACCTGCCAGAGCAGAACCAGGGTCAGAGCCCGTTGCCAAGCAACGGGATCCGCCCCCGTGCCGACCAACGGTCGGCACCCACCAACAGCCCTCAGGAAGCCAGCTTTTGCAGTTGCCGTTGCCGTGGCTGTCAGCGGGTGCCGGGCCGCAGGCCCGGCCAAACCCCTTCAATTACGCTGGAACAACGCCTGTACATCCTTGCGGAACGCCGCCTGGCTGTCCGCCCGGCTGTAGAACATGTGCCCGCCCGGATAACTGCGCACCTGCACCCGGTCCGGATTGCTGCCCATCGTCGGCATCTGGTCCACGGTCAGGATCGAGCCCATGAACGGGCACGACAGGTCGTTCCAGCCATGCACGATCAGCACCTGCAGATGCGGGTCGATCGCCACCGCCTGGCGCAGCTGGGTCACCGCACCCTGGCGCAGTTCGCCATTGCGGTCCCACAGCCGGTTCACGTCGTAGTTCAGCGCCTGGTAGCGCGCATCTACTTTCCAGCCGACCACGCGCGTCACGAAGTCGACCATCGCCGTGGTGGTCGGCGCGATGATGCTGTCCAGCAGTGGATCGTTGGCGCGCTGCTCCGGATCATTCGGGAACGGATCGAACGCGGTCACGTTGGAGTCGTAGCGGCTGCCCAGCGTGCCCTTGTCGCGGAACACTTCACGCAGGTAGGCCTGGGTCTCCAGGCGCCCGCCAGCGCGGCGCACGAACTGCGGGTCCAGTCCGGTCAGCGCGGTGACCCGGCGCAGCATGGCTTCCGTAGCCTGCGGATCGCTGCGGCCCTTCATCAACGCGGTGGCGTAATCGCCACGGGTGTACTCCACCACCTCGCGCATCGCCGCATCGGTCAGCTTGCCCTGGCGCTCCAGGTGCGCCGCGGCGATCGACGGCAGCGTCTGCATCCACGCCATCGGCGAGACATCGGCGTTGTCTTCCAGGGTCGGGCTCAGGTAGGGCGAGACCAGCACCAGTCCGTTCATTGCCACGCCCAGCCGGGTCTGCAGGAAGTGGGTGATGCGCGGGCCGCGGTAGCCACCGTAGCTCTCGCCGGTCAGGTACTTGCGCGAGGCCATGCGCTGGTTGCGCAGCAGCCAGTCGTAGATCGAGCGCGACAGGTATTCGACGTCGGCACTGGGGTTGTAGAGCGCTTTCTTGGCTTCATCGTCGCCGATCCGCGCGCGGCTGAAGCCGGTACCGACCGGATCGATGAACACCAGATCGGTGAAGTCCAGCCAGGTGCCCGGGTTGTCGTGCAGGGTGGCCGGCGCCGATGCGCTGTCACCCTCGGAGCCGAAGGTCACCACCTTGGGCCCGATCGCGCCCATGTTGAGGTACACCGACGACGCACCGGGGCCGCCATTGAGCGCGAAGGTCACCGGCCGGTCCTTGCCCGGCATCGTGTAGGCGGTGAACACCACATCGGCGATCACCTTGCCCTTGGCATCGCGTACCGGCAGGGTGCCGACGGTGGCGGTGTAGTCCAGGGTGCGGCCGGCCAGGCGCATGCTCTGGCGGGCCGAGGCGTCGGCGGGCAGCGCAGGCGCTTCGGTCTTGTCGTCTTTCGGGTCGGGCTTGCCCTCGGCGTCGGACGCGGCCAGCACGCTGGCAGGGGCGATGAGCAGGCCGACGCAGAGCGCGGCAGTGTGCAGCAGGGACTTCATGGCACCGGTTCGGCAGCGGAAGGGGGTTCCGATGCTAGGCCGGTGGCGGGCCATGCCGTATGTGTCCAAAGGCATGGCCGTGCGTTGAGCCCGCTACTGGCCAGATTGGGTCAAGCGGGGAGGGTGGCTGCGGCGGCGTCGTCGGCCAGCAGGCCGTAGACGGCCGAGTCGGCCAGCTGCCCCTGGATGCGCCAGCGCTGGCGCAGCACCCCCTCGCGGTGGAAGCCCAGGCGTTCCAACACGTGCGCGGACGGCGCATTGCGCGGGTCGATCTCGGCTTCCACCCGATGCAGGTGCAGGGTGCGGAACAGGTAGGCCAGTACCTGTTGCAGGGCCTCGTGCATATAGCCCTGGCCCTGGCGATCGGGTGCCAGCAGGTAGCCGATCTCGGCGCGCGCCGCATCGCGGTCCACCGCGAATACCACGCAGATGCCCAGCAGCGGACCTTCCAGCGACTCGCGTACGGCCAGCTTCAGCTGGGTGCCGATGGCATGGGCGGCGAGGTCATCGTCGATCTGCTCGCGCGCTTCGGCCAGTCGCGTCCAGGCTGGATGGTTCCACCATCGCATGACATCCGGGTTGGACTGCAGCGTGAACAGCGCGGCGGCGTCGTCACGACGGATCGGGCTCAGGACCAGCCGTGCACTGTGCAGCGGCAGGCCGGGGAACAGCAGCGAGTGGCTGGCCAATACGATGGTCCACACGGGTGGACGCGCATTATGGCGCTGCCGGGTTTGCCGATGGGGGCGGATGGGGTCGGAGCGCATGGGGTCGGATCCGTTTCCTGACAGGAAACGGCTCTGACCCCACTGCCGCCAACCGGGTCAGAGCCCTTTCCTGCGGAAAGGGATCCGACCCCGCTCCGGATCAGACCTCCAGCGAGGCCAGATCGCCCTTCGACTCCAGCCAGCCCTTGCGGTCGGACGCGCGCTTCTTGGCCAGCAGCATGTCCATCAGCGAACGGGTCTGCTCGCCATCGTCCACGGTCAGTTGCACCAGGCGGCGCGTATCCGGATGGATGGTCGACTCGCGCAGCTGGTTCGGGTTCATCTCGCCCAGGCCCTTGAAGCGGGTGACGTTGACTGCGCCCTTGATCTTCTCGCGCTCGATCTTGTCCAGCATCGAACGCTTCTCTTCCTCATCCAGGGCGTAGAACACCTGCTTGCCCACGTCGATGCGGAACAGCGGCGGCATTGCCACGAACACGTGGCCGGCATCGACCAGCGCCGGGAAATGCCTGAGGAACAGCGCGGTCAGCAGGGTGGCGATATGCAGGCCGTCGGAGTCCGCGTCGGCCAGGATCACCACCTTGCCGTAGCGCAGGCCGGTGATGTCGTCCTTTCCGGGGTCGCAGCCGATGGCTACGGCCAGGTTGTGCACTTCTTCGGAGGCCAGCACGCTGTTGGACGACACTTCCCAGGTGTTGAGGATCTTGCCGCGCAGCGGCAGGATCGCCTGGAAATCCTTGTCGCGCGCCTGCTTGGCGCTGCCGCCTGCCGAGTCACCTTCCACCAGGAACAGCTCGGTGCGCGACAGGTCCTGGCTGATGCAGTCGGCCAGCTTGCCAGGCAGGGCCGGGCCCTGCGTGACCTTCTTGCGGACGACCAGCTTCTCGGTCTTCAGGCGCGCACTGGCGCGCTCGATGGCGATCTGCGCGATCTTCTCGCCCAGCTCCACGTTCTGGTTCAGCAACAGGCTGAACGCATCGTGCGCGGCGCCCTCTACAAAGCCGGCGGCCTGGCGCGAGGACAGGCGTTCCTTGGTCTGGCCGCTGAACTGCGGGTCGGTCATCTTCAGCGACAGCACGAACGACACCCGGTCCCACACGTCTTCCGGGGCCAGCTTGACGCCGCGTGGCAGCAGGTTGCGGAAGTCGCAGAACTCGCGCAGCGCCTCGGTCAGGCCGGTACGCAGGCCGTTGACGTGGGTGCCATGCTGGGCGGTCGGAATCAGGTTGACATAGCTTTCCTGGACCAGCTCACCTTCCGGCAGCCAGGCCACGGCCCAGTCCACCACCTCGGTGTCCTTCTTGAGGTTGCCGACGAACAGGTCGGCCGGCAGCGATTCGCGCTCGCCCAGTTCCAGCTTCAGGTAGTCGCGCAGGCCGTCTTCGTAGTACCAGGTATCGACTTCACCGGTGGCTTCGTCGGTCAGCTTGACGGTCAGGCCCGGGCACAGCACGGCCTTGGCGCGCAGCAGGTGCTTCAACGCGCGCACCGCGAACTTGGGCGTGTCGAAGTACTTCGGGTCCGGCCAGAAGCGCACGCGGGTACCGGTGTTCTTCTTGCCGACGGTGCCGACCACCTCCAGCGGCGTGGCGCGGTCGCCATTGCGGAAGGTGATGCGGTGTTCGGCACCTTCGCGCTTGATGTGCACCTCCACCAGGGTCGACAGCGCGTTGACCACGCTGACGCCGACGCCATGCAGGCCGCCGGAGAAGGTGTAGTTGTTGTTGCTGAACTTGCCGCCTGCATGCAGGCGGGTGAGGATCAGTTCGACGCCCGGGATCTTCTCTTCCGGATGGATGTCCACCGGCATGCCGCGGCCGTCATCGCTGACCTCCACGCTGCCGTCCTTGTACAGGGTGATCTCGATCGAGCGGGCATGGCCGGCGAGGGCCTCGTCCACCGAGTTGTCGATCACTTCCTGCGCCAGGTGGTTCGGGCGCGCGGTGTCGGTATACATGCCGGGACGGCGCTTGACCGGGTCAAGGCCGGACAGGACTTCAATATCGGCGGCGTTATAGCGGGCGTTCATCTATCTTCTAAAGCGCGGAGCGACGCGCAAGTGTGCGGTCTGGACGGCGATTTTGCACGCCTGCGGTTCAGCCTCGGCGCCGGGGAGGGGGTAAAATGGCAGCCGCTGGAATCTGAACGCCGGCGGCCCCATCGGGTCGAAACATCCAAGCCATACCGCGAGGAGGACCTCATGAAGAAGTTGCTGACCGTTGCAATCCTGGCCGCTGCCGCCGTTGCAGTGCCGCTGGTGGTGGCGCAGAACGCGGGCCAGCCGGCCCCGCAGCAGGGTGACCAGGCCGACAAGGCGCAGGCCGAGGCCGATGCCAAGGCCAAGCGTCGTGCCCAGGCCAATGCCGAAATGAAGGCGCAGGGCCAGCCGGCCCCGCAGAAGGAAGAAGAGGAAGAAGCGCGCAAGAAGCGCTGATCCCGCAACCTGCCAAGCGCCCTTGCGACAAGGGGTGCGCAACGGAACGCCCCGCTCAGCGGGGCGTTTCTTTTTAGGAACGTGGCGTCTGCCCCTTGGGTTGGCGGCCATCAATCTGTAAACTATGGCTTTCCGGGAGTAAGTGCGTGTCCACCCTTTGCGAATGGGCTGGAGCGGCCAAGCGTGGCTTCCAGCATGGCGGGTCGCAGGTGACGGTCGATTTGGCCGGCACGGCCGCCCCGACCTCGCACGATGGTCCCCGTCCGGCGCCTGCCGCCGCACGGATCCGCACCTCCCTCGCTGTCCCAGCGAACCGGAAAACCCCCTCCGAGCACCATGCCCGCCCTCCGGGTGCGCGTGGTGTTGCCGTGTTCCATTTCCAGACAGGATGCTTGCAGCCATGACTCCCTTGATTTTCGTAACCGGCGGCGTGGTGTCCTCGCTCGGCAAAGGCATTGCCGCCGCGTCGCTGGCCGCCATTCTCGAAGCCCGGGGCCTGAAGGTCACGATGATGAAGCTCGACCCTTACATCAACGTCGACCCGGGCACCATGAGCCCGTTCCAGCACGGTGAGGTGTATGTCACCGATGACGGCGCCGAGACCGACCTCGACCTGGGCCACTACGAGCGCTTCGTGCGCACCCGCCTGAGCCGCAAGAACTCGGTCACCACCGGCCGCATCTACGAGAACGTGATCCGCAAGGAGCGCCGCGGCGACTACCTGGGCGCGACCGTGCAGGTCATTCCGCACATCACCGACGAGATCCGCCGCTGCATCGACGAAGCCACCGAAGGCTACGACGTGGCGCTGGTCGAGATCGGTGGCACCGTCGGCGACATCGAGTCGCTGCCGTTCCTGGAAGCGATCCGCCAGGTGCGCACCGAGCGTGGCCCGGAGAAGGCGCTGTTCATGCACCTCACCCTGGTGCCGTACATCGGCGCCGCCGGTGAGCTGAAGACCAAGCCGACCCAGCATTCGGTGAAGGAACTGCGTTCGATCGGCATCCAGCCGGACGTGCTGCTGTGCCGTTCCGAGCAGGCCGTGCCGGATTCGGAGCGCCGCAAGATCGCCCAGTTCACCAACGTCTCCGAGCGCGCAGTGATCAGCGTGCCGGACGTGGACGTGCTGTATCGCATTCCGTCGGGCCTGCACGCGCAGGGCCTGGACGAGATCGTGGTCAACCAGCTGAAGCTGGCCGACAAGGCCGGTCCGGTCGATCTGTCGATGTGGGAGGACGCAGTCGATGCGACCCTGCATCCGCTGGATGAAGTGACCATCGCCGTGGTCGGCAAGTACGTGGATCACCAGGATGCCTACAAGTCGGTCGGCGAAGCACTGAAGCACGGCGGCCTGCGCCAGCGCACCAAGGTCAACCTGAAGTGGCTGGAAGCACAGGATCTGGAAGGCACCGACATGGCCGCACTGGCCGATGTCGACGGCATCCTGGTGCCGGGTGGCTTCGGTGACCGTGGTTTCGAAGGCAAGGTGCTGACCTCGAAGTTCGCCCGCGAGCAGCACGTGCCGTACTTCGGCATCTGCTACGGCATGCAGGCGGCCGTCGTCGATTACGCGCGCAACGTGGTCGGCCTGGAAGGCGCCAACAGCACCGAGAACGACCGCCAGTCGCCGAACCCGGTGATCGGCCTGATCACCGAATGGCGCACCGCCACCGGCGATGTCGAGAAGCGTGACGACAAGAGCGACCTCGGCGGCACCATGCGCCTGGGCCTGCAGGAACAGCGCCTGAAGCCGGGCACGCTGGCCCGTGAGCTGTACGGCAAGGACGTCGTCGCCGAGCGCCACCGCCACCGCTACGAGTTCAACAACCGTTACCGCACCCAGCTGGAAGATGCCGGCCTGGTGATCGCCGGCAAGTCGATGGACGACACCCTGGTGGAAGTGGTCGAACTGCCGCGCGACGCGCATCCGTGGTTCCTGGCCTGCCAGGCGCACCCGGAATTCCTGTCCACGCCGCGTGACGGCCACCCGCTGTTCATCGGTTTCATCCGTGCCGCGCGCGAGCGCAAGGCCGGCGGCAAGCTGCTTTCCGAAGCGCGCGCCTGACTTGTGAATGGGGGCTTCGGCCCCCATCCTGCATGCTTCAACCCCCAGCGCACCGGCCCGGCCGGTGCTGCGGACAACAAGGAAACGCCATGAAACTGTGTGGATTCGAGGTCGGGCTGGACCAGCCCCTGTTCCTGATCGCCGGCCCCTGCGTGATCGAGTCGATGCAGCTGCAGCTCGATACCGCCGGCAAGCTGAAGGAAGTCACCGACAAGCTCGGCGTCAACTTCATCTTCAAGTCCAGCTTCGACAAGGCCAACCGCACCTCGGGCACCGCGTTCCGCGGCCCGGGCATGGAAGAGGGCCTGAAGGTCCTGGCCGAGGTCAGGAAGCAGATCGGCGTGCCGGTGCTGACCGACGTCCATGAGTACACCCCGATGGACGAAGTGGCCTCGGTGGTGGATGTGCTGCAGACCCCGGCGTTCCTGGTCCGCCAGACCGACTTCATCCGCAAGGTGTGCTCGGCCGGCAAGCCGGTCAACATCAAGAAGGGCCAGTTCCTGGCGCCCTGGGACATGAAGCCGGTCGTGGAGAAGGCCAAGGCCACCGGCAACGAGCAGATCATGGTCTGCGAGCGCGGTGCCAGCTTCGGCTACAACAACCTGGTCAGCGACATGCGCTCGCTGGCGGTGATGCGCGATACCGGTTGCCCGGTGGTGTTCGATGCCACCCACTCGGTGCAGTTGCCGGGCGGGCAGGGCACCAGTTCCGGTGGCCAGCGTGAGCACGTGCCGGTGCTGGCCCGTGCTGCCGTCGCGGTGGGCATCTCCGGCCTGTTCGCCGAGACCCATCCGGATCCGTCCAAGGCCCTGTCCGATGGCCCCAACGCGTGGCCGCTGGACCAGATGGAAGCGCTGCTCGAGACCCTGATGGAGCTCGACGCGGTGACCAAGAAGCACGGCTTCTCGCGCTTCGCGTGAGTCGTGACCCGAGGGTGGCGCTGGAAGCCCAGCGTCATCGCCGGCACTGGAAACAGTGGCCCTGGGGCCTGATCGCACTGGGCTTGGCCGTGCTGTTCACCGTGGGCATGTTTGGCCTGGTGCTGATCGGTGCGGCGTCGGTGCGCCCCCCGGGTGATGGCAGCAGCGCGCTTGATCTGCGTGCGTATTTCATTGCGCTGCTGGTCGCGGAGCTGCTCGGTGCCGCGGGCTGCCTCGCGGCCGCGGTGCTGGCCTGGCGGCTGAATCGCGGCAAGGTGGCGGCTGGCTTTGCGATCATCCTGCTTTCGCTGTGGCTCGGCGCCCTGTTCTACGGATTGCTTTGATGAATACGAGCACGTCGGCGCGCGGCTGGCCCTGGGGCCTGGTCGCGCTGGGGCTGTCCGTGCTCGCCTGGGCGTCCCTGCTGCTGGGAGTAATGGCCTTTGCGGCCAGCTTCGGCTCGCCGGGTGACGGAAACCATGGCATCCAGGCCATGTAGTACTGGATCGTGGCCGCGCTGGTCGCGCTGGGTGTGTCTTTCGTCGGCAGCCTGGTGGCGATGGCGCTCGCCTGGCGACGCCGTCGTGGACCCGTCGCGGCGGCGGTGGCCGGTGCGTTGCTGGTGATGCTGGTGTCGCTGGCCCTGATCGTGATCGGGTCCAGCTGGGGCTGATGCCGCCCAGGCCATTTGGCAAGTGGCGGGCAGCCGGGGATAATCACGCGGCATTCGTTTTGTCGCCCCCTCTCCAGACAGGTAACCGGCCCGACCATGAGTACGATCCGCAGCATCCACGCCCGTGAAATCCTTGACAGCCGTGGCAACCCCACGCTGGAAGCCGAAGTCATCCTGGAGGACGGTTCGTTCGGTCGTGCCGCGGTTCCCTCCGGCGCCTCGACCGGCACCAAGGAAGCGGTCGAGCTGCGTGACGGTGACAAGACCCGTTATCTGGGCAAGGGCGTGCGCAAGGCCGTCGACAACGTCAACACCACGATTGCCGCCGCGCTGAAGGGCTTTGAGGCCACCGACCAGGCCGGCCTCGACCGTCGCCTGATCGATCTGGACGGCACCGAGAACAAGGGCCGCCTGGGTGCCAACGCGCTGCTGGGTGTTTCGATGGCCGCCGCGCATGCCGCCGCGGCATCGAACAAGCAGGCACTGTGGCAGTACCTGGCTGCCAGGACCGGCGTGACCCCGGCGCTGCCGGTGCCGATGATGAACATCATCAATGGCGGCGCGCATGCCGACAACAACGTCGACTTCCAGGAGTTCATGGTGCTGCCGGTTGGCTTCACCTCGTTCTCCGAAGCGCTGCGTGCCGGTACCGAAATCTTCCATTCGCTGAAGTCGGTGCTGAAGGGCCATGGCCTGAGCACCGCGGTCGGCGACGAAGGTGGCTTCGCGCCGGACTTCCGCAGCAACGTCGAAGCGCTGGACACCATTCTCGAAGCGATCGGCAAGGCGGGCTACACCGCCGGCGAAGACGTGCTGCTGGGCCTGGACGTGGCCTCCAGCGAGTTCTTCGAGAACGGCAAGTACAACCTGGTCGGCGAGAACAAGCGCCTGACCTCCGAGCAGTTCGTCGACTTCCTCGCCGACTGGGCCGCGCAGTACCCGATCATCACGATTGAAGATGGCCTGGCCGAGAACGACTGGGCCGGCTGGAAGCTGCTGACCGACCGCATCGGCAAGAAGGTGCAGTTGGTTGGCGACGACCTGTTCGTGACCAACCCGAAGATCTTCCAGGAAGGCATCGACTCGGGCACCGCCAACGCGATCCTGATCAAGGTCAACCAGATCGGCACCCTCAGCGAAACCCTGGAAGCGATCGCCATGGCCGACCGTGCCGGCTACGCCGCCGTGGTCTCGCACCGTTCGGGCGAAACCGAAGACACCACCATCGCCGACATCGCAGTGGCCACCACCGCCACCCAGATCAAGACCGGTTCGCTGTGCCGCAGCGATCGCGTGGCCAAGTACAACCAGCTGCTGCGCATCGAGGAAGCCCTCGGCGCCGGCGCGCGTTACGCCGGTCGTGACGCGTTCGTTTCGCTGAAGCGCTGAGCCGATGCGCGACTGGCGCTGGATGCTGCTGGTGCTGGCCCTGTTGCTGGGCTGGCTGCAGTACCGCTTCTGGTTTGGTCCGGGCAATTCGGGTGAAGTGATGATGCTCGAAGCCCAGGTCGCCAACCAGGAGCGGGACAATGAGGGCCTGCAGCAGCGCAATGATGCGCTCGCTGCGGAAGTGAAGGACCTCAAGGAAGGCCAGTCCGCCATCGAGGAACGCGCGCGCAGCGAGCTGGGCATGATCAAGCCCGGCGAGAAGTTCTATCGCGTGGTCGAGGATGCGCCGGTCCACCCGGCGCAGCCTGCGGCAGGTGTCAGTGCGCAGGTTGGCGACCACCCGGCGGACGTGCCATGAGTGCGGCGATCTGGGTCGTGGTTCCGGCTGCTGGCCGTGGCACCCGCTTTGGCGCGCCGTTGCCCAAGCAGTACCTGCAGGCGGGCGGGCAGATCCTGCTCGCCCATACCCTGGACGCCCTGCTGGCGCATCCGGCCGTAGCCGGGGCAATGGTAGTGATCGGCCCGGACGACGCCGACTGGCCCGGCTGGAACGAGTGGGCGGGCAAGCCGGTGCTGACCTGCATCGGTGGCGCGACCCGTGCCGCTTCGGTGCTGGCTGGCCTGCAGGCGCTGCCGGAGACGGTGCGCGCTGATGAATTCGTGCTGGTCCACGATGCCGCGCGGCCGAACCTGTCGCTGGCCGACCTTGGCCGCCTGCTTGAAGTCGGTCGTGCCGATCCGGTCGGGGCGATCCTGGCCGCACCGGTGCGTGACACCCTCAAGCGTGCGGGCGACGACGGTGGCATCGATGGCACCGAGCCGCGCGAGCGGCTGTGGCGCGCACTGACACCACAACTGTTCCGCCGCCACCAGCTCAGCCGCGCGCTGTCCGAAGCCGCCGCCGCCGGTGTTGAAGTCACCGATGAGGCCATGGCCATGGAGCGCCAGGGCCAGCGCCCGCTGCTGGTGGAAGGCAGCGAGGACAACTTCAAGGTCACCACCCCGGCCGATCTGGACCGGTTTGAATTCGTACTTTCCCGCCGCGCCGGCTGACCGTCCGCGCGGCCCTGCAGCAAGGGTTGCATCCATGAGCACCGCACCGTTCCCGCCCGTCCGCATCGGCCAGGGCTACGACGTCCATGCCTTCGGTGAAGGCGACCACATCATGCTTGGCGGAGTGAACGTGCCGCACAGCTGCGGCGTGCTCGCACACAGCGACGGCGACGTGATCCTGCATGCCCTGTGCGATGCCATGCTCGGCGCGCTGGCGCTGGGCGACATCGGCCAGCATTTCCCGCCCAGTGACGACCGCTGGAAGGGGGCCGACAGCAGCGAGTTCGTGCGCCACTGCGACAGCCTGCTGCGTGAGCGCGGCTGGCGCGTCGGCAACACCGACATCACCGTGATCTGCGAGCGGCCGAAGGTCGGCCCGCATGCGCTTGCGATGCGTGAGCGCATCGGTGGGTTGCTGCAGCTGCCGCTGGACGCGGTCAGCGTCAAGGCCACCACCTCGGAGAAGCTGGGCTTCACCGGCCGTGGTGAAGGCATTGCCGCACAGGCGGTCGTGTTGCTGGTGGCGGCATGATCCCGCTGCCGTTGGCATTTGGTGCGCCGTTGTTGACGGCGCGCATCCGCACCACGCCAGACGATTTCCAGGTGGATGAACTGCCGGCGTTCGAGGCGAGCGGTGAAGGCGAGCATCTGCTGCTGCACATCCGCAAGCGCGGCGCCAACACCGTGCATGTGGCCAAGGTGCTGGCAAAATGGGCGGGCCTGCCGGAAATGGCGGTGAGCTACGCCGGGATGAAAGACCGCCACGCGGTCACCACCCAGCGTTTCAGCGTGCACCTGCCCAAGCGCAATGCGCCGGACCTGGCCGAGTTGGCCAGTGACGAAATCGAAGTCATCGAGGCAACCTGGCACAACCGCAAGCTGCAGCGCGGCGCACTGGCCGGCAACCGCTTCAAGCTGGTGCTGCGCGAGGTGCAGGGCGATCCCGCCGCGATCAGCGAGCGCCTGCAGCAGATTGCCGCGCGCGGCCTGCCGAACTGGTTTGGTGAACAGCGTTTCGGCCGCGACGGTGGCAACGTGCCGGCTGCACTGGCGATGTTCGGTGGCCGCCGCATGCGCAAGGACCAGCGTTCGCTGCTGCTCTCTGCAGCCCGTTCGGCGCTGTTCAACCGCGTGCTGGCCGCGCGCGTGGAGCAGGGCAGCTGGGACCAGCCGCTTGATGGCGAAGTCTGGATGCTCGATGGCAGTCGCAGCGTGTTCGGCCCCGAGCCGTACACGGATGTGCTGGCCGAGCGGCTGGCGCGTTTCGACATCCATCCCAGCGCGCCGTTGTGGGGCGAAGGCGAGCTGCGCAGTGCCGACGCGGCACGTGAGCTGGAGCTGGCCGCGCTGGACGACGACGAGTCGAAAGCACTGCGGGCCGGCCTGGAAGACGCGCGCCTGAAGCAGGAGCGACGCGCGTTGCGCCTGCGTCCGGCGCTGCTGCAGCACCAGTGGCTGGCCGACGACGTGCTGGAACTGTCGTTCGCGTTGCCGCCAGGCTGCTACGCCACCGCCGTGCTGCACGAACTCGGCCCCGTCGAAGACGCCTCGCAGGCCTGACATAAAAAAAGGGGACGGAGGGAATTAAGTCGTTTGTGGCACAAACGACTTAATTCCCTCCGTCCCCTTTTCAACGCCGCGCCAGCAGCACCAGTACCGCGCCGGTGCCGCCTTGTCCGGTCGGTGCCGAATGGAATGCCAGCACGTCGTTGCGCAGCCGCAGCAGGCGATCGACCAGGTTCTTCAGCACCGGTGCGCCGCCATCGGACTGCAGTCCCTTGCCGTGGATGATGCGCACGCAGCCGTACTCGTGTGCATGCGCTTCCAGCAGGAACTGGCGCAGCAGGGCTTCGGCCTGTGCGGCGGTGGCGCCGTGCAGATCCAGTTCGTCCTGCACCGAGTACTGGCCGCGCTTGAGGCGCTGGAACAGGCGTGGTGGCAGGTTGTCGCGGCGATAGCTGGCCACGTCGCCGGCTTCCAGTGGCGCACTGTCGCGCAGCAGCCGGGCGAACTCGCCGGCCGCTTCGGCCTCGTCACGTTCGGCCATGCGCGCACGCGGTTTCGGCCGGGGCGCGGCAGGTGCCGGCTCGGCATCCTTGCGCAGCGGCTTCACTTCGCCGATGGCCGCACGGAACAATGCGGCCGGATCTTCATCATCAGGGTGCGACATGCGCACAGGGTAAACCGCCGGCGCAGGTCTGCCTATGACGGTTCGATGTCGGCCGTGACCGCTGACAGGGTAGGACCGGCGGCCCGCATGCGGCACAATAGACGATGCCCTTGCAGGGTCGACCGCTTCCGCAGGGGAGCGCGACGGTCCCGCCCACACTGCACGGTGATGGAATCGAATTCTTGGAAAATCAAGCGGTTAAATCGAAGATGCGAATCCTGGTCAGCAATGACGATGGTGTCGACGCCGCAGGCATCCGGATGCTTGCCGCGGTCCTGCGCGAGGCCGGTCACGAAGTCACGGTGGTTGCGCCCGACCGCGATCGCTCCGGCGCCAGCAACTCGCTGACCCTGGACCTGCCGATCCGGCTCAAGCGCATCGACCATTACACCGTTTCGGTGGCCGGTACACCCACCGACTGCGTGCACCTGGCGCTGACCGGCCTGCTTGAATTCGAGCCTGACATTGTCGTGTCCGGCATCAACAACGCCGCCAATCTCGGCGACGACGTGATCTATTCCGGCACCGTCTCGGCGGCGATGGAAGGTCGCTTCCTCGGCCTGCCGGCGGTGGCGGTCTCGCTGGTCAGCCGCAACCACGATCCGAAGCACTTCGAGACCGCCGCGCGTGCTGCGGTGGAGATTGTCGCCCGGCTCAAGGCCGATCCGCTGCCGGCCGACACCATCCTCAACGTCAACGTGCCGGACCTGCCGTGGAGCGAGGTCAAGGGCTTCGAGGTCACCCGCCTCGGCAACCGCCATCGTGCCGAAGGCTGCATCGCGCAGAAGGATCCGCGCGGCAACGAGGTGTACTGGATCGGCCCTGCCGGCCGTGAGCAGGATTCCGGTCCCGGTACCGATTTCCACGCGGTGCGCACCGGCCACATCTCGATCACCCCGATCCAGGTCGACCTCACCCGCTACCAGGCGCTGGAGAAGGTCGCCAGCTGGGTCGGCGGCCTCAGCGCCGCGCTGGACCAGCCGGCATGAGCCCACGCCTGCGATTGCAGCCGGAAGCCGTCGGTATCGGCATGACCTCGCAGCGCGTGCGTGACCGCCTGGTCGACCGCCTGCGCGAAGCCGGCATCGTCGACGAGCCGACCTTGAACGCGATCCGGGTGGTGCCGCGCCATCTGTTCATCGATGAAGCCCTGGCCTCGCGTGCCTATGAAGACACCGCGCTGCCGATCGGCCATGGCCAGACCATCTCGCAGCCCTGGGTGGTTGCGCGGATGACCGAGGCAGTGCTGCAGGTCTCGCCGAAGCGGGTGCTGGAAGTCGGCACCGGTTCCGGTTACCAGGCCGCCATCCTTGGCGCGTTGGGCCTGGAGGTCTACACCGTGGAGCGCATTGGTGATCTGCTGCGCCAGGCCCGCAAGCGCTTCCGTGCGCTGGGCATGAACATCCGCACCAAGCACGACGACGGCCGCGTCGGCTGGGCCGAGCACGGCCCGTTCGATGCCATCGTGGTCACTGCGGCGGCGCCGGCACTGGTCGACGCCCTGATCGAGCAGCTGGCCGAAGGCGGCCGCCTGGTGGCGCCGGTCGGTGGCCCTGGGGCGCAGTCGCTGGTACAGCTGGACCGCAAGGCCGACGGCAGCATCGAACAACACGTGCTGGCGCCGGTCACGTTCGTGCCGCTGCTGTCTGGCATGCTCGACTAATCCACGGAGCAGGGTTGCATGAAGATTTTCGGGCCGCTGTACGAGCGGGCGATGAAGTGGGCGGCGCACGAACGCGCGCCGACCTATCTGACGGTGTTGAGCTTCTTCGAGGCGATCATCTTCCCGGTGATGCCGGAGGTGATGCTGGCGCCGATGTGCGTGGCCCAGCCCAAGCGCGGCTGGTGGTTTGCCACCCTCAGCCTGGCCGGCTCGATGGTCGGTGCGCTGGTCGGCTACGCGCTGGGTCACTACGCTTTCGAGGCGATCAAGCCGCTGTTTGAAGTGCTGGGCATGCTGCCGGCGATCGAGCAGGGCATCACCACCGTGCAGGCGAAGATGGCCGAATCGCCGTGGGCGGTGTTCACCTTCCTGGTGCTGGGCGGCTTCATGCCCATACCGATGAAGGTCTTCACGTGGGCATCGGGTATCGTCGGCGTACCGATGCCGCAGTACCTGTTGAGCATGCTGATCGGTCGCGGCAAGCGCGTGTTCGTGCTGGCTGCGGTCATCCGTATCGGTGGTGCGCGTGCTGAAGCGGCACTGCGTCGCTGGATTGAACCGCTGGGCTGGATCGCCACCGCGTTGGTGGTGGTGCTGATCGCCTGGCTTGTATGGAGGTCGAAGTTCGCATGAGTCCTGATCGTCTGAGCAAGGGAGTGCGCATCGGCGCGCTGGCGTTGCTGGTTTCCACCCTGGCCGCCTGCGGCACCGCCACTGTGGTTCGTCCTGGTGGTGGCAGCACCGGTGGTGGTGTGACCACGCCGAAGACCTCGGTGCCCAAGCCCGGGCAGACCGTGGTGGTGCGCAAGGGCGACACCATCTATGCGCTGGCCCGCATCCATGACATCACCCCGGCCGACCTGATTGCCTGGAACAGCCTGGACAACCCCTCGACCATCCATCCGGGGCAGGTGATCCGGCTGTATCCGGCCGGTGCCAGCGGCGGCCGCGCGCCGACCACGGTGGTCACCGCGCCGCGCCCGGGTGGCAGCAGCGCCGGCAGCACGGCGCCAACTCCGGCGCCGGCCGGTCCGGTGAAGAGCAACATCGCCTGGCGCTGGCCGGCCGATGGCGCGATCGTCGGCCGCTACGTTGCCGGCGATGCGACCAAGCAGGGCGTGGACATCGCCGGTACCAGCGGCCAGCCGGTGAAGGCCACCGCCAACGGTGTGGTGGTGTACTCCGGCGCCGGCCTGGTCGGCTACGGCGAGCTGATCATCATCAAGCACAGCGACCAGTGGCTGTCGGCCTATGGCCACAACCGCAAGCGCCTGGTGAATGAAGGGCAGAGCGTGAAGGCCGGTGAGCAGATCGCCGAGATGGGCCGCACCGGTGCGAACCGCGACATGGTCCACTTCGAGATCCGCTACAACGGCAAGCCGGTCGACCCGCAGCAATACCTGCCGGCGCGCTGATCGTCGATTCATAATCCGGGCGGATCCCCGGCCCGGCGCAGCGCGCCGGGCGTTTGCCGACGGTGCGGCCCATGGGCCGCAAACACCGCCGGCTCACCCGCTACAACGGCAAGCCGGTCGACCCGCAGCAGTACCTGCCGGCGCGTTGAGGCAGTGGGATCGGGTGGCGCCGGGCAATGCTCGGCGTTCCCGACCTGTAGCGTCGAGCCGTGCTCGACTCACTGTACGCTGGCCGCCGTGGGTGGCCGTTTGCGACCTTGAGTGGCACATCTCAAGCTTCCCGACAAGCCAGGGAAGCGGCATGCTTCAACGGAACCAGCCTCCCGATCCGGTGCCGCATGTCTCGCCCAACAGCCCTTTTCGCGCTGCTCATCGTCGCGCCGTTGGCGACCGCCGCCAGCGATCCACGTGACGTGGTCACCCGCCTCTACGACGCCATCCAGGCGCCGCAGTCGAACGAAACGGCGATTGCTCCGCTGCTGGGTGATGCCCTCCGCTCAGCCATCGATGCGCAGCGTGCATATGAACAGGCCTGCACCGCACTGGCCGCGCCCGACGAGAAGCCGCACATGCTCGACCAGAGCCCGTATCTGTTGGCGCCGGACCGGCCGGAGACGATAACGGTGGGAGCGCCAGGATCGAGCGGTGACGCCACCTGGGTCCATGTCGACATGGCCGTGGGCGACTATCGCTGGACCGACCGGGTCCTGCTGCAGCGGCAGGGCCCGGACTGGAAGGTCATGGATATCCGCTGGGGGCAGGGTGGCAACCTGATCGGTCGGCTACAGGCGTTCTCCGCGTTCCGCTGCACACCTTCGGGCAGCTAGTGCCGGGGCGCACCCGGCGGCTCGAACTCAGCCTTCCAGGATGAAGGCGGCCGCGACCTTGCGGCCTTCGCCGGCCAGAATGTTGAAGGTGCGCGCGGCGGCCGGATTGTTCATCACCTCCAGGCCGATGCCACGCGACAGACAGGCGGCCATCACCACCGCGGGCGGGAATACCTGACGGTCTCCCGTGCCGAGCACGATCAGCGCCGGATTCAGCGCCAGGATCGGCTCCAGGTCCGCCAACTGCAGCGCGGCGGCACTTGCCACCGGCCAGTGCGTGACCAGTTGGTCCGGGGTGAGGAAGAAACTGCCGCCCAGCACCTTCTCATTCACCTTGGCCGAGCGGCCATCTGCGGCACGCAGGCTGTAGGCGTAATCCGGCGGTTCGTGGTTCAGCTGCATGACGGTAGGGCGATCAGCCGCGCGGCAGCACGATCTGGCGCTGTTCCTTGCTCGGGCGGTACAGCACGGCGACGTGGCCGATGCGCTGCACCAGCGCGCTTTCGGTGGCTTCGACGATCTCGCCGATCATCACATCACGGGCGTCGCGATCCTCTGCGGCGACCTTCACCTTGACCAGTTCGTGGCGCTCCAGCACTTCGTTCAGCTCCGCGATGAAGGCTGGGGTCACACCCTTGCCGCCGGTCTGCAGCAGGGCCTTCAGGTCGTGGGCTTGGCCGCGCAGGAAACGGGTCTGGGAGGCGGTCAGGGCGATGGACATGCAGGAAAACACGGTTGAATGGGACGATCAGGGTATCATGAGGACCCCATCAGCCCCTATTTTCAATGGCTACCCGCAGCAAAAGCAGCCAGCGCTGGCTCAAGGAACACTTCTCCGACCCCTTCGTGAAGAAGGCGCAGGCCGAGGGCATGCGCTCGCGCGCCGCCTACAAGCTCGAAGAGCTGCTCGAACGTGACCGCCTGCTGAAGCCGCACATGGTGGTGGTCGACCTTGGCGCGGCCCCCGGCGGCTGGTCTCAGCAGGTTCGGAGACAGATCGGGGACACCGGTCGTGTGCTGGCGCTGGACATCCTGGACATGCCGCCGCTGGCCGGCGTGGAGTTCCTTCATGGTGACTTCAGGGAAGAAGCCGTCCTATCGCAGTTTGAAGCCATGCTCGGGGATCAGCCGGTAGACCTTGTGCTGTCGGACATGGCCCCCAATAAGAGTGGTGTGGGTGCGGTCGACCAGCCGCGGATGATGCACCTGGCGGAGCTGGCCCTGGATTTTGCCGACAACCACCTGAAGACCGGTGGGGCGTTCCTGATCAAGCTGTTCCAGGGTGAGGGCTTTGACGACTACGTGCGCGACATGCGCCGCCGTTACGACAAGGTCTCCATCCGCAAGCCGGAGGCGTCGCGCAAGCGCTCTCCCGAGGTGTATGCCTTGGGTCAGGGAAAACGCGCCCACATGAAGTAAGCTCGCAACGTACGCAAGTTCGACCCCAACGCAACGCCAGCACTGAGAGGAACACCGGAGCCAATGAGGATGAACGACTTGACCAAGAACCTCCTGCTATGGGTGGTCGTCGCCGTCGTGCTGATGGTGGTCTTCCAGAGCTTCTCGCCGAAGTCCTCCGGGGCCGGCGCGCAGGGCGCGTCGTACTCGCAGTTCCTGGACCAGGTGGACAGCGGCAACGTGCAGAAGGTCGCCTTCGGCGACGACATGCGCGGGGGCACCAGCCAGCTGACCTACACCACCCGCAGTGGGCAGTCGTCCACCATCACCGCGCCGTTCGATCGTGACCTGATCAACGTGCTGCGCACCAAGAACGTGGAGATCGTGCAGGAGGAGCCGTCCAGCGGCATTTCCCTGGGCGCGATCCTGATGAATTTCCTGCCGGTCATCCTGATCATCGGCTTCTGGCTGTTCATCATGCGCCAGATGCAGGGCGGTGGCGGCGGTGCCAAGGGCGCGATGTCCTTCGGCAAGTCGCGCGCCAAGCTGCAGGGCGAGGACCAGATCAAGGTCACCTTCGCCGACGTCGCCGGCTGCGACGAGGCCAAGGAAGAAGTGGGCGAGCTGGTCGACTTCCTGCGCGACCCGTCCAAGTTCACCAAGCTGGGCGGCAAGATTCCGCGCGGCGTGCTGATGGTGGGCCCGCCGGGTACCGGCAAGACGCTGCTGGCCAAGGCCATTGCCGGCGAAGCCAAGGTGCCGTTCTTCTCGATCTCCGGTTCGGACTTCGTGGAAATGTTCGTCGGCGTGGGCGCCAGCCGCGTGCGTGACATGTTCGAGCAGGCCAAGAAGCACGCCCCGTGCATCATCTTCATCGACGAAATCGATGCCGTCGGTCGCCACCGTGGCGCCGGCCTGGGCGGCGGTCATGACGAGCGCGAGCAGACCCTGAACCAGCTGCTGGTCGAGATGGACGGTTTTGAAGGCGGCGAAGGCGTGATCGTGATCGCGGCGACCAACCGTCCGGACGTGCTGGATCCGGCGCTGCTGCGTCCGGGCCGTTTCGACCGCCAGGTGGTGGTCGGCCTGCCGGACGTGAAGGGCCGCGAGCACATCCTGAAGGTCCACATGCGCAAGCTGCCGCTGGCCGACGATGTCGAGCCGATGGTGATCGCACGTGGTACCCCGGGCTTCTCCGGCGCCGACCTGGCCAACCTCTGCAACGAGGCGGCCCTGTTCGCCGCGCGCGGCAACGAGAAGGAAGTCCGCATGGACCACTTCGACCGTGCCCGCGACAAGATCCTGATGGGTGCCGAGCGCCGCTCGATGGCCATGAGCGAGGACGAGAAGACCCTGACCGCGTACCACGAAGCGGGTCACGCCATCGTCGGCCGCCTGGTGCCCGAGCACGATCCTGTCTACAAGGTCACCATCATTCCGCGCGGCCGTGCGCTGGGCGTGACGATGTACCTGCCGGAAGGCGACAAGTACTCGATGAACCGCGTGGCGATCCAGTCGCAGCTGTGCTCCCTGTACGGCGGCCGTGTCGCCGAAGAGCTGATCTTCGGCGAGGACAAGGTCACCACCGGCGCCTCCAACGACATCGAGCGCGCAACCAAGATGGCCCGCAACATGGTCACCAAGTGGGGCCTGTCGGAGCAGCTCGGCCCGATCGCCTATGGCGAAGAGGACGACGAGGTGTTCCTGGGGCGTTCGGTCACCCAGCACAAGAGCGTGTCCAACGACACGGCGCGCCGGATCGACGAGGAAGTGCGCAACATCCTCGACAAGGCCTATGCCCGCACCACCCAGCTGTTGACCGAGAACATCGACAAGCTGCATGCGATGTCGCAGCTGCTGCTGCAGTACGAGACCATCGACGCACCGCAGATCGACGCCATCATGGAAGGCCGCGATCCGCCGCCGCCGGCGGGCTGGAGCAAGTCGAACAAGGACGGTGGCAACGACAAGGGCGGCGACGCCCGCCCGCTGCCGCCGATCGCAGGCCCGGCCGAATCGCATTGACGGCCCGCTGCACGTGACACCAGACGAGGCCGGGGAAACCCGGCCTTGTCGTTTCCGGGCCTTCGGCCCCTTCCGAACCGAACTGATGCTGGAGCCTGCATGTCCGCCCCGAAGCCCGAACCGATTTCCCACACCGCCGAAATGATCATCGCCACCGTGGTCGGCGTGGGCGTAGGGCTGGGCGCCGACAACCTGCTGCTGGGCTGCGTGGTGGGTATCGGTGTCGGCATCGTGCTGAGCATCGCCAGAACCCTGTACGTGGACCGCAAGCGTCGGCGGCGTTGACGGCGCCGCGGCAGGGCTGCGCCCTGCACCCGCGGTAGTGCCGGCCGCTGGCCGGCAACCTCAGCAGCAACAGCAACAGCAACGTTCCGTGGGGTGGCGGGGCGGTGTCGGAGTGCGGGGACGCCGCAAGTACGCCCCTGTAGCAACTGTGTTGATGGAGGGGCTTGGCCCCTCCAGGAGACGGGCACGGTAGTGCCGGCCGCTGGCCGGCAGCCTTTGGTCTGCGCCCTGGCTGGCCTTAGGCAGGGACCAGCCCGTTTTCAGCGTCGCGCACCCGGG